>CALMTT010000744.1 GCA_937872615.1 uncultured Verrucomicrobiaceae bacterium | reverse complement strand
CATCAGGATCGGCCTTCGCGCCTTCCAGTAGGATGCGTGAGAAGCGCCGCCGGATGACCTCCGCCATGCTGATGAAGTCGTTTTGACCGCTCACAGCACGGATGCGGTAGCGGCGATAGTTCGCGTTGTCCGGCACGCCGTCCTTGAAACGCACCATGCTGGCCACACAGTGCGCGGTGCCGATGTTCGCGATGTCAAAGCACTCCATGACGAGCGGGGGACGCTCCAGACGTAGGATGTCCTGAAGTTCCCGCACATCCGCCATCGGCTCGATGGTCGAGACTACGCGTGCTCGCGAGCCGCGTTCGAAGCGTCGAGTGGGCGCGGTGGTCTGGCGCATATCTTGGAGCATGTCACGAAGCTCCGCGGCTTTTTCGAAATCGAGTCTCGCGGCGGCTTTCTGCATCTCGTCCTCCAAAAGGGCCAGCAGGTCCTTCGACTTGCCTTGCAGGAACTCGCACGCGTCCTTTACCCGCTGCCGATACTCCTCCTGGGAGACGCGGCCGATGCATGGAGCACAGCAGTTTTTGATGATGTCGTTGCTGCAATGCTTGTAATCCGCTTCGTCCGGCCGCAGCGGACGGCAGACACGGAGTCCGAACTTTTTGCTCAGCCAGTTCAAGGTCGTGCGCAGGGCTCCGGAGTGCGCAAAAGGCCCATAGTAGGTGGCGCCGTCATCCTTCTTCAACCGTGTGAGGCCGACGCGGGGGAATTCATCGCCGAAGTGAACACGTACGAGCAGGAAGCGTTTGTCATCGCGGAAGCTGATGTTGTAACGCGGGCGGAATTCCTTGATGAGCTTGCCTTCGAGCAGCAGCGCCTCGGTGTCGCTGCGCAGGATGTGAAGATCAAAGCTCCAAATGCTGGCGATGAGCGCCCGCGTCTTGATATCCGCTTTGCGGGCAGCGGATGGCAGGAAGTAGTTCGAGAGGCGCTTTCTCAAGTCGCGGGCCTTGCCGACATAGATCACGCGGTCCAGGCGGTCACGCATGACATACACGCCGGGGGCGTGCGGCACGTCGTGCAGGCGGGCGGTGAGGTCGGGCTTGGTGCGTTCGGTCTTCAATGTGCCGCAGATGGTGAAGAAAGAGCGCCGCTTGTCGAAGCGGAAGATGCGCATGACCACGTTCTCTCGCCGCGTAGCATGCAGTGATGTCTCTTTCGCAACTCGAACCCGTTCCGCATTCTGGCGAATGCGCCTACGACACGCCAAGTAGGCTCGTTCGCCAGAACGAGGGGCTTGGAAGCGCTCTTGAATCCTTCTTCCAGCCCCGCAGCCTTGCCCTCGTCGGTGCCACTGACCGTGAAGGCAGTGTGGGCCGGGCGGTGCTGGAGAATCTGCGAACGTTTCAGGGCCGCGTGTTTGCGGTGAATGCGAAGCGCGATGACATCCTCGGCATGCCCGCGTTTGCCACGCTTTCTGCTTTGCCGGAGGTGCCGGAGCTCGTGGTGATCGTCACTCCGGCTGCGACGGTGCCTTCATTGGTCGAAGAAGCCGGAAAACTCGGTGTGAAGGCCGTGGTGGTGATCTCGGCAGGCTTTAAAGAAACCGGCGCGGAAGGCGCAAGAATCGAAGCGGAGGTAATTGAGGCTGCCAAACGCCATGGCACGCGTCTCATCGGCCCGAACTGCCTCGGCCTCATGAATCCGCACGCGGGGCTGAATGCCACTTTTGCCTCCAGCATGGCCCGGCCGGGGCGCGTGGCCTTCTTGAGTCAAAGCGGGGCGCTTTGCACGGCCATCCTCGATTGGAGCCATGAGCAAAACGTGGGCTTCAGCGCCTTCGTTTCCACCGGCGCGATGGCGGACGTGGGCTGGGGCGATCTGATTCGTCACTTTGGCCATGATCCGCACACCGAGAGCATCGTGATGTATGTCGAATCCGTCGGCAGCGATGCCGCAGGCTTTTTGGAGGCCGTCCGCGAGGTCGCGGAGCGCAAGCCCATCGTCGTGATCAAGGTGGGGCGCACCGCCGAAGCATCGCGTGCCGCCGCGTCGCACACTGGGGCGATGACCGGCAGCGATGACGTGCTCGATGCCGCGCTGCGGCAAAACGGCGTGCTACGCGTGGATACCATTGAGGAGCTTTTCGACATGGCTGAAGTGCTTTCGAAGCAGCCTCTGCCTGCCGGTCCGCGACTTGCCATCGTGACAAATGCCGGCGGACCCGGTGCCCTCGCCACGGATGCCGTCGTGCTCGGCGGTGGATCGCTGGCAGAGCTTTCAGCGCCTACTTTAGTGGCTCTCAATGCCATCCTCCCCGCCGCTTGGAGCCATCAAAACCCCGTCGATGTGCTCGGCGATGCCGATGCTTCGCGCTACGCGAAGGCGCTGCAACTCGTCGCCGCCGATGAAAACGTGGACGGTGTGCTCGCCGTGCTCACGCCGCAGGCCATGACGCATCCGGCAGAGATTGCTCGCGAGGTCGCCACGCTCTCGAAAGCATCGCCAAAGCCGCTGCTCGCCAGTTGGATGGGTGCTCAAAGCGTGCAAGAAGGCCGCGCCATCCTCAACGCCGCCCGCCTTCCCACCTACGACTACCCGGACGAGGCCGCGCAGGCCTTTGTGCGCATGCACGAGCACCGCGAACGGCTCGATTGGCTCCGTGATACCCAGGCTGCGTTGAATGCCGAAAACGGCCATCACCTTCAAATCGACCTTCCGAACGCCTCCGGCCTCCTCAACGAGGTGCAGGCCAAAAACCTCCTCCAAGCCGCTGGCATCCCCGTGGTGCCCACTCGCGAGGCTTTCAGCGAAAACGAGGCCATCGATGCCGCCGATGCCATCGGCTATCCAGTCGTCCTGAAACTGCTCTCGCCCACCATCACTCACAAAAGCGATTGCGGCGGCGTGCAACTCCACCTCTCCGATGCCGCCGCCGTGCGTGCCGCCTGGCAGACCATCCGCCAAGGTGCCACGCAAAAGCACGACGCGGCTGCTTTCGCCGGTGTCACCGTGCAGCCGATGATCCGCGACAAGGGCATCGAACTCATCCTCGGTATGACGCATGATGCGCAGTTCGGGCCTGTGCTGCTCTTTGGAGCCGGTGGAACCCTCGTCGAGGTTCTTCGCGACCGCGCCCTAGCCCTCCCGCCGCTCAATGAAGCCCTCGCCCGCCGCTGGATGCGCCGCACGAAGATCTTTCGCGTGCTCCAAGGCATCCGCGGAGCCCCTGCCG
>CALMTT010000743.1 GCA_937872615.1 uncultured Verrucomicrobiaceae bacterium | reverse complement strand
TTTTTTGAGTGGTGATAAACCTGCGCCGGAGGCTGCGGATGTGCTTTTGAGTGATCGCGGCAAGGGCGGCGAATCGGTGGAGGACCTGCGGAAGCAGATCGACCTGCTTTTGGGCCAAAATGAGTATCTGCAAGGCCAGGTGCAGGTGCTGCAGGATGAGAATGCGCAGCTCATCCAAAAACTCGGCACGCTCGGGATGAAGGGTGGTGCCCAGCCCACGGCGATGCCAGCGGATGATGGCATCGCGCCGGACTTTGTGGGCATGGGCGTGGAGATGATGAAGTTCCGTCAGATCAAGGCGCTGCCTTTGGTGACATCGCCAGCGACGGAGGCAGAGGTAGAAAAGGTGGTGCTGGCGTGGTTGCGTCGTTTGCAGCCGGGCGATGAGGCTTCGCTGCAAGCACGGGCGCTGGCGGCGCTGGGCTGGATCCCGCAGGAAATCGATCCACTGCCGCTGCGGGCGAAGCTGCTCACGCGTCAGCTTGGTGGCTGGTATGATGAGGAGAATGACACGATGCTGGTGGTCGATCCCGAGAGTGATCCGCCGCCTTCGGCAAAGCCGGATGAGCCGCTGGCGGTGGCCTTTGGCCAGATGCTTCGTGAGTATGGCCCGATCCTTTTTCAGCCGCAGCATGGCACGCTGTCGCTCGATGAACGCTCAGCCCGTGAAAGCCTGCTGGCCGGCGACGCGGGCCTGACGCGCTTTTTGTATTCGCTGCAAAATCCGAAGGCCGAGCCGAAGAACGGCATTCCCGCTGAAGATCCCGATCATCCGCTGAATCAGGTGCCGCTGCCGGTTTTCCTGCGCGAGATGGCTATGTTTCCGTTCATGCGTGGGTTTGAATTTGCCCAGTCTCTGCACAGCGCGGGGGAGTTTGCGCAGTTGAACGCGGCCTACAGCCGGCCGCCGGTCAGCACGGCGGAGGTGATCGAGCCGGAGAGGTATCTGGAGGCCGCCTCGCGTGGACCGCAGGTGGAGGTGAGTTTTAAATCGGTGGCGTGGAATGGTGTGGAGCCGTTTTGGAATGATCAGCTGGGCAAATTTGCCTGCGTGACCGCTTTGCGTGCTCACAACGAAGATGCGGAGGCGGCGGAAGGCGCTCGCGGTTTGCTGGCGGACCGCCTGCTGGCCTGGCGGGCTGGCGTGGAGGCGAAACGCCATCACGCGGCCTGGCAGACGCTGTTTCAGGATGCGGAGTCGGCGCAGGCTTTTGTGAAAGCGATGACGAAGGTGCTAGTGGAGCGTTACGGCCTGGAGAAGGCCCCTGAGTCAGCGGCTGGATTCGTCACGTTCGCCGCCCAGGATCGTTTTGTGATGCTGAAGCTCAATCGCGGTGGTCAGGGAGCTCTCCTGCTCGACACAGCCAGCGACGTGGCGCGGACGGAACTGGCCGCTTTGCTTGAAGGAGGCGCGAAATGACGGCGAGACGTGTGTTTTACTCGGGAAGAGTGCAGGGCGTGGGATTTCGCTTCAGCTCGAAGCAGACCGCCCGCGGCTACGATGTGTGCGGCTGGGTGAAAAACCTGCCGGATGGCCGCGTCGAGCTGCATGTGCAGGCCTGGGAACTCGATGAAGTGGAGGCTTTCCTCGATGGCATCCAGGAGAGCAGTTTGGGCTCTCACATCAAAGAGCGCGAAATTCGCGTCGTGGCCTCGGAGAATGGCCTGCGCGGCTTTGAGATCATCAGGTAGAAGGTTTCAAGTTTCTGGTTTCGAGTTTCATGGAACCTGAAACTTGGAACCTGAAACGTGCTCACGCCGCCAGGAGGCGCTCACGACCGGCACCAGCGAGCTGCCGGGCGAGGGCGGGCATGTAGCGGGCGATCTCGTAGGCGAGGACTTCGAGCTGCGTTTCGTTCACGGGCTCGTTGCGGGTGGGTCGCTCGGTCATTTTGACCTCGGCGATGACTCCGAAAACACTGGCGTTGGCTTGAAGTTCGGCTTGCGCAGGCATGGCGTGAGGTGGTTAAATCTTAGTTGGTGGCGAGCACGAGCTTGCCGTCGTTCATGATCCATTTCCGGCGGTCCAGAGCGCCGTTGTTCAGCATGTTTTCGATCGCGTTATTCACAATCATCCGCACGGCGTCCGCCGGGCTGCCGCCGAAGGTGCCCTTCAGTGTCAGGTCATCGAGGTACTGCCGGATCTGGGGCGTGAAAGCCACCGTCACCGGGGAAGACTCGAAGTTGTTGGAGGGCCGTGCCATGTTTTAGGCGAGTAAAAACCGAATAATAATGCCATTTTAATTCGAGCTTGGCCTGAAGGTCAAGTTTCGATCTGATTCTTTTGGGGTTTTTATCGGGTTAAAATCCGCCCTTTTGTTTAGCTTTTCTTAAACATCTGACTTCTCGCGATGGAAATCGCGTCTTCGCGGCGTTGTTGGCAGCCCCTTTTCCACCATGAAACGCCTCTT
The DNA here is from genome assembly GCA_937872615.1 of uncultured Verrucomicrobiaceae bacterium. Lineage (GTDB taxonomy): Bacteria > Verrucomicrobiota > Verrucomicrobiia > Verrucomicrobiales > Verrucomicrobiaceae > Prosthecobacter. Next base: position 885 of record CALMTT010000743.1, on the reverse strand, counting down.
CCTCGCCTCCGCTGCCTCCTTGGCGGTCTTTGCCGCCGGACTCACCTCCTTCAATGCCTTCGCCGCCGAGGGAGAATGGCAAAACTGGTTCGCCGATGGCACGCTGAATGGCGGCCAGATCATCAGCGGCACCGCGACTTATAAGGTGGAGGACGGCGTGCTCGTCGGCACTACGGTTGATGGCAGCCCGAACACCTTCCTTGCCATCGGGCCGTTCAAGGACTTCGAGCTCGAGTTCGAGGTGAAGGTCGATGACGAGCTGAATTCCGGCGTGCAGGTGCGCAGCCACATTGCGAAAGAGGGCGATCCGGTCCCCGAAGGTGCCAAAGGCGGCAAACCGCTGCCTGCTGGCCGCCTTTTTGGCCCTCAGTGCGAAATCGCTATCAACGGCACCGCGGGTGATTTTTACGACGAGGCCCGCCGAGGCACCTGGTGGAGCATTTTGACGAAAACCGAGTCTGTGCGGACGGATGCCGCCAAAGCCGCTTTCAAGAAGGGCGAGTGGAACCACTACCGCATCGTCGTGAAGGGCGATCACTACCAGAGCTTCGTCAACGGCGTGGCCGCGGCCGATTTCACCCAACCCGGCGATCCCGAGGGCTACATCGGCTTCCAAGTCCACGGCATCAAGAAGGGCTCCGGCCCCTACAGCGTGCGCTGGAGGAAGGTGAAGTTCCGCGAGACGAAGTGAGCCGTCCCCGGAGTGGGATTTTGGTTGTGCTCAATTGACCATCAAGCTGCCTTTGGTCTTGCCACCGGCAGCGAGGACGTTAGTGTCGGCCGCGCCAGTCGCAAACCACACTCCCGTCACATGCCCAAACGCAAATCGACCGCCAAGAAGGCCGCCGCCAGCGCCTGATCATTCGCCGCGCCGTCGCCGGACCT
>CALMTT010000742.1 GCA_937872615.1 uncultured Verrucomicrobiaceae bacterium | reverse complement strand
ACAAGGGCCGGAACATCTTCATCGCGCTCGACACCTCCCGCTCAATGCTGGCCCGCGATGTGGCGCCGGACCGTCTGACGCGGGAAAAGCTGGCCGCGCATGACTTGATCATGGAGCTGAAGGGTGAACGCATCGGCCTGCTGGCCTTCGCTGGCCGCGCCTACCTCCAGGCACCGCTCACGACGGACCACGAGGCCATTCTCGAGTCGCTCCAATCGTTTGACCACACGGTGATCGAGTGGGGCGGCAGCAATCTGGGCGACCTGCTGGATGTCACGCTGCGTGCGATCAAGCCGCTGCCGAAGAGCAATTTCGTGCTCATCATCTTCTCGGATGGTGGCGATGCCGATGCCAGCCTCACCGGTGCGATTCAAAAGCTCACCGAAGCGCAGGTATCCGTCATCACTGTAGGCGTGGGCACCGAGGGTGGCACTTTGATCCCCGATCCAAACGTGCCCGGGGACTACGTCCGTGACGAGAACAACAACGTCGTCCGCTCGAAGCTCGAAAAGGGCGTGCTGCAGCAGCTCGCCAGCGCCACCGGCGGCCGCTTCATCAAGCTGGGCACGCAGCCGCTAAGCCGCGATGCCATCGCCCCGATCATCGCCCGCCTGCGCGAGCAGGAAAACGCCACGCGGAGCCTCTCAAAGCCGATTGAGCGTTTTGCGTGGCCGCTGGGCTTCGCTATATTCTGGCTCATGATCGCCTGGATTCTCAGCTCCCTCCCGCGCCGCAAGCCACGGCCTTCGCTGGCCGCGGGTGTGCTGGCGGCGCTCGCCCTCAGCAGTGTGAATGCGGACGCCGGCTCGCTGGCGGCCTTTGTGCGTCAGCGTGGTGCCTCGCCGGAGGAGGCGCATCAGGCCCTGGAGGAGAAGGACTATGAGAAGGCGCGTGACCTTTACAGCAAGCTGCTCGAAAACGGCAGTCTCCCGCCAGCCACGCTGCCGGAGCTGAACTACGGCCTCGCCCTCGCCGAGCATCAACTCACCGATTACGACGGCTCCGTGCGTCATTTCAGCGATGCGCTGCACTCGGGTGACAAGGGCCTGCGCACGCGGGCGCACCGCGGGCTGGGTCACACGCTTTATGATCAGGGCTCACGCGGCCTGGCGAAGCAGCCGAAGATCACGCTGCAGCGCTGGATGGATGCTTTGAAGCACTTCAATGCCGCCTTGGAGCTCGATCCGAACAACAAGGAGCTCAAGGAGAACCGCGATCACGTCGCCAGCATGCTGGAGCTGCTGCGCAAGCAGCTCGATGAGATGCAAAAGCAGCAACAACAGGGCAACCAAGGTCAGAAAGGCCAGCAGGGCGAAAAGGGCCAGCAAGGTCAGAAAGGCGAGCAAGGCGAAGGACAGGAGGGGCAAGAGGGCCAGGAAGGCCAGCAGAGCGGCGATCAAGGCGATGGCGAAGCTCAGAAGTCCAAGCAGACCGGCGAGAAGAAGGGCGATGACGATGGCATCGGCGGCAAAGACGCCAAGAACCTGCCCCAGGGACGCCTTCAGGCCGCCGGTGGCAAGGATGGCGAGAAAAAAGATCCCAGCGGTCAGGGCGGCGAAGGCGAGGAGAAGGAGGGTGAGGGCAAGGATGGCGAGCAAAAGCGCCAAGAAGTCGCCGGTGGTGACAAAAAGGGTGAAGGCGCTGAGCAGGAGCGCAAAGGCCGCCGGAATGCCGCCACGGGTTACACACCCGGCGAGGCCGAGGGGCTGCTCCGCCAATACATGGACGAGATCACCGGCATCCCGATGGGCAACCGCCAGACGATCCCGCCACCCAACCGGAAGGACTGGTGAGCCAGCGCCGTCGTTTGTCTTTCATTCTTCATCTTTTCCCCGAATGCCTTTCCGCCTCCTCTTCGCTCTCCTGCTCGGCTTTTCAATGCCTGCCGCTGCCGCCACCGTGCGAGCCTATGTGCAGCCTTCCACGGCACAGACGAACCAGATCGTGAACTACGTCATCACGGTGCAAAACGGCCAGTTGCAGACGGTCCCTCAGCTCCGTCTTCCGGCGCAGATCGGGATGAATTCCGCTCTTCAGCAGTCGCAGAATGTGGTGATCGACAACGGCGTCCCCCGCATGTCGATGAACCTCACCTGGCAGATCGCCGGCACGGAGCCGGGCGAGTACACCATCCCGCCACAGGATCTGCTCATCGACGGCCAGACGGTGAAGACCAACGAGGTGAAATTCATCGTCACCGAGGCTCCGGCCAGCCCGGCCGCGCCTCAAGGTGATGAATTGACCACGCCGCTCTTCCAGATCGAAGTGGGCAAAACGGAGCTGTATCAGGGCGAGGTCGTGCCGTTGAGCGCCAGCCTCTACATTCCGCGTCGTGTGGCCTTGCGCCGTGTCGGTCTTATTGATGTGACAAAGAGTGATTTTGCCGTCGCACGGTTCCCGCAGAACGCTGAACAGAGCGAGACGGTCATCAACGGTGTCGGTTACATCGTTTACACCTATCGCACCACGCTCTCGCCGCTGCAGGCAGGTGATTTGAAGGTGGGGCCGGCCAGTGTCGAGCTGGTTTACGAGGTCATGGATGATCGCCAGCGCATGCCCGGCTTTCCCTTCGGTGCCATGATGGGCATGGGCGAGCCTCGCAAGCAAGTCGTGAAGAGCCAGGAGGTGAAGGTCAAAGCCCTGCCGTTGCCCGCGGAAGGCAAGCCCGCGAGCTTCACCGGTGCGGTTGGTGATTTCAGCATCCAGGCCTCGGCCTCGCCCACGGAACTCGCGGTGGGAGATCCGCTTGCGGTTGAACTCATCGTCGAGGGCATCGGTAATTTCGATGCCATCAACGCGCCGGCCCTCACGCAATCGGAAGGCTGGCGGCCTTATCCGTCGCGTCGCTACAATGTCGATGGCCCGCAGGACCCGAACCAGCTCGCTGCCTTCCTGCCGCCCGGCAGCCCGCGGCGCATTGGCTTCTCGCAGGTTTTTGTGCCTGAGAAGCAGCATCCACAGCTCCCGCCGTTTGAGCTCACCTACTTCAGTCCCACGCAGAAAAAGTATGTCACCGTCAACACCGCGCCCGTGGCTCTCAATGTGAAGCCCGGCACGGCTCCTGCCACCGAAAGCGGCCCTGGAGCCTCCGCTGCCATCGAACCCGCCAAGCCACCGCCCGTGCTGCAGCCTCGCCCGAACCTGAATGACATCGTCATCCGTGTGCCGGAGCAGCCCCGCTGGCTCTCCGCGGTGCCGCAGGCCTCCGTGCTTGCCAGCAGCCGCTTTTGGGCCGCGCAGGGCATCCCGCTGCTCATCCTGTCCTTCGCCACGTTTGCCGCGTGGATGCGCAAACGTCGCGAAAACCTCACCACCGGTCTTCGTGGCGAGCTTTTGAAGCTCTGGACCGGTCTCGAAGAAAACGGGATCGATGACCGCACCTTCCTCCAGCGTGCCGCGTGGTTCATCCAGCGGGCACATGAAGGCAAGGACACGCTCGATGACGATGCCAGGGAGGTCATGGCACGCTATGAAGCGCAGAATTTCGCCGTCTCGAACACCTCGCCGCTCTCGCCAGCCGAGCGCCGCGGCATCTTGGGCAAGCTCCGCGGACTGCTGCAAGCCGCCGCGGCATTGCTTGTGTTCGCCTTCACCTCCAGTTCGCTGATGGCCGCCGGGCCTGACGAGGCCGCGAAGCTCTACCAGCAGGCCCGCGAGTCCCTTTCGAAAAGCGAGTTCACCAAGGCGCAGTATGCCGCCGAGCGCATTTTGAAGCTTTCACCCCCGCCGCTCAGTGCCGAGGTCTTCACCATCCTCGGCCATGCCCGATTCAAGCAGGACGACATGGGCCGCGCCGCGCTGTGGTATCAACGTGCCGCCCTGCTCGATCCCTCGAACAGCGAGCTGCGTCAAAATCTCCGCCTGCTCGATGACCGGCTGCGTTTTTTCACCGTCGCGCCGCAGTCTCCGCTGGCGCAGTGGAGCCTCGTGCTCGGTAAAAACATGTGGGCCATCCTCGCTGCCGCTGGTGGCTGGCTGATCGTGCTGGCGCTCGCATGGCGTGTGTGGATCGGCCGTGCCTCGCCGCTGAATGCCGGCAAACGTCTCGGAGCTCTGCTCGCCGCCGTGTGGGGCCTTTTGATCCTGGTTCCGTCCATCACCTTCGCCGCCGTGCGTCCGCTGCCTGCCGAGCGTGT
>CALMTT010000741.1 GCA_937872615.1 uncultured Verrucomicrobiaceae bacterium | reverse complement strand
GCCGGGCTCGGGCACCGGGGCCACATTGAATGCGAAATCGTCGAAGTAGTTTTTGTAGCTCACCGCTCCATTGTCCAGCGTGCCACCACGCAGGTCCCAGCGCAGGTCGGTGAGCGCGTCAGCATCCACCCCGAGGCTCTGCCCGGTGAGAATCGAGACCGAGGCACCCAGCGTGGCCGTGAGATCATCATAGGCACGCACGCTGACATTCACCGTGTCGGACTGTGTGTTGAGCACCACCGTCATCTCCGACCATCCCTGGGTTCCCACCTGACTGCCGCTGCTGATCCACGATCCACCAGAGCCCGTCATGCGGTATTGCACCACGTTTTCCCCCGTATAGCCCACACTCACTAAAGACTGCCCCAGCGCATCACGCAGGGTGAGCCCGAACAGATTGCCCGCATCCGTGTCATCGGTGTCAGCCGGACAAAACCAAAACGTCATCGCGATGATGCTCGCGAGGGTGGCGGAAGGGTTTGTGCCGCCCAAATCACGGCTATCCAGCGAGTAATCGTATTGAAGATTGGTGTCCTGGGCCAGGAAGTTGAGGACTTGAGACCCGCTACGCGCTCCCGTGTAGCGATACGCATGCACGTAGTCGCGGTTTTGGGAGAAAACGAGCCCGCCGGTGCTGCCGAGATACTGGTAGCCGTTTGCTAATGTGCCGCCGATATCCTCATTCAACCTGCCGCCGACCATTGCTTTCCACAGTCCCGTGTTGTCCGCGATATCGGTCGCGGTGCCACCAGGGCCGCCAGCACTGGTGCCATACTCCCCGGCGTTGTATCGGGACAGGTCCGGCCCGTGGGTGGCATCTCCCAACGTGTTGGGGAAGGTGCTCGCCGGGACGATCCCCGTGAAGCCATTCACCGAGTTGTTGTTCAAATAGAACATCGCGTCGCCTGCGAAGCCGAGGGACGAAATGATTCCGTTCTGCGGGATGCGGTAGCCATCGTCTTCCTCAAAGCCGCCGAGATACGCAGAAGCCGCCGTCGGCCAGCCAGTGGCCAGGAGAGCGACCGCTACAACGCGGCGAAGATGGAAGGCGGGAGTCATTTAAGTTCAGGAAAATTTAACAAATCGCACCACCATGACAATATTTATTATAATTTAAATGAAAATTCAGCAGAAAAGCTGACCCGCACGGGCTTTTTTTGGAACTTTGAGGCCATCGATCGGCGAAATCGGGCTCGGGGGAGGTCACAAAGTCCCGAGTTTCGTTTGATGCCTTTTCGCAAATTCGAGAAAATCTCGTTTGACGCCCGGTTTTGAGTCATTTAACCTTTTTTGATAATCAATCCTGAATCTCAAACCACCCGACCAATTATGGCTAAGCTAGTAATCATAGACGACGAAGCCGCGATCCTGGAGCTCATGACCAAGCTCTGCAAGGCAGCCGGTCATCAGGTCTTTGGCTGCACCACCGGTATCGACGGTATCGCCGCCATCCGCGCGAATCAGCCCGAACTCGTCATCGTGGACCTCCGCATCGGTGATGTGAACGGCCTCGACCTCGTCAGCATGTGCCGGGACCAGTTCCCGAACACCGCCGTCATCATGGTCACCGGCCACGGCAGCGTCGAAACGGCCGTCGAAGCCATGCGCCTCGGTGCCTTCGATTACCTCACCAAGCCCTTCGACCTCGGCGACCTCATCAAGACGGTCAACCAGGCCCTCCAGCGCAATGGCCAGCCTGCTGGAGCCGCCGCCCCGACGCTTCCCTCCGCCTCGTCGCCGAGCCTGTTGCGCCATGTTTCCAGCTCCTCAAAACTGATCGGCCACAGCGAGGCCATCCAGCGCATTTTCGACATCGTGCGACGCGTCGCCAACAACGACAGTCCCGTTTTGCTAGAAGGCGAGTTCGGCACCGGCAAGCACATGGTCGCCCGCGCCCTCCACGAGGCCAGCCGCCGCAGCAAATCCCACTTCA
>CALMTT010000740.1 GCA_937872615.1 uncultured Verrucomicrobiaceae bacterium | reverse complement strand
ACGAGTTTCTGAACGTGCATGTCGGAGACCGAACCGTCGATGTGAGCACCCGGCAGGGCCGTCAGTACCATTTGCGCCCATGACCGCACCGGATCTCGCTGCTGAGATGGCAAGCGTGAAGCGTGAGGTGCTGATGAAGCCCGTGTCTGAAAAACAGATGCTCCTCGACTCTGGTGCTCTCGATCCCGGCCCGGGCGGCGAGATGGACACAGGACTGCTCGATGCCGTGAAAAGCCAAGGAACGGCCACCGCGGCCAGCGCCAAGGTGAAAGGCTTTAGCAATCTCGATGAGCTGCTCAGCGGCAGTGGCGGTGGAAAGGTCGGTGGCAGCACCGCTCCCATCTTGATGCCCACCGATTTGCTCTTCGAATATGGCAGCGATCAGCTCGCCGAAGGGGCCCGCCTCAGCTTGATGAAGCTCGGTTTCCTCATTCAAAAGAATCCAGACTCGCTCTTCATCATCGAAGGTCACACCGACAGCTTTGGTGGTGAGGAATTCAACCTTGCGCTCAGCATGCGTCGTGCTCAGGCGGTCGTTTTGTGGCTCCAAGAGTCCCTCGGACTCGGTGATGATCGCATTCGTGCGGTCGGGATGGGCAAGTCGAAGCCCATCGTCGATGTGAATGGCACCGTGGAGCAGCAGGGCATGAACCGCCGCGTGGAAATCAAGGTACGGCCGAAGAAGTAAGAAGGCTATTCGACCTTCACCGTGGCACGCAGCGTCGGCTTGTCGGTGAGTTCCAGCACCGTGAGGGACTCCGCATCATCGGGATGACGCTCGCTGCTAGTGAGGAAGAGCGTCCGCCCGGCGGCGCGGAGCGTGAAATTCACACCAAGCTGGCTGTTGCCATTGTTCAGCGCCCACTCGTGATCGTAGAGATAGCTGCGAGGCAGGGAGATGGTGAGGCGGCGCAGGCCGTCCGGCGTGCTGCTGAGCGTGGCTTTGATCTCCTTCTCATCGAATTCGGCGGCGTAACCGGTGCCAAAGGCCCACGCGGCAAGTTTTTCGACCGTAGCGTCACCATCGCCCGCACGGCCGTGAATGCGGATGCCATCGACCGCACCCGGTGTGAGGCGTTGGCCATAGCGGCGGGCATCGAGTTGCAGCGTGGCATCAAACGCACGTCCGCCAGCATCGACGAGATCAAGGCCATGCAGGTCACAGATCACGAAAAGCTTCTGGCCATCGGCATCAAACTGGAGCTTCACGGGGCTTTCCTTGCCATCGGTGGCGTAAAGAGGCACCGCCTGCTTCAATCCCAAATTCCGCACGATCTCGACCTGGCGGCTGAATTCGCGTTTTTGGCCATTGAGGTCCAGTTGGAGCTTCAGCGGCACTTTTTGGCGAACGGGCGCATCAGCCTTCAAACCGAGGTCGAGCTTCAAAACGGGCGTGTCGCGGCCTTCGGGCTCGATGTCGAACTTGCCGGAGGCTTGCTGGTCTTTGAAAGCCACCGTCCAGGAGCCAGCGAGCTTCTGCGTGCCGTGATTCGTGATCTGAAGACCGGGGTTGAAGATGCCCTCGTGGTTGAAGGTGGTGCGTGTGCCCACCGTCACGCCAGCCGGAAGCACCGGCACGGTGAGGTCCTCGATGCGTGAGGTGCTGCCAGAGATGATCAGCAGCGGCACGTGCAGCTCTTCTTCCATGAAGGAGGGGCTCAGTGCATAAACGATCTCAACCGTCTGGCTGCTGCCGGGTGCGAGCGTGACCTCGGGGCTCGCATCCTGCGGCTTGCCCGCCGCGGTGGGAAGCGGCAGCAGGGTAAGGCGCAGCGGTGTCTTGCCGATGTTGCGCACCTCGGCGCTGAGATGCTGCTTGCCGGGCTCGCCGGGTTTGCTGCTCACTTTTTCAAGTGTCCATGGCACCGCGGGCACGCCATCCATCACGTCTTCAAACAAGATGCCGCCCATCGCCACGTGCAGCTCATTCGAGGCCGGCGAGACGACGCCATCAGGCTCCGCGATGAGTCGCGATTGATACTGACGTGCCAGCACGGGAAAGCTTTGATAACCCTCCGCGAGCTCCGAAGGCGGAGCGATGAGTCGCGCGAGATCGCCAAGATCGGAGAAGAGTACTTTTTCATCCGAGCACACTTCACGAATCACGCTCGCCACGCCGCGTGTGAGGCCCAGGCTGGTCTCCGCGGGCTCCGAGGCCTGCAACATCGGTCCTGCGACGATCACCTCGACCTTCCTGGCCTTTGCCGCGCCGATCACACCACGAAGATTGCTTTCCACATCCGCGAGCGGTGTGCCGGAGATGCCGTCTTCAAATCCCAAGGCTAGCAAAACGACATCCGGCGTGCCTTGAAAGCCCTCGCTGGTCAGCGCGGTCATGGCCTGCACCATGCTCGAGGCTGCCACGGGTTGCAGCACGATCTCAGGGCCCATCACCGGGCGTTCTTTCGAGGCGAACGTGGAATCCTGGCGCACCACGCGGACATCACCGGTGAAGTAGAACTGGTTCGCCAGCAGCCTCGCAAACACACCGGGAAAACTTTTCAGCAGCGGATCGATGCCACCTGTCGTCGCCGGGGCATCGAGCATGCCATCACCGATTACCACGATGTGCACACGCTCGCGGCGAGTGAGCTTCAAAAGGGTGCGTGGAAGAAAACGCGAGAGGCGGTCACGCTGCGCGTCGGTGATTTGAAAGTAGCCTTTCGCTGCCGCGGCCGCCGCAGGCAGGCGAGTCTCCGCATCGACTGCCGCGGACTTCAGTTGCTCCAGCGTGGGCTTGCCCGGCGGGTTCGCGAGATCAGGCGCTGACTGCGCCCCTGCGAACGTCGCGGAAAGGGCGGCAAGCGTGATGGATCGGGTGAAAGTCATGGGCGGCGTAAGTGGGCGAGACGTGAGGCCTTTTCCAGCACTAATCCGCCTTCATTCCCGCCGCGGATTTTCCGCGAGATAGGCCGCCAGCGCATGGCCAAGGCCCGCGCCGATGTTCGAGTAGCCTTCGACGGACATGAGCGGGCTGTTCCAGCCGGTTTCGAGGGTGACGGAGAGCGTGAAATCGCTGGTGTGATTCCGCACCCAGCCGCTGCTCATGCGGGCACGTTCCTCCTCGGTCTTCACATAGGTGGCAAAGCGATACTTCGGCTCCACCGGTCGCGGCGTGGTGATGTTCGCGGCGGCAAGCTCCATCCAACGCTTGTAATTGCGCTGCTGGATGCCGGTCATGCGCTCGAAGGCGAAGGGGCCGAAGAAAAAGATGCCATCATTCGCGCCGGGATTGTGCAGATCGATGTAGGCATCAAGGCCGTGCTTTTGGTGAATCTCGGCGATTCTTTTCTGAGCGGCGGCGACCTCGGGATAGATTGGCTCGTCGGCCCAGTCCCGATTGTGATCGCGTGGCATGGCTTCTTTGCCACCGGCACCGATGGCGGCGTTGTCCACGTCCATGATGGGAATGTAATGCAGGCAGGTTTTGGCCCGCAGCGCCTTCGCCTCGTCGCTGGCATACCATCGGATGAAGCCACGGCCCACCTGGCTGCCGCCGGCCTCCCAAGCGTGATGCCGCGAGCCGACCCAGACCTGATGCGGCGCATTTTCATCGCCAATGCGGATGCCGTTCACCGGGCGGCCATCGCGTGTCTTAGCGAGTTCGAAGCGTTTCGAGTCCGGCAGCTTCGAGGCGATCTCGGTGAGCAGCTTCTCGGCGTCGCCCGGCACAAACGGAGGTCCCCACGCGAGGCGGAGCGAGGCTGTCGCGGGCTTCAAGGTGTAGCGCATGACCTTGTCGGCACTGAGCGTGCCAGCATCACTCGGCGACCACGTTTCGCCATCGCTGCTGAGCCAGGCATGCTTCGGCTGGCACCACGCGGCGGCGAGCACCTGTGAATCGCGAAAGGGCTTCGTCTGCGCCTGCACCTCGAGCGTGAAGGACTCGCCCGGCTTCAAGCCATCGACTTTGAAATACCACCAGCACGGCCAGCCGCGGCCTTCATGGAGCTTCGGCATGATGCGCAGTGTTTGCGTAGTTTGATCGAGCGTCACCACCTCGGCATTGCCGCCCTCAAAATCGGTCGAGACATGGATTTCAGCGAGAACGGATGTGGCCAGGAGAAGGCAGCAGAAAGCAGTGCGCATGATGGATTGTCAAAACGGAGCCTGTGAGGCAGGCTTTGCGCCTTATGCGCCGCCTTTTCCTGCTCCTTGCCATGCTCGCCGCCTCTGCCCACGGCGCGGATCGCAGTCTCGGCGGCGATTATGAGATCGTCACGGCTGCGGATGCCAATCCAGCGACGATGCTGGCGGCGAAGGAGCTGCGCACCTGGCTCAAAGCCTCCACAAGCATGGAACTACCGCTCGCCACGGCACCATCGGCGGGAAAGAGGCATCTCTTCCTCGGTCCGAATGCCTGGAGCGGTGCCGCTGGCATCACGACAGAGGGCTTGAAGGCAGAAGGCTATCATTTGAAGACAGTGGGCGATGACATTCACATCGTCGGTGTGGATGTGCATCGCGGATCGCTGGAGCCAAAGCGAACCAGCAGCACGCAGACGGGCACTTTCAGCGGCGTGATCGACTTTCTGGAGCGCTGCGCCGGTGTGCGCTTCTTCTGGCATGACAAAGCGGGCACCATCGTGCCGAAGCATGAAACCATCCTCGTGCCCGACCTCGACATCGCGGCGGAGCCGGAGTGGCGGTATCGCTGGCTCGCGTATTCACCGGAGGGGAAGTGCGGGGATGACATGTTCGCTCGACGCTTGCGGCTGGGGCACAGCCACACGGTCACGCACAGCCACTCGTGGCATCAGATCGCACCGGTGGAGAAGTTTGGCCAAGAGCACCCGGAGTGGTTCGCGGAGATCGATGGCGTGCGAAAGCCTGAATACTATCTGGAGCATCACGGCGGCCAGGTTTGCACGACGAACGCGGAAGTGATCCAGCTCTTCGCGGACGCGGCGATCACTTACTTCAGCGAGCACCCGGAGCGGGACATGTTTTCCGTGTCGCCCAATGATGGCGGCGGCTTCTGCACCTGCTCGAAGTGCCGCGCTCTCGACAACGGGGTGCGTGCCGATGGCAAACCGATCCTCACCGACCGGCTCGTCACCTTTTACAATGCCATCGCGGAAAAAGTGAGCGCGGTGCATCCCACGAAGCTGCTCGGCGCCTACGCCTACAGCTTCTACCGCGAGCCGCCGGTGAATGTGAAGCCGCATGACAGCCTCTACCTCGTTCATGCCACGAACTCGGCCTTTCACCAAGGCACAGGCTGGCCGCAGGAGCGTGAGATGGAAAAGCAGTGGCGCAGCGGGGCCAGACATCTCGCGAAGTATGACATCTACTACTCGCCGGACTCCTCGCTGAATCTCATCGCGCCGGTGACGCGGCATTTGATCGAAAAAATCCGTGCCGAGACGGAGGTCGGTCTCGAAGGCGGCTATCTGTATATCGGGCAGAGCTATGAGCAACTCGGCCCGGCGCATGTGCTGCTCGCCAAACTGATGTGGGATGCCGATGCGGACACGGAGGCGATCATCGCGGACTACTTCGGCAAACTCTACGGCAACGCGGCGGCGGATGTGCGTGCCTATTATGAGCTGTTGGAGTCGCGGCTCGCCAAAGTCCGTGATGCGCCGCTCGACATGCGTGTTCCCGCGTTGCGTGTCGCTTGGAGGAAGCATCTAGGCCTCGGTTCGCCAGCTTACATTCTCGCGGCGCATGAGCCGGTGCTCGACGAGGCGAGTGCCATCATCGCCAAGTTGCCGAAGAACGAGCGCACGCAGCGGCTCATCGACCAGCATGAGTTGATCGTGACGACCGTGAAGGGTTTGTACACTGCCGCGAGGCTCGAAACAGAAGCTGAAAGCAGCTCCGCGGACGCCAAACGGCTGCTGGAGCTCATTTCCCAACGTGAGGCCGTTCGCGAGCGTCTGAAGGCCTATGCGCCGAGTTTGTGTGTGAATCTCGATTTGGGCGACAAGGCCGAAACGGAGGCGATTTCGCCTCGCGGACCGCTTTCACAGCTTGCGAGGGTTTTGGCGCAAAATGACGGCATCGCCAAAAAGACGCGGATTTTCCCGCACGGCGATTTTTCCGGTCAAAACGCCGAGAAACTGCGCTGGAACGCGACCGGCGGTGCGGTGCTGAGCTTTGAAGACGGTCACGCTCGCGTGCAGGTGCCTGCAGGCGGCACCGGTGCCATCACACTGGCCTGTGATGTGGCTGAAAAGACGAGTTACCGCATCCTGCTGCCGCATTGGAATGATCCGCAGCCCGTGAAAGCCGCCGCTGGCGACGACGCCGATGCGGTGACACGCGGCGAGCCGCCGATCGCTCCGCGAACGCGGGTGATCTTTCGCGATGCGAAGGGCAAGGCCGTCATCCGCAAT
>CALMTT010000739.1 GCA_937872615.1 uncultured Verrucomicrobiaceae bacterium | reverse complement strand
CCGAACGGCTTCGAGGTCGGCATGAACTGCCCGAACGACCGCTACGTCAACGACGCGGCGATCTGCCAGGCTGTGTCGGCCAACCTCGCGCGCATCAACGTCAAGGTCAACCTCCAGGCAGAGACAAAAGGCACGTATTTCCCGAAGGTGCTGCGGCGTGACACCAGCTTCTACATGCTCGGTTGGACGGCATCCACCTACGACGCTCACAACGTGCTGAATGCCATCATGCGCTGTGTGGATGACAAGGGTGCGGGTCAGTTCAATCTGGGCTCGTACTGCAACGCCAAGGTGGACGAGCTGACCCTCAAGGTCCAGGCCGAGACGGACAAGGACAAGCGCAACGCCAGCGAGGCCTGCCCCGTGCTGCTGAATGGCACCTACTACCAGATCACCCGCGGCGGCATCCTCTCCGCCACCGACGCAAAGACCGGCAAGGACCTCTGGGAAGATCGCCTCCAAGGCCGCTTCCTCCCCAGCCCCATCGTCCTCGGTGACAAGCTCCTCATCTGCAACGACCCCGGCCAGTGCTACCTCGTGAAGGCCAGCCCCGAAAAATTCGAAGTCCTCGGCACCAACGTGCTTCCCGAGCTCATCACTTCCTCCCCCGTCGTGGCCGATGGGGCGCTGTTCATCCGTTCCGCTGGAGCCCTTTACAAGATCGCCAAGAAGTAATTGTTGGCAGGCTGCTGCCGGGGCAACTTATTCACAAGTCAAGATTCGATTTGCCATTTCTGCTCATTCTCGATGGGGCGTGAGGCTAATATTCTCACAAAACCGTCGCAAAGGTGGCAGAGTGATGTTAGTATATAGTCTCCTATGGCTACCACGACTACTACTGCTCCTGCACGCAAGACACGTTTCTCCCGCCGAGTCCCCGACCATGTGACAGATGAACTGGTCAATGTCCTTTCCAGCCAGGAAACCTACGAGTTCAACCAGCTTTTCCGCTTGGTTTATGACAATTTGAAGGTCAAGAACGCCGTCAGCGGTGGTGAGGAGATGCTTCGTCTCCGCAGCTACGAAAAGCTCCAAAACCTCGTCAGCCGCGGCCTCTGCGCGAAGGTCGGCAAGACCTACCGTGGCCTCGAAGGCCTTCGTGAGGCTCATCAGGCCGCCATTGCTGCCCGCAATGCCGCCGCCATCGCCGCCCGCCGCTAATCTTTCAAGCCCAGTTCCTCTCGAACAGGCCGTCCGTGACCCGGACGGCCTGTTTGTTTGTGAACAAGATTTGACGCCAGCTTCCCGGCTCGCTACCCGTCCGCAGCGTTTCACTTCGCCCGCCCCCATGCTGGAAAATTACCTTCCCATCCTGATTCAATTCGTCATCGCCGCCGGGTTCGCGGTCGTCACTCTGATCGCCTCCGCCGTGCTGGGGAAATCCTCCCCACGGAACCAGATCAAGGACAGCGCCTACGAGTGCGGCATGCTCCCGGTGGGAGAGGCTCAGCCCCGCTTCAGCGTGAAGTTCTACATCGTGGCGATGCTCTTCGTGCTTTTCGACATCGAGGTCGTATTCCTCTATCCGTGGTCCATCGTTTACAAGGACTACCTCGCCGCCTTCGGCCCCTCGATCCTCGCCTTTGCCTTCACGTTCGCCCTTATCCTGCTGGGAGCCTTTGGCTATGCCTGGAAGAAGGGCGTGCTGGACTGGAAATCGTAACCGGTCCCCCTCTTCCTCAACGACCTCGCCATGATCGCCTACCTGAGCCTGTTTCAGCTCAAGCCCGAGGTCACCACTGAAAAGCTGGAAACCCTCATGGCGCAGACCCGTGTGCTGCTGCTCCGCGTGCCGGAAGTGCTCACGGTGAAAACCGGCAAGCGGGTGAACCCGGCCGACCCTTATCCGTGGTTCGTTCACATTGAGGTCGAGAGCATGGACAAGCTCGCCATCTGCCAGGACGATCCCTACTACATCAAATACCGCGAGGAAGTGCTCAAGCCGAACATCGCCGAGCAGGAGAGCACGGCCTTCGAAATGGAGCCGCGCAAGGACGTGAAGTATTCCTGAGCCGCGAGCAGGCTTCCTGATGCAATTGCCGCCCGGTCGCCGTTTGTTTTCCCGACACTGGAACCATCATGCTCACCTTTGACGCCCACCTCGACCTCTCTCTCAACGCCCTTGGCGGCTTCAACCGCGATCTGCGCCTGCCGGTGCATGAGATCCGCCGCCGCGAGGCCGGCATGACGGGCAAAGGACGCGCCTGCGGCACCACAGCCTTCCCGGAGATGCGTCAGGGCAAAGTGGGCATCTGCGTGGCCACCCAGCTCGCCGGCTGCATGCCCGGCGTCTCGCCCATCGCGAACTGGATGTCCCCCGAGCAGGCCTGGGCGGAGACGCAGGGCCAGCTCGCCTGGTATCGCGCCATGGAGGAGGCGGGGCACATGTCGCAGATCACCAATCTCCGCGAGCTGGATGAAGCCGTCGCCCTGTGGACCAATGACAGCATCCCGGACGAGACGAAACCCATCTGCTACATCCTCAGCCTCGAAGGCGCGGATAGCATTCGCAGTGTAGGCCATCTGGAGGATGCGTATGCGCAGGGCCTCCGCGCCCTCGGCCCCGCGCACTATGGCGTGTGCCGTTATGCGCACGGGCATGATCAAACGGCGGGGCTTCGTCCCGGTGGCAAGGAATTGATCCAGGAGATGGACCGCCTCGGCATCATTCTCGATGTCACGCACCTCAGCGATGCCAGCTTCTGGGAGGCGCTCGACATCTATCATGGACCCGTGTGGGCCTCGCACAGCAACTGCCGCGCCCTCGTGCCCGATCCGCGGCAGTTTGGCGATGATCAAATCAAAGCACTCATCGAGCGTGGAGCCGTCATCGGTGCGGCGCTCGATGCGTGGATGATGATTCCCGGCTGGATTCGCGGCAAAACGACGCCGCAGGAAACTGGGCTGAAGCTCGAGGTCATCTGCGATCACATCGACCACGTCTGCCAGCTCGCGGGAAATGCCCTTCACAGCGGCATCGGCACCGATCTCGATGGCGGTTACGGCACCGAGCAAACGCCCGAAGACCTCGACACCATCGCCGACCTCGCTCGCATCCCTGCGATGCTCGAAAAACGCGGCTACAAGCCCGAGGACATCGCCAACATCATGCACGGAAACTACCTCCGCCTGCTGCGCGAGGCCTGGGCGGAGTAAACCGCCGCTTCAGTCCACAAACACAAACGCGTTCGAGTTCAGCACCGCGAGGCAGTAGTCCTTCACGGCCTCTTCAAAGGAGCCGGCGAAAGTGATCTGTTTTTCCAGGAAGGCCTTTCCAGCTTCGATTTCGGTTGGGGAGGTATTTCGGGACAAACAGACCTGCGTGGCCTCTTGGATGATTTTTTCTGTTTCGGAGCCGTGAGCCTTCGTGAGGCGTTTGGCGAGGCTTGCGGCGGTTTCGTGGACGAAATCGGAGTTCAGCATGGTGAGGGCCTGCGGCGCGGTGGTGGACTCGTTTCGGCGGCTGCAGCTCGCCTGTGCATCGGGACGGTCAAAGAGCTCAAACAACGGGTTTCGCTGATTACGACGGGCAAAGGTGTAGATGCTCCGGCGGCGATGCTGCGCGGTATCGGGCGTGATGTCGGCCTGCTTTTTGAGCAGCGTATCGCTGATCTCTTTCGGCAAGGGCAGCCGCACGCTCGGGCCGCTCGTTTGCGTATTCAGGCCGCTGCCGATGGCGATGAGAGCATCGCGGAGCATCTCACCCGTGAGGCGCTTCTGCTGCGGCGCAGCCTGACGATAGGTTCGCGACATCACGATGAGCTTGTGCAGCTTTTTCAGGCTCCAGTTTTGACGCGGAAGCTCGGTGGCGAGCCAATCGAGCAGTTCGGGATGCGTCGGTGCCTCGCCTTGATGGCCGAGATCGCCTGGATTGCCGGCGAGTGGTTTGCCAAAGTGCTGCTGCCAGAGCCGGTTGGCCATTGTGCGGGCAAACAGCACATTGTCGCGACTTGTGATCCATTGCGCCAAAGCCACGCGATCCGGCCTTTCAGACTGCGGAGTCGTCAGGCCGATGCGAGGAAACGCAGGCTGCACGGCCGGGCCGGGTCGCTTTGACTCACCGCGCACAAAGACGACGCTCGCGGGCACACCTTCGGTGACCACGCGGGCCACGGGGCCTACTTGCTTGCGTTCCTTTGGCATCACCGTGGCATCGAAAAAGGCCCGCAGCCGGTAAAAGTCCGCCTGACTGATCGGATCGTAAGGATGGTCATGGCACTGGGCGCAGCCAAACGTGAGCCCGAGGCAGACCGAGCCGACCGTGGCGGTCATGTCGTTGAGGAAAATGTGGCGACGCTCGATCTGGTTGTTCACGTCCGGCATGTCCGGCCCGGCCATGAGGAAGCCGGTGGCCGTCTCCGCGCCCGTGAGATCACCGGCGAGCTGCTGCCGCACAAACTCATCCAGCGGCATGTCCGCGTTTAGCGAATCGATTACCCAGTCACGATATTGCCAGGCACGCTCCCGCACCGCGTCGAACTCAAAACCATCCGACTCCGCAAAACGCGCGAGATCCAGCCACCACTGCGCCCAGTGCTCGCCGTAGCGTGGCGAGGCTAGAAGACGATCCACGAACGCTTCATACTTTTTGTCAGACCAGTCGGACATATCCGACAAGTCAGACGCGGAAGGCGGCAGCCCCGTGAGATCAAAGGTCACACGGCGGATGAGCGTTGCGGCATTGGCTTCTTTTTCGATGGGCGTCTTCTTTGCCACCACGGCATCCAGATTCGTGGCCTCCACCTTCATGAGAGGCTTCCAGGCCCAGTGCTCGCGGTCCTTCGCGGTGATGGGGCGTTCGTCCTTCACCGGATCGTTCGAGGCGCGAATGGCCGCGGCGTGGGCGGAGGCCACGGCGAGGCTCAGGGCGCAAAGACAACGAAAGATCATGGCGGCGCTCAAACGACCAGAAGCGGCCCGATCCATCATTTCACGGCACTTTAGAGGTAGTTGCAAACCTCCCGTCGTTCTCGTTCTGGCGAACGAGCCTACAAGGCGCGGTGTAGGCGCATTCGCCAGAATGCGAGGGTTTTGCGACTCGCACTTCAAGCCACGGCGTTCATGTCGAGCAGGGCAGGGAGGAGGCCCTTCGAGCGGTAAAAGTCCACCTCGGCCTCGCCTGCGGCCTGGAGATCGGCCTTGATGGCGGCGGCGGGACGCGCGGCCTGCACGTGCTCGCGAATGAGCGCGGTCTTGCGGGCCTGGAGATCGAGGAAAATGGGATCGACGACTGGCGTGGCGGGCCATTTGCCGGCGGCCTGGCCTTCACGCAGCACCTGTTTGAAGGGCTGACCGCTTTTCTGCGCCACTTGCTTCGCGTCGTTGATGCCCGCGAACCATTCCGGATGCGCGAGGCGGTAGTAATCACGCATGGCCTGCTTGTTGAAATGAATCACGAGCTTCCGTCCATCCACGTCGAGGAAGGAGGTGCCGCGGAAAGAGTCCGCGTCGATTGTGTCCACGAAGAGCAGGTCCTCGCCATCGACGGCGAATTCCCATTTCAGATCCCACAGCAGCAGTCCGGCGGTCTCCAGCAGCTCGCGCACGGCCCAGCCGCCGAGGATGGCCATCTTGATCGTGTCGAGGAAATCCTGGCTGCTGAGGCCGCTCATCATGAGTGCCTCCTGCTTGCTCACGGCGCGGTCTTCCGGCTCGTATTTGCTCGTGAGGTCATACACCGGACGTTCCAGCATCTCCCAGACCTTCATCGGCTTCGTGAGGCCCATCTCCTGCTCGTAGGCACGCTTCGCGGCCTCGCCGAGGCTTTGATACTTCTTGAAGATCGACGAGCCGCTCGTGACGCCAAAGCGCACGATGTATTCCAGCGGCACCACGTAGCTCGTGCTCTGATGAAACTGCGCGTAATCGAACACGAAGGTGCCGAGCAGCTTTCGCTGCGGCGGATGCATCACGGGAAAGCGGCGCACGACATTGAAGCAGCTCGGATGCTCCGGCATGCCCTCGCGCACGATCGCGCCGCTGCTGGCGTCCACCATGCCGATGTGATGCGTGACGGCGCCGTGCTCCAGCATGCGCTCAAACGGCCCGGTGAGCAGTTCCTCGCGCAGCTCCGCGGAGATCGGCGAGGCCTCGATGGCGGCTTTGACGCGCTTCCACGTCTCCGGCTGGGCGAGGCGGGAATACATCGCGTGGCGGAAAATGGCGCGATTGAGGTCATTGCCCTCGATTTTGAAGATCGAGCCCACATCAAAGACCGAGCCCGCCTCCGTCGTCTCGCAGGCGACAAAGCCCGGATGATCGGGGATCGCGTGGAGGTTCTGCACAGAGCCGCGGTAAACGGGCTCGCCGAGGTGGCTCAGATCAAGATGCGTGGGGACGGTGGAGGACATGCGAAAGGGGAGAAACAACGGATTGAGCCGCGGTGCAAGCGGGAGGTGATGGGCGGAGGTGGGAGGGGAGATGTTAGCCCGCATTTGCTCACCCGACGGGTAAGAGCAGGTCACTCTGTTTGAGTGCGCCTTTTACGGGAGTGCTCAGTTCTCAGTGCTCAGTGGGATTTTCGCTCGGTAACTCCTACTGAGCACTGAGAACTGAGCACTTGGGTCACAGCGAAGGGTGAGAATTCCGGGCTAGAGGTCAGATGTGAAAAGCTGGAAGCGACTCCACACCTCTCACATCTCACGGTTTTTTGTAATCCTCGCCATTCAGACTCTTCGCCACGCTTTCCAGCCAGTCCTCGAGGGCGTTGCGCATCGCGGCGAAGCGCTCGGGCTGCTCGGCGATGAGGATGTCCTCCTCGGTCGGATCTTTGGAGAGGTCGTAGAGCTCCCATTCGACCTCTGCGGCGCCCTTTTTCTCGATGCGATGCAGCTTCCACGAGCCGTCGATCCACGCGGCATGGCCGGGAAAGCTGGTGAGCGAGACCGGCGGGCCGATTTTCGCGGCATCGGGCACCACGCGGGCAGGATCGTTGGGCTCGATGCCCTTTGCCTGGTCAGCGAGCAGCTCCGCCATCCATTTGTCGGAGGGCGTGCCGATGCCGCCTTTGTTTGCATCCCAGAAGCCGATGGGCTTCTCGCGCTTCTTGGCCTCGCCTTCGAGCAAGGGGAGCAGGCTCTGGCCATCCAGCGGCATGTCATGGCCGATGGCCGCGCCGGTGAGCTGGTGGTTGGAGAACAGTTCCAGTTTTTTTGCACCACATTCCCTGGCCTTTGCAATACACACTTTGATCAGTTCTTTACTGATTCCCTGCCCCTGGTATGCATCCTCCACGGCCATTTTTGCGAGCTCAAAAATACCTTCACCCTCTTTAATTAAGGCCGCGGAGCCAACAATTTTATCCTCCACTTTTGCCAGCCATATAAAACCACCCTTACTGGTAATGGCGCCTTCGGGGTCATCCAGTATCAGCAGGTCATGGCTTTCCTTCAGGTTATATTTATCAAGCCATACTTCATTGAGCCGGTAAAAATCGGGCTGGTAGCGTGCAGTGTATTCAATAATTTCAACCATGCGCCGCTTATTCTTTTGTAAAGCTTTCGAGCTCCTCCATCATTTTGATACTGCCTGCAAAAAATGGGGTGCGCTGGTGCAGGTCAACGGGCTGCACATCGAGCATGCGCTGCCTGCCATTGGTGGCTTTGCCTCCCGCTACTTCAATAATAAACGCACAGGGATTGCATTCATACATCAGCCTGAGTTTGCCCTTTGGTTTATCCGCAATGGCAGGATACATAAAGATGCCACCCTTTATAAGGTTGCGGTGAATATCGGCCACCATACTGCCTATATAACGCTGTGTATACGGCCCCCCGGTACTTTTGTCCTTGCGCTGGCATTCGTTGATGTATTTACGCACCCCTTCTTCATACTG
>CALMTT010000738.1 GCA_937872615.1 uncultured Verrucomicrobiaceae bacterium | reverse complement strand
CCGACACTCGCGCCAAGAAAGTGGCCGGTGACACGGACAGTGCGCCGTTGGCTGGCTTGGTGGTGACCACGGACGCCGGAACCATCGACGCGCGGCGGATGCTGGAACGCATCAATGAGCGCATCGAGGCCTTGTACGACCGCGACCACTGCATCGGCCATGCCTACCTGACCGGCCTCGCGCGGGCAACCGATGGACCGCAGCGTTTCGAAGCATTGGCGACCGCCTTGCGGCAACGGATCGTGCCGCTGCTGGAGGAATACTTCTTCGAGGACTGGCGCAAGATTCGGCTGGTGCTCGGCGACAACCAGAAGCGGGATGTGAAGCTCCAGTTCGTGGCCGAGAGTGACGCGCACGAACAGGATTTGACTGCGCTGTTCGGCGAGGACCACGGGCTCGACAGCTACGCCACCAAGCGCCGCTACAGCCTGCGGGAATCGGCCTTCGATGATCCGGCGGCGTACATCGGCATCTATCAGGCCATCGCCTGACGGGTACGCGCATGACAGGCATCACGATCCACGAGTTCGGCGTCTTGGTGGCTGCTTCAACGCAAGCCCCCCATATCCACGCTACCGACGATTTGCGTGCGGTGCCGCCCGCGGTGTTCGCTTCCGGCTTTCGACCTTGAGCGCCACCACACCGACGGGTGCCAGTGCCACCATCGGCGAGGTGGAGGATTACGTGGTTGCTGTTTCCTGCCAGGCGATCACGGTGAATCCCACTTCGCTCAGCAACGGCAATGTAGGTTTGGCCTACTCGCAGACTTTGACGGCCGCCGGGGGATCCACCCCCTATACCTTTGCTCTGACGACCGGCACTTTGCCGGCGGGTTTGAGCCTGAATGCGAGCACGGGTGTCATTTCCGGCACGCCGACGGCGGGTAATGGTGCCGGAACATCCCTCACCTTTACCGCCACGGATGCCCTGAGTTGCACTGGAACGCGGACGCTGACGCTGAAGGTGTGCCCGGTGATCTCGATCGCGACGCCGACGGCCACTGGCACGGTGGGCACGGCTTATTCGTCGAGCGCGACGGCCAGCGGCGGGGCCTCTCCGTATGTGTATGCGGTGGCGAGCGGTTCTCTCCCTGCCGGGCTGACGTTGAACACGAGCACCGGCGCCATCTCCGGCACTCCGACGACAGCGGCCACGTCCACCTTCACCATCAGCGCCACGGATGCGAACGCCTGCCAGAAGACCTCCGGCAGCCTGACGATCACCACCGCGGCGGCGGCAAAGGATTTTGGTGACTGGAATGGCGCGGGGGCCGCGACCACAACCACCAGCAGCACCATCAACAGCAATCTGACGCTGGGGGCGACAGTGGACAGCGAGACTTCAGTAGCTGCCAACTCGACTGCCACGACCGATGACGTGACCGGGACGGACGACGAGGATGCGATCAGTTCCATGCCGGTGATGACGGTGGGGCAGAGCACCACGCTGAACGTGCCGGTGATCAACAACACAGGCAGTGCCGCATATTTGAATGCGTGGATCGACTTTGATAATGACGGCACCTTTGACAACGCTTTGATCAGCGCAGGAGGAGAACGTCTGGCTGCGGAACGCGTCGTCAACGCCAGTGGGACGCAGGCCATCGTGTTCACAGTGCCGGGTGCGAGGACGGATGTGGCGCTGGGCATGCGCCTGAGGCTCACGTCCACTTCGGGAACGCTTCCCACAGGAGCTGCCGGCAGCGGGGAGGTGGAGGACTACACGGTGACCATTCAGCCTGGTCCCTACTCGCCGATCATCGAGTGGCGCTTTGAGGACGTGCAGGCCGCGAAAAATAGCGGGTTCCCCTATTTGTATCGTGACGCTTACCATAACACCTGCGTGTCGGACACGGGTGGCTCGGCAAATATCATCCTGTATGAGAACCAAGGGGGAGCTGACGCCTTTCATTGGAGCGATAGCAAAGTGCCAAATGGTCCGAAGCTGGCTGGCACTAGCGGACAGTGCATGTATGGCTGGGGCACGACCGCCACGGAGAACACCACCTGGCGGAGCACCTCCAATTATGCACGTGTGAATGGCCTGCCGTCGTCCGAGTTCACGATGCACCCCCTCGCCGCCGGGCAGATCGACTCGATCTGCGTGGACATCATACGCAAGGATGCCTCGCTTTCAGTGAAACGCGGCCGTTTCGCGCTCAAGTGGCAGCAGGGCGGCGTCACCTACTCGGCGTGGACGAGCGACTTCTACCTCGGTTCCGGCACCTCGTGGATCACGCACAGCGCCAGTTTCACCGGAGGCACCCCGCTGCCTTCTGGTCCCTCCTTGGGAGGCAAATCGTTTCTGTTCCAGTTTTACTGCTGGGATGGAGGCACCTCGTCTACTCCCGGCCAGATCGGCATCATTGTGGACAACATGGTCATCAACGGCAGCGTCTCTTGCTCAGGCAGAGATCTTGGGGATCATAATTTCACGGGGCAGACCTTGGCCTATCAGATCGCCTCGACGGATCTCCGCGCGGGAACAAACGCGACCGATGCGGAAAGCACGAACATCGCCAATTCGGGTGCCACGGCAGATGATACCAGCGGGACGGATGACGAGGATGTGCTCATGCCGTCGTTTGCTCCCGGGGTGACGACCAGCCTCGTGATACCTGTGACGGCGAATTTGGCCGCCTTGTCCGGGACCACGGCCAGGATCGGGGTGTGGGTGGATTGGAATGGTGACAACGATGTGGCTGACACCGGGGAGACCCTGGCGGCGCAAACGATCACAGGAACCGGGAACTACACCTTTAGCATCACACCTCCGGCGGGCACCACGCTCGGGACGAAATACCTGCGCATCCGTCTCACGGAGGGAGCCTCGGCTCCTGCCTTCGCCGGTGGTTCCACCCTGAAGGGGGAGGTGGAGGATTACACTGTCACGGTGGGGTCCGTCGTCTCCATCGGCAACCTCGTGTGGATCGATGCGGATAATGACGGCGTCAAAGATGCCACGGAGACCGGACAGCCAGGGGTGACGATGCAGCTTTGGACCCCAGGACCCAATGGCGTCGAGGAAAACGGGGCAGGGGACGATGTGAAAGTCGGCAGTGACATCATCACCGACATTGACGGCAATTACGTCTTTAGCGCTCTCGCGGCTGGAACCTACTATGTCCGCATTCCCGCGCCTCCGGCGGACTTCCCGCTGACCTCCGGCATTCCGGACACGGCGGACAATCAGCAGGATGGGGACAACAACGGCCGTCAGCCTTCCGGCATCGGCACGGCCATCCGCAGTCCGATCATCACGCTGACAGTTGGGGCGGAGCCCGCGGCCGGCGTGGATGGCGATGACACGAATGGTGACCTCACCATCGACTTTGGCCTCGCGAGCAGTGACCCGTGCTACAGCAGCAATTTGATCGACAACCCGAGCTTTGAGCTCGAAGGCGGCGCGAACGTCACGGGGGATTATTTTGCCTCATTGAGCTACAACGGCACTGGAACGACCTTTGGCACTGGGGTGAACTCGCTGCGCTGGGTGAGCGGAGTGAATCCGATGTCGGCACTCAATGATCCGATCCAGCGCATGAAGGTGCTGGCGGTCGGCTCGGGGGCCAAGGTCGCGTGGCTCGAGAGCGCCCGTGCGCATCAAGGACGTCGTTTCATGGTGCTCGAAGGAGAGCTATCCTGCGTGGAGGTGAAACCGGCGGGCGGTGGCACGTGGAGCAGTGTGCTGCAGGCAGGCAAAACGTATCAATTCAGCGTGTGGGCAGACACGGCGAGCGCGGCGAATGCTTCATTCGAGCTCGATTTGGGAGCCAGCCAGCCCATTTTCAAGATCGGCACGAGCGGCACGCTTCTGCATTACTATGCGGCGACGCAGAATCGCTGGGTGTCGCCCTCCGGCGGGCCGTCGAGCTTCAGTTCCGCGCACTACAACGGATGGAACGAAACCACCGCAAACAGCACGCAGCCGAACTGGCGTCGTTACATCTACACCTTCGCCATCTCGCCCACGGCCACCGCGGCGCAGATTGACTCCGCCAGCCTCATTTTGAGCGCCACGGCGGGCAGCGGTCCGGTGGCTCTCGACGACATCGTGCTCTGCCAGCCGAGCATGACAATCGGTAATCATGTTTGGAACGATGCGGACTACGACGGCATCAAGGAAGCTGGAGAAAGCGCCATGGCTGGCCTCACCGTGCAGCTTTTCGATCCGGGTTCGGATGGTGTCATCGGCGGTGCGGTGGCCGATACGCAGGTGGGGGCCAACACAACGACCGATGCCACAGGTGCGTATCGCTTCACCAATCTCTCGCCGGGGAACTACTATGTGCGTGTCACGCCTCCGGCCAACACGGTCACGACCGCGAACGTGGCCACGACGGACAACAACATCGACAACAACAACGACGGCTCGCAGCCTGGTGGGGTGGGAACGGCCCTGCTGAGCCCGGTGATCAATCTCGCCCTTGCCGCGGAATCCGTCACGGATGGTGATTCGGACTCGAACAGCAATCTCACCATCGACTTCGGCCTCTTCACCTGCCCCACGATCACCGTGAGCCCGATTTTGCCTGCTGCGGGCACCGTGGGTGTGGCCTATTCACAAACGGTCAGCGCCAGCGGCGGCACCGCGCCTTACACGCTGGCGCTCACCAGTGGCACCTTGCCCTCCGGCCTGACCTTCAATGCCTCCACCGGCGTGATCAGCGGCACGCCGACGACGAGCAATGGCGCCGGGACCGCGCTCACCTTCACCGCCACGGACTCGCGCGGTTGCAGAGGCACGCGGACCTTCGCGCTGAAAATCTGCCCGGTGCTCACGTTTGCCACGCTGAATACCACGCTGACCGTCGGAACGCCGTATTCATCGAGCGCCGCGGCCAGTGCTGGGACCTCGCCGTATGTGTATGCGGTGACCAGTGGCACGCTGCCGGCGGGTTTGAGCCTCAACACAACGACCGGTGCCGTCACCGGCACGCCGACGAGCACCGCGGCGGCCACTTTCACCATCACCGCCACCGATGCGAACTCCTGCCCGGGCTCCCGCAGCTTTACCCTCACTCCTGCGTGCCCCACGATCTCCATCACGCCGGTGACGTTGCCAAATGCCACGGTGGGCACGGCCTACTCGCAAACGCTCACCGCCAGCGGCGGCACCGCTCCGTATGGCACTTGGACGATCACCAGCGGCACGCTGCCGGCTGGGTTGACGCTGAATGCCTCCACCGGCGTCATCAGCGGCACGCCGACGACGAGCACCGGCCCGAGCGTGAACGTGACGGTGCGTGTGAATGACACCTATGGCTGCCAGGGCACTCAAATTGTCTCGCTCAAAGTGTGCCCGGTGATCACCTTGAGCCCCACGAGCCTCGCGAACGGCGTGGTGGGCCTGGCTTTCAATCAAAGCGTCACAGCTTCCGGTGGCGTGGCACCCTACACTTACAATGTCAGCAGCGGCACATTGCCAGCGGGCGTGACTTTGAATACCAGCACGGGTGCTCTCACCGGCACGCCGACCACGGCGGCCACCTCCACCTTCACCATTGGAGCCACGGATGCGAATGCCTGTCCGGCCTCGCGTGCCTACACGGTCGTCATCGCGCCTTCGCTGACCATCGGAAACCTCGTCTGGCGTGATGACAACAACAACGGTCTCCGTGACGTGGGGGAACCTGGTCTCGACGGCGTCACCGTGCAGCTCTTCCGCACGACGGACAACTACATCGGCAACGGGGATGACGTGCAGGTGGGCTCAAACATCGTAACAGCAGGTGGCGGGCTTTATTCCTTCAGCTCGCTCGCGGCCGGAAAATACTTCGTGCGGCTGCCGAGCGTCCCGGCGGGCTACACGATGTCCAGCGGCGTGCCGGATGGTTTTGGCTCTCCCTCCGCCTTCGCGGAAAATGACGATGACAATGACAACAACGGCATCCACACCCTCGGCATCGGCACGGCGGTGACGAGCGGCCTGGTGAATCTCGCCATCGGGACGGAGTCCATCACGGACGGGGATACGAACAACAACACCAATCTCACCGTCGACTTCGGCTTTGCCCCGATGCCGCAGTGCCCGCCCTACCTGGCGTGGCCGGACTGGCGCACGCTGACGCGCACCGCGCCTACGGCGGGCACCGGCTGGATCAGCCAGCCGCTGCTGGTGAATGCGGCCTACACCAGCCAGACCTTCTCCAATGTGCTCTCGACGGGCACGAATGTGACGGTGAGCTACACCGGCAACATGTTCGACACCAAAACGCCGAACATCTATGTGCCGCGCTTTGACACCACCTACGACAACGTCAACTCGCAGAGCAATCCGAACGATGCTGAACGCGTGCTGATCGCTTCGGGCGTGACGCCCGACGAGAAGATGGACCCGTCGCGCCAGTTGGAAAAGATGGTCGCGAAGATGAACGGCTATCTGGCGAAGGCCGCGACCAATCTCAACGGCGTCAACGATTTCGCCCCACAGTTCACTTCGAACCCGAACTTCAGCGTCGCGGAAAACGGCACGGCTGTCGGTACCGTGGTCGCCACCGATGCCGATGTTGCGGGTGAGGCTGTGCGCGGGCAACAGGATGAGTTGCGAGTGACACCATTGATGAAACATCCAAAGGAAATCCCAGACATGGTCTTCCGCGAATGCTTCCCGCAGCTTGCGTTTGAAATCGCGGCGGTCATGACGCGAGAGCCAGGTCTGCCGGTCCACAGCAGACAAATCCCGCGCGGTATTTTTGTCCGCGCGTCCAAAGCTTTGCCAGCGATCGCGCCACGTCGCCCAGCCCCAAGTGAGGGAAAGATGGGAAAAGAAATAACTGCTGGCACTCGCAGACGGTGGCAGGAAATTGTAACCACAAATACAACCGACCGATTGATTGGTCCGATAGCGGGTCAATAATTCGGCACAGAACGGGAAAAAGGTGGGATCGGGAAGGATGTCGTCCTCCAAAATAATGCCTTCGGTTTCATGTTCAAAAAACCAGTTGATGGCGTTGATTGGTCCCCAGCGACAGCCTTGGTTCACGGAGGAGAAGCGGCGCACAATTTCACAGGGCCAATCAATCTCGGCAATCACCGCCCGACAAAGCTCGCAGCTCTCCGCTTCCCCGGGCACCTGAGGGCGGGGTCCATCGGCGGCCACATAGAGACGCTCTGGTTTCACCTCGCGCAAACGATTGACCAAATGCCGGGTGGAGTCCGCCCGACGAAACAAAATCAGCAAAACGGCAGGATGCATGGGATCAGTCAAATTGAGCGCAGCCGGCCTTTGACCAAGGCCGCCAGCCACCAGCGAAAC
>CALMTT010000737.1 GCA_937872615.1 uncultured Verrucomicrobiaceae bacterium | reverse complement strand
CGGACCGGGAGGGAGGAGCCCGAGGCGGTCGCGGAGCCGGAACCGCGACGCAGCGTGCCCATCGCGCGGGCGAAGCGGTCGGCGGACTTGGACTCCTGCGCCTCGTCGTGGCGGCGCAGCCACATGGGGACGAGGACGAGGGCCCACATGCCGATGATGACGGCGTAGATGAGTCCGGCTCCTCCGACCACGTAGCGAGGCTACGGGGCGTGGTCGCTCGCACCGCGCATCACAGGCGTCACACGCACCGCGTGTCGCGCCTCAGATCGTCGAGAACGTCGAGTCACTGGCGAAACGGTCGTAGAACCGGTCCGGTTCACGACGATCCGGCCGTGACCAGCGTCACGACGAGGTCGTCGACCGCAGCTCGTGCCAGCGGCGCAGCAGTCCGCCGGGCACCTCGTCGACCGTGAGGGCGAAGGAGAGATGGTCGCGCCAGTCGCCGTCGATGTGCAGGTAGCGCGGCCGCAGCCCCTCGGGCCGGAACCCCAGCTTCTCGACCACGCGGCGCGACGCGATGTTCTCGGGCCGGATGTTGATCTCGATGCGGTGCAGCCCGATCGAGAAGCAGTGGTCGGTGGCCATCGCGACCGCGGTCGGCGTGATCCCGCGGCCGGCCACCCGCTGGTCGACCCAGTAGCCGATGTACGCCGAGCGCAGCGAGCCCCACGCGATGCCGCCGACGGTCAGCTGCCCGACGAGCGCGCCGGAGTAGGTCATGACGAACGGCATCGTGCGGCCCTCGCGGCCCTCGAATCCCGGGCGCCGAAACTCCAACGCGCCTGGCTCGAGTCGAGGATCGCCGACGCCGCCCCGAAGATCAAAGGTGCTGCTGGTGGCCGCATGAGGGGCGGAATGCTCGAAAAGGTTCGCGAAACACAGCACCACATCCTTGAAGGCGGGCGAGGCATTGGCCTGCTCATACTTGGCTATGGCGAAAAGATTGTCCGCAGGTGCTCCGCCGCCGATTTTGAGGTCGAGGTAGTATTGATTGATCGACTTGATGGCAGGGCTGTTGAGGCGGGCCCAGTTCACGCGGCCATACCACTGCGCCATGCCGGTGTTGTTCGGCGGCGGCTGGCTCCAGAACTGAGCTTTGTTCCACTTTTTGAAGTGCGGGATGCGTTTGCCGAAGTTCAGCTCGTGATCGGTCTCAAAGCCGTCGTAGTGCCAGAAGCCGACACTTGTGTTGTAATTCTGAATGCCCTGCTCCTGGCCGTAAAACGTCATCGGCAGGCCCGGCACGGCCGCCATCGTGGCGTAGCGAGTCGCATTGAGCCACGCGTCGTTGTCCGGCAGGATTTCGTCGTGACCGGTGATGTTGAGGAGGATCGCTCCAGTGCGGTAATTGCTTCGGCGGCTCTCCAGGGCGCTCTGGATGTCGTATTCCTTGTTCACATGCGCCGCGGTGAAGTTGAAGACGAGGCTCTCATTGAGGATGTCGAAGACGCGATTGCTGCGATAGCCGGGTTGCTCGCCATCGAGCGTCTCAGCCATGAAAACGAAGTTCCATTTCGCGCTGCGGGTTTTGTTGATGATGTATTCCCACAGCGGATTCGGCAATCCCTGGCCGAAATCGCAGCGCAGCGAGTCGATGCCCTTGTTGTCTGCCGCGAGACGCTGCGCGTAGGTGCCGCTTGTCGAATTGGAAAGCGAGTGACCGGTCTGCTGCAGCCAGTAAACCGGGTAATAGCCGAGGTAGCGCCACAACTGGATCACCTCAGGGCTGAGCGAGTTCCAGTCCATGAAATCGTCCTCGTTCTTGTGCGGCTCGGAACCGGCCGTGTAGCTCGGAAAACGCCACTGCGCCGAGTAGCGACCGTAATAAAGCTCCGCCACGTCCTGCCACTTGCCGAAGTCATTGCGATCTGGCGCCACCGCCTTGTCTTTGTCGCCGAGATTCGTGAAATACGTCGCAGGCTGACCGTAGTCGCCCGTGCGCGAATACCAGTTCACCGGGATGCTATTTGCGCCGCTGCCCGTGAAACCGAGATCGACACCGCCCTGGCCATACACCGCGTCCCAGGCCGTGTGGTTCGCCACGAAGTCGAGCATCACATTGATCGTGCCGACGCTGCCCGCGTTATCGTCCGCTTTTTGCACAAAGGTCTGAAACTCGCTCAACGCGGAGTTTTCCGTGTTCCCGCTGCCGAGCCACGGATTCACCGCGAAGAAGTTTTTCGTCGCATACGGGCTGCCCGGCTCATACGGCGCTGAAGTCGCGGGATCGTTTTCGACGCCGAGACCGCCGGTCGGATGAATTGGCTGAAACCACAGGCAGTTCGTCTGGATGGTGTTGAAGTAGTCGAGCGAAAGCGGGTCGGTGCCGTCCGTGTCTCCATCCGCTGCGCCGAGCAGATCGATGAAGGTGCTGCGCCCACCGCTGTTGTTCGCCGTGGCTTCGATGGTGAGCGGATTCAGCTCATAGAGCGACATTTCGAGCGTCTTCTTCGGCGACACGACCACCGCATGGTCGCGGTCGCCATAGTAGAACCAAGTGCCGGTGGGAGAGAAGCGATAGCGCACCGTAGCGCGATACGCGCCGGTCTTCGTCACCGGGATCGTGGCGCTCCACGTCGAGCCCGCGGCTGTCATCGCATACGCTTTATAATAGTGCGTGTCGTTCTGCCCGCTCAAATCCCGCGCCGGAGGCAAAATGCCATCCGCGATGCCATCGGCGTCGTTGTCTTGATCCGCCTTGTCGCGGCGATTCAGATTCGTCACGACCTCCACCTCGGTCGGCGGCGTGCCCGCGTTGAAGGTGGCGCTCACATTCAGCGGGAAGGATTCGCCCGCGATCTCGTCGATGAAGAACTTCGTCGTCTTGTAGCCACCGCTCGCGCCATTGATCGTAAGGTCGCTGATGCGCTGGATGCCGCTGATCGCGTAATTTGCGCCCGCATTGTTGTTCCAGGAAAGCGTCAGCGCATCTGTGGCAAAGCCGCTGTGAAATTTGTCCGGCGTCGCGGTGCTGGTGAAGACATACCAGGCGTAGTTTTTGCCGTCCTTGATGTCCGGAATCGTCGCCGTGGCCGAATTGCCCGCCACCGTCGCCCTCACGACCTGCGAATAGGTCCACGCGCTGTCCGTGTAGCGCACATAAACTTTTTCCTCGGCGGAGGGTGTTCCATTGAGATTGATCGTGATGAGGCCCGTCGTCGCATTCCGCGAAACGCCCGTGATCGCCACCGGAGCGCTGCTCAGCTCCATCACGCTGATAAACGTGTTCGCGAGACCGGGGTCTTTGACGGTGAAGATGTAGCGTTTGCCACTCGTCACGCCGCCGCTGAGCTTCGCCGCCGAATCACCGAGCGGCTGGTAATAGAGGATGGCCAGCTCGTTCTTCGGGAAGATCAAATTGCCGCCGTAGTCCTTGGCCCAGTCATTGCCCGTGACCATCTTGAAGTTGTAATCGCTGTCCGCCGCCGGTGCGGTCCATTCAAAGCGAAACCACTCCGTGCTGCCATCTGGCCCCGTGAATTTGTAGCTGTTCGTCGTGCCGAGGTCCCATCCTTGGCCGTCGCCGGGAAAATCGACCTCATTGGCGACCCACGCGGAGGCGGAGGTCGTGATGAACAGAAGAAGCAGGAAGCGAAGCATGGCGAAAGGAAAGTGGAACAGGTTTGCAACCTGTTCAGTCGGAGCGTTTGATGATCGAGTGAGGTAGGGCGTTCGTGAGTCGATTGGCAGGAAAGTGGAACAGGTTTTCAACCTGTTCGGTTTGGGGGATCGGCGTGGTAAGTTCGGTGAATGGAAGTTTGTGAGTCAGTCGCTTCGGTGCTGAACAGGTTACAAACCTGTTCCACTTTCTTTGTCGTAGTGAATGAATGTGCCCTCGGGTAAACGCGCCTTCTTCGGGTTGTCGCGGATGTAGTTTCGGAAGTGCTCGAGCTGTTCCTGAGTGCGGACGATGTGATCGAAGTTCTCATCGAGCCAAAGTGTGCCGCTGGCACCCATGTGCTTGTTGATCTCGCGGCTCGTGTGGCGTTTCCACGAGTGCAGCAGCTCGGACAGCGTATGCGGTTCGATGGGGCACGTCAGGACATGCACGTGATTCGGCATGACGACGAACGAGAGCATTTCGCATCGCTGTCCGTCGAAAAACAGCAATGCATTCGAGACGATCTGAGCATTCTCCGGCTCGCAGAGCACGCAGGAGCCGTAACTGGCGTCCAGTAGTTCATGAATCTTCGCCGTAAAGATGCGGTGATACTCCTTTCGATCCTCGTCTTGGAGCTTCTCGATCTCATCCAAGGACCGAAGGCCTTTAGCATGCATCCAGGCATCCCGCTGTGCCTCAATCTGCTCCCGCTTCTCCCTCGGCATCGAATCCGTCAGCCGAAAGGTCACGAAGTAAGTGCGGCCTTCCTGAAACCAGTGCGGCAACGTCCGGCGCGTGCGCTGGACGTTTTCGACTGGGTTAAAAGGCACGAATGGCATTGGGCAGGAAAGTGGAACAGGTTTGTAACCTGTTCGGTTTGGGGGATTGAGGAGGTAAGGATGAGGAGAGGTGTTTGTGGATCTGTCGCTCCGGCGATGGACAGGTTGAAAACCTGTTCCACTTTCTTCACGGAGTCAGTAGTCGCACTTCGACACGGTAAAATCGGGCCGTCAGCGAGGTTGGATCGTTCACGGTGATGGGAGAGCCGGTGCCGAGTTGGTCGGTGCCGATGGGGGTCCAGCTCGTGAGATTGTCGCTGGCGAAGATGCGATACCAGCGGTTGGGGATCGTGGGGAAGGTCACGTCGAAGCCGCTGGTGGCTTTGATGACGAGGGGTTGGTAGTTGTCGCTTTGCGAGGGGCTGAGGCCGAAGATGAATTCGCTCAGGTTGTCGTAGCGGTCACCGTCGGCGTTGCCGGTGTTGCCATTGGCACCGGTGCCGTCGGTGTTGTTGAGGTTGTTGGCGGCTTCCCAGGCATCGGGGAGGGAATCGCCGTCCACGCTTTCGCTCAAAGTCACGCCGGTTTCGAAGCCGAGGTCGAAGGTTGCTCCATTCGTCAAAGTGAGCTCGATTTGCTGCGTCTGAGCCTGGTTGCGCATATTCAGCGTATCGAACTGAGTCACGGGATCGTCGTCGATGGCGGTGGGGTTGAGGCTGGCACCACTGACATAGACGCGCACGGTTGCATCCGGGGCGAAATTGGTGAGCGAGACGAGGCCGCCGGAGGTTTGCAGGGTTCCGAGATGCGTCTGGCCTTTGAAGAGCAGGTTTTGCAAATGCGGGCTGAGGCCGTGGCGCTGATACAACGTCGTCACGCCGCCGGTGAGTGCAAAGCTGGCCCGCAAAGCATTCGCACGCGGTGCGAGCGTGATCGTTTTGGCGATCTTGCCATCGGCGCTGGTGAAGGTGAAGCCGTTCGTCGTCGCGGTCGCCACATACAAATCGTTGTTGTAGGCGATGCTGTTCGGGCCGGCGGCATACCAGTCTTTAAAGCCGCTGGTGCGATAGCTGCCCACGGCGCCGTTGATGACATTCACGACACCTTCTTCTTCCGTTTCAAAGCCGGAGTAGCTGTGCGGATTGCCCACGACTTGCAGCACGCGGCCGGTGCTCAAATCACGCACGAAGGCACAGGTCATGCGGCCGCCGATGCGCTCGAACATCGCGAAGACGCGGTCGTTGAAGAGCAGATGCTCGTTTTCGCCGTCGAGATCGGCGTCCTCGCTCGTGGCGGAGGATGAATTCGACAGCGTGGCGGCCATCGCGGCCCATTGAGACACTCTTTTATAGACCGCAGCCCAGCGCACCTGGCTCTGCGCGGCTTTGGAGAAGCCCGCGAGGTTGTTGTTGGTCGTGTCGGGATACAAATACTCGCCGGTGCTGTATTTCGACAAATCAGCCGTCGGCTGGTCGTGGAAGGCGGTGAGCCACATGGAGGCGTGGAAGGCATTTCGCGTCAAAAAGCCGAGATTCGGCTCCGCGACGGCCAAAGTGGTGCCTGCGGTCCAGGAGGTGTTCGAGAGGCCGGAGACGCCGATTTGACCAAACGCAGCCGGCAGCGGCACCGAGGGCCTCACATTGAAGATTTTCGTGCTCAGGCCCTCTTCGCGACCGCTTTGGCCGAAGTACCAGTTGTCGTAGTTTTCCTGCGTGGCGTAGTGGACGAAATCTTTGCTCACGAGCGGTAGCGCAGGCGTGCCGCGCTCGATCACAGGCCAGGCCTCGGCAGTGCCGTCGCGGTTCGAATCGACCTGCCCGGCAGCGATGGCCTCCAGCGTGGTGATTTGAATCCACGGACGGCTCGCCATCCATGCGATATTGATGTCGTAGGCATCGGCGCTGGCCTTCGAGGTGAAATCCGACCATCCACTGCCGAGCAGCACGAGCTGGTCCTGCGTGCCGCTGCGGGCTTTGCGGCTCAAAAGCTCGCGCAGGGAGGTGTGCAGGCCGCCATCGGTGTTTTGAAAGCGAAACTGCGTGGCGAGATCGCTGATGGCGAAGGTCTTCACGCCATGAATGCGGTTCAGGCGATAGCCATCGTTGCCGAGCGCCGAGGTGCGGCCGAACCATTTTTCGATGTGCCGCGTCTGCTCGACGAGCGTGAAGCCGTAGCCCGCACTCGATACATCGCCATAGACCTGGTCATCCACCGCCTGCTCCGGCGGCGCGACTATGAGCGGAGTCGCGTGATAGATCTCACCCATCGCCGTGCTGCTATCCGCTAAGCTGGCGAGATTATAAGAAGAGGGAAAGCAGGTCAAAATGTGGCCGCCATACGGCACCGCGGTGAATTCCACCACGCCGGACGCACCGAGCGTGTCGAGTCGTTGATTGAAAGCAGGTCCATCACGCCACGGCTTGTTCACGGCGGGATCGACCTTGGCCCACTGGATGCCATGCGCCATCAGCGGCGTCACGCAGAGTTGCATCGGTGCCGTGTAAGCCTCATGCACATCGAGCGGACGATGCCAGCCCGCGCCTGCGCCATCATTGATGAGTGCCTGCACCTCGCTGCCGGCCATGAGCGGACGATTTTCCTGAATGTAGCTCGCCACCTTCACGCGCTTCCACTGGTCATTCGTGCCGCTGGGGCCGAACCACGCCTTCAGCACGCTGCCCGCACCAGCGAGCGTGCTTTGATCACGCCAGTAATCACTCGCGATCACATCATCGAGCATGCTGTCGCGGATGTCGCTGCGGCCGGCGAGATCACCGGCACCACGCGTGGGTGTGTTTTGCGTGCCGTCTTTGGTGGTAAAGACCTGGTAGTTCAGCGTGCTCGCATCGCCATTCCATCCGGCGTCGAGCAGCGCCTTGCGGCTGATGCTGAACTCCACGGCGTCCATCGCGCTGTTATACCAGCTCTTCCTGAAGCCATCCGTCTCGAACTGGCTGCGACGCACCACGCCGAAGGGCGTGAGGTCCTGGTTGATGCTCGTGCTGTTGCTGGCGACGTTCGTATCGACATGCACCGCACCGTTATCGGTCGAGTAGGCGGCCACGCAGACCTCCCACTTCATGTTTGTGCGTGTGTCGATGCTGTCCGGCAGCGCTGACTCGCCCACCGTCGGTGAGTTGAAGTCGATCACGACATACAGGTCCATGTTTCCTTCCTCCGCGAGCGCCTTCAGGTCCTGGAAGTCGGCGCGGAAGTAAAACAAACCATCACCGCCCTGCGCCACCGCGCCGCCATCGTGCGCGTAAAAGGCCACGAGGTCGCGACTGCTGTCAAAGCCATCGTAGGCGCGATAAAGATCGGTGCCTTGGTTGTTTGTGCCGTCGCCGTTGTATTCGTCGAGCATCACGAGATCGGCGATTTGCCAGTCGGTGAACTCACGGTTGTTCGTCACGCCACCCACGGTGATCGCGGGCGTCTGCGGACCGATCACGATCTGCCCCGGAGGCGGCGGCGTGATGTTGTTTGGCTCCATCGGGTTCGTTCCGTTCGTCAGCTCTTGGAGATTGGAGAAGCCATCGGCGTCAGGATCGCCCGCAGGACCGTTTGCGGCCAGAGCGGTGCCGTTTCGCAGGCTAAGCGTGCCATTGTCGAGCGGATCGAGGCCGTAACGCACTTCCCAGCCATCGGTCAGGCCGTCGCCATCGGTATCGGCCTTCAGCGGATCGGTTTCGGTCCAAATTTCGCCCGCAGCCCAAACGCGATTGCCATCCACATCGCCATCGATCACGCCGTTGCCATTTTTGTCCTCGCCGGTGCCATCGCGGGCACCATCGCCATCGGTGTCGGCGTTGTTCGGATCGGTCTCGGTCCAGGTCTCGCCGGGATCACGCACTTTGTTCGGCCAGTTGCGAGCGAGCGTCGGCGCAGTCGTCACAGCGAGACTCGCACCATCGCCATCGAGCCAGCCGTTTTTGTTCAGGTCCTCAAAACCGTCTTTGATGCCGTCGTCATCGCTGTCCGCATCATCCGGCTTCGTCATGGAGCCCCGGAGCAGCTTCGAGCGATCACCGCCCTCCGCTGCCGTGTTCACGCCGGGCACGGTGCTGAGGTTGTCCAGTGTATTGAAGAAGGGCGGGTCAATGTCACCGCGAAAATTCGTCACGCCATCGCCATTCGTGTCGGCGCTCAAAATGGTGCCGAAGTCATACACGCCATCCAAATCGGTATCCGTGAAGGTTTCGCTCGCCTCGCCGACATCGTGAGCGCCGTTGTTGTTCGTGTCCGTCCAATCAAAGACGCCATTTCCAGCACCCGCGAGCGGCTAACCGAAGCCGGTGTCCGAAAAACTCTCGCCGATGATCACCGCGAGCCTCCAACCGACCTCCAACGCATCCGGCAGGCCATCGCCATCGGTGTCGGGATTGCGCGGCTCGCTTTTGCCAAAGGCATTCGCGATGTGGACTTCGCCGTTCGTCCATTGCTCGGCGTTCGGCTTGTAGCGCGGGTCGGTGCTCGGGAAGCCATTTGGCAACGGCGTGGCGGTGCCTTCATCTCCATCGAGCAATCCATCATCATCGTCGTCCGGGTCCGCCGCGCTCGCGGGGACGACTTGGCGAAAAAAAACGCGGGCATTCCGTGTCTCGTGATTTTCGTTTCCATTGTCGAAAACGGTCGCGGTGAACTGAAACTCGCCTTGCTGCATGCTCGACCATTCCCACTCCCAGAGCTTGTTGCTGCCATCAATCGTCGTCGTGGGGCCGCTGAGCGTCATGGGGCCGTTGTTGACGGTCAAAATGACCGAATCGGCCGCCACCGACGTGCTGACACGAATCGTGAATTTCCGCTGATCCGCCGTCGGCGTGGGCACATCCGGCAAAACGATCTCAAACGGCCTTCCAGAGCTGTCGAGCTCCGGCGGGTTCACGATGCTGATGCGCGGCGTGATGCTCGGCTCCGCCTTCACGAGCCTTGTGGCGAGCAAATCAGGATTCGGCGATGGTCGATCATGCGTGACCTCGATGCGGTGCAGGTAGTCCGGCTGGTCGTTGTAGAGATTCGGCAAGGCGAAGGCCAGCGCGTGGTAGTCGCTCGTTTCGTCGTAATTGATCGTGTAGAGGTCACGGGCGTAGCTGGTGTATTGATTCGTCTCGCTGGAGCCGATGCGGATGGTGAAGCGATCGCGCAACTGCGTGCCCGTGAGGCCATCGGCGAGCGATTTGGAGAAGTACACCTTCATCACATAGCCCGCGCCGACGAGATCTCCGTCATTCGGCGGATAGGCGATGAACATGCGGGTGTTTGGCCCCGCGCAGTTCACCACGCGATCCACCGTGGTGTAGTGACCGGCCACATCGCTGAGCGTGAAGTCTTTGAAACCAGCGCTGCTGAGCTCACGCAGACGCACTTTGATCGTCGCGGTGCCATCGGCCGGGATGTTGGCGTAATTAAAGCGCCATTCTTTGGTGTAGGCGATATTCGTCGGCTCCACGCTCGGCGTGACTTCGGTCGCTTTGACCCACGAGGTGCCGAGAGTGGCATCCCACACGCCGTTCTCATTCAAATCGGTATAGGTTTCGCTGCCATCGCGTGTGCCATTGCGATTCGAGTCGGTGAATGGCTCAAAGCCGCCGCCGTTGCCGTTTTGGCCTCGCGTGATGCTGTCGTCGTTGCTCGCGCTGTTGTCGTCGATGTGATACCACACCTCCGTCACGCTCGGGTCCGTGCGCACGACCACGCCATACTCGCTACCGCCCACGGTGTCATTGTCCGCCGCCGGGAAGCGCACCTCGCCGAGCGGACGCTGCGCATCGTAGTAGAACGACTGTGTGAAGGTGTTGTAGATGCTAGCCTGGCCGCCGCGTTGCAGGAAGGCACGCGCACGAATGACGTGCATGCCCTCGCTGAGGCCCGTCTGCGTTACACCGTAGTCATTGTGCGGGCGAATGCTCAACGCGGCGAGGTCCAACGCGTTCGTTTCAAAGGTGGTCATCATCTTCTGCTTCCGCGTCACCGCGTCCGCATTACCGGGCCACCATGGATCGTTCGCGTCCTTGTAGATGCCGATCTTGTATTTGGATGTGGCGGTGAAATCACCCGGCAGCGGCGTCGCGCTCCACCAATCACTCGCGCCAGCATCATCGTTGTGGCGATACGCCATCTCCACGACCTTCGTTGTGCCATTGCCACGGCCAGCGGCACCTTCGGGATTCGAGCCATCGGTGGTATAATAAAGGAAGGCGTGATAGCCGCCGCCGACGCTGTTCGCCTTCACC
>CALMTT010000736.1 GCA_937872615.1 uncultured Verrucomicrobiaceae bacterium | reverse complement strand
ACTGCTATGCGTGTCACGGCCCCGATGCCGAACACCGGCAAGGCGGTTTGCGGCTCGATCTGCGCGACGCCGCACTGTCTTCGTTGGAGAGCGGCCAGACGGCCATTGTGCCCAAACAACCCGCGGCAAGCGAACTGATCCGCCGCATCCGGTCGAAAGATCCCGACAACCAGATGCCGCCGCCGAAATCGGGGCACGACCTCTCCGCCGAGGAGATTGCGCTGCTGGAGCGCTGGATCCAGGAGGGAGCGCCTTATTCTCAGCACTGGTCGTTCGTCAAACCGGTTCGCCCCAATTTCTCCTCCGACGGCGCTCCTCATCCAATCGATGCGCTCCTCCGCCGCGAGTTGCCGAAGCAGGGGTTGACCCCGACAGGGGAAGCCGATCGGGCGACGTTGCTGCGGCGCGCCAGTCTCGATCTGTGCGGATTGCCGCCGACGCCTGCCGAACTCGATGACTTTCTGGCCGATACCGCGCCGGATGCGTTTGACCGGTTGCTCGATCGCTTGTTCGCCGACCCGTCGTTCGGCGAACGCTGGGCGCGGTTGTGGCTCGACTTGGCCCGTTACGCCGATTCCGCCGGGTATGGCTCCGATCCGCTTCGGCTCAACATGTGGCGCTACCGCGACTGGGTGATCGACGCGTTCAATCGGAACATCCCCTATGATCAGTTCACCATCGAGCAGCTCGCCGGCGACCTGCTGCCCAACCCCACCGACGAGCAGGTTTTCGCGACGGGCTTTCATCGCAACACGATGAACAACACCGAGGGCGGCACCGACGACGAGGAGTTCCGCAGCGTCGCGATCGTCGACCGCGTCAACACCACGATGGCCGTATGGATGGGGACCTCGATGGCCTGCGCGCAATGCCACACGCACAAATACGATCCGATCACGATCCGCGATTACTACAGCTTCTACGCCTTCTTCGACAACACTGAGGACCGCGACGACACCAAAACCAAAGCCCCACTCCTCGCCGAAGTATCCAAAGACCGCCGCCAGACCTACATCCACCTCGCGGGCGACTACACACGCCGCGGCCCCAATGTGATGCCCGCCACGCTTTCCGCGTTGCCAGCCCAAGCAGGCAACACACGCCTCGAACTCGCCAAGTGGATCATTTCACCGCAAAACCCGCTCACCGCCCGCGTCGCGGTGAATCATATCTGGAGCAAGCTCTTCGGCTATGGCCTCGTGCGCACGCCGGATGACTTCGGCACCAGCGGCGAAGCCCCCAGCCATCCCGAACTCCTCGACCACCTCGCCACCGAGTTCATGCGCACTGGTTGGAGCCGCAAACAACTCATCAAGCGCATCGTGATGAGCGAAACGTATCGCCAAGTTTCTCATGATCCGCCCGATCAGTCCTATCAGACCGATCCCCTCAACCGCCTGCTCTCCCACCAAAACCGCGTCCGCCTCGACGCCGAAGTCCTGCGCGACTCCGCGCTCTCCGTCAGCGGTCTTTTGAAGCCGAGCATCGGCGGTCCGAGCTTCCGTCCGCCCTTGCCGGAGGACGTGTTCGATGTCGGCCGCTCATCAAACTGGCAGGCTAGCCCTGGCGATGAAATCTACCGCCGCAGTCTTTACATCATCACGCTGCGCAGCGTGCTCTATCCCACGCTCACCACCTTCGACGCACCGGACGCTGCCGATGCCTGCGTGCGCCGCGAGCGCTCCAACACCCCGCTGCAAGCCCTCACCATGATGAACGACGGCGTCTTCGTCGAAGCTGCGCAGGCACTCGCGCTTCGTGCCCTTCGTGAAGGCCCGAATCACCTCGACAAGCTCTTCCGCATCGTCTTGAACCGTAAACCACGCCCCGAAGAACTTTCCCGCCTCCAAACCTTCCACGACGAACAAAAAGCCCGCGTCCAAAAAAGCGGACCCTCAGCCCTCCAAGTGCTCGGAGCCCATCAAAAAGCCATTTCACCCGCTCAAGCCACCGAAGCCGCTACCCTCGTCGCCGTCGCGCGGGTGCTCATGAACCTCGATGAGTTCATCAACCGCGAGTGAAGCCGTTGTGAAAAAAGGAAGGTCCTCCCGGGAATAACCGGCAGCCTCGTTTCTCCCACCTTCGCCACGCCGTTTGAACATCCGTTCCGGACACGGCATCCAAAAACACCATGGTGACCCGCCTGACAGCATTGCTCCTCAGCTTCTGCATCGGACTTCCGATGTGCTGGTGCTGTTTGGGAGAAGCCCCGCGGGAAGAGCTGGCCGGTTGCTGCTCCACGGTGCATCCCGATGGATGCCCCGCGCAGCAGCCGGAAGGCTCGCCGGCCGGAGACCGTCCCTGCTGCGGCCTTCACCAGGACGCACGCGACACGGCGAAGCGCCTGATTTTCCTCCCCAAGCCTGAAACCGCACCCGTCCTCCACCTCGTTGGCTGGCAGGACGGGCTGCCGGTGATGCGCCCCGAACTCTCGATGACCGTCGAAGCGCCCCGCCACGAACGCGGGCCGCCCGCGGAGCCGCCACGGCTCTTCCTCCAGCATCGGGCGCTGCTGCTCTGAAGCACCGAAGCCTCCTCAGCCCAGTGAGGAACTGCCCGCGAGCCCCTTCCGCCCGTGCGGGGAATCGCGTCGTGCCATCCAAGCGGGCATCGCAAACTCCAAACACATTCAAATCTTATGAAACTGTCTCTCTCCCTCCTCGCCCTCGCCCTTCTTTCCGCTGCTGCCCCGGTGCTCGCCGCAGGCAGCGCCTGCAAAAAGTGCTGCGGTGACAACTGCGCCGCCTGCTGCAAGGAAAAGAGCAAGGCCTGTGGCAAAGACTGCTGCAAGGCCGAAAAGTAATCGCTGAGGCCTGACATCGCCTCATGAGCACACCGCCGTCCGGGCAGCCGGGCGGCGGTTTTTGCTTCGCAAAGCGCCAATAAACCGAAATTGGTTAGAATTTTGAGGTGCAATCAAAGAATCGTAAGGGTATTCTCAGCCTGTTTTTCGCCCTCTCATGACTCAACCGGCATTCGCACCCCATTTTGGCCATGAGGCACAGGCTCCGCTTGTGGTCCCGGGCATCACCGGGGTGGCGCAGTCGCTGGGCCCGGCTCCGACGCCGATGAGCGCTCCCCCGCCTGCCACGGCCATGGGCGACTTCCGGGCAGCGCAGCAGATCCTCATGAATGAGGTCGCTCAGCTCGAGCATCAGCGGGAGATGGCTGCTCGCACCATCGCCGCCTTGCGCCAGGAGCATGAAACGCGGCAGGCGGAGGTGCTGCGGCTTTCCACGACCTATTCATCCCTCCAGGCGGAGGTTTCGGAGCTGTCCAGTCGCCGCGAGTCGGAGATGTCGCACTATCGCGAGCTTTCGATGCGCCGGGCATCGGATGAGGC
Organism: uncultured Verrucomicrobiaceae bacterium; assembly: GCA_937872615.1. Lineage (GTDB taxonomy): Bacteria > Verrucomicrobiota > Verrucomicrobiia > Verrucomicrobiales > Verrucomicrobiaceae > Prosthecobacter. The sequence continues at coordinate 3,622 of CALMTT010000736.1, read as the reverse complement.
TCGCCTGCAAAAGATCGAGCAGGAGCTCGCGATGATGGGCACCCGCTCGATGCAGGCCGCGATGAGCACAGAAGCTCAGGAGGCACGTGCTCGTGAGTTGAACGGCCAGCTCGAGGCCCTTCGCGCCGCGACTTTTGAGGCCGAAGCCAAGCGACGTGCCGCGCTCGATGCGCAGGCGGCAGTCGAGGAAAGGCTGCGCACCTTCACCATCCGTCACGACGAGGCGGCGCGGGCCGAGATGGAGGCACGGGCGATTGTTGAGCGGCTCGAAGCGCAGCGTCAGGAGACCGAGCGGCGGCTGGAGAGGCTTCGCGAGGACATGACGCGGCTCGAAACCGATGCTGATCAGGTGCGCCGCCAGATCGCCGCCGATGAAACACGAGCCGCGAGCTGGCGTGAGGAGATCGTGAAGGTCTCCGCGGATCGTTTGCAGTGCCTTGCACGCCATGCCGACATTCAGCAGGAGCTGCAAAAGCTCACCGAGGCGCAGCATCAAGGCCGCGTCATTTGCGATGAGCTTGAATCGAAGCGCAACCGCCTCGAAGCCGATGTGGCCATCCTCGATAGCGAGCAGGCGCGGCGCACCGCGGCACTCGCCGAGGCCGATGCGACCGTGCAGCGCCTCCGCGCCGAGCGGGATGAGCTGGAAAATGCCATCCGCCAGGCTGTCGAAGGCCGTGCGAAGGCAGAACAGCAACGCGAGAACGCTCTCGCCGCACTGCAGCAGGATTTGCCACGTCTCGCCAGAGCCCAGGCGGAGCTCGTGAGCACGGAGCGGGACCTCGGCACGATGTCGCAGGAGCTTGCACGCATCCGCCAGGAGCTGGAGGCCGCGCAGCAGGAGGACGCTGAAACGAGCGATCGCCTCGCCAGCAACCAGCAGGAAATCATCAGCACGGATAAAACGCTCACCGCCCTTCGCAGCGAGCACACGGACGTTTTGCAGCAGCTCACCCGCGACCGCGACCGGCTGAACGTGATGAAGCGCGAGATCGCCACGACCGAGGAACGTCTCGAAACGGGCAAGCGTGAGCTGAAAGAGACCGAGGCTGAGCTGGCGCATGTCTCCGCCGGGCTTTCGGAGATCGACGGGCGCTTCATCTCCCGCCGCGTCGAGTTTACCGACCTCGAAAAACTGCTCGAAACCGCCACGAAGCAGCATCGGGACATCGAAAGCGATTTGCTGGCCAAAACACGCCAGCTCGCGGACACTCAGGCCACGCTCAACACGACCTCGCAAAAGCTCGCGAGCACTCAAAAGGACCTCGAAGCCGCCACCAAGCTCCACGAACAAACCGAGGCCAAACTTCGCGAACGCAGCGATTGGCTCGCGAAGGCCGATGAGCAGACCGCGGAGGCTCGCAAGGCTCTCGAAACCACCAGCCGCGAGCTTCAACTCACGCTCGCCGAGCTGGCGAAATCGCGTTCCAGCCTCGACACGACTCAATCGCAGCTCGATGCGCAAAGCGCACGTCTTGCTGAAACCTTGCCACAGGTCGCCGCACGCTCGCAGGAGCTGCAAAACCTCCGCTGGGAACTCCAGTCCGGCACGCAAACGCTCGAAGACACGCGTCACGAGCTCGCCAGCACTTCCGCGCAGCTTTCGCAGACGCGTGAACAGCTCGCCGCCTTGCAAAACGAGCAGGCGGCCGCTCAAACGCGTCGCGATGAAACACTCGCCGCCGCGAATCACGCGGAAGCAAAGCTGCACGAACTGCATTCCAGCATCACCAGCGGCTCGCAAGAGCTGGAGACGCTGCAAGCCGCCCTTCGCGAAGGCGAGGCCCGTGCCATCGAGTGGCAGGCCACGCTGGCATCGCTCGCTGCGCGACAGGCGGAGCTGCAAAACCTCATCGAAACGCAGAGTCAGCAGGAAAGCGCCCTTCGCGCCAGCATTGCCACGCTCGCCGAGTCGGAAGCACGTGCCGTGAAGACCGAGGCCTGGCAAAACGAGCAGCTTGCCAGCCTCGCCGGACTCGTCAGCGCCGCGCAGCAGGAGCTCACCGACGCGGAGGATCTTCTCATCCAAACACAGCAGTGGACCGAACGCTCCCGCAAGGCCCGCGAGCGTCTCGACACGCTCGAACCCGGCTCGTTGGACGAGCGAAACTGCCGCAACGAGATCGACATCGTCAGCGCCGGCCTCCGCCAGCTCCTCAACAAGCTCGCGGTGCTGAAAACACAGCCTTCGGTCATCGCTTCGATCCGCCTGGAAAAGCCCGCGAGCACCTCCGCGCCGGTTTCGATGGATCACGCGAGCGACGAGGAGCCCTCCGAGTCCGAAACCGCTCTCCAAGGCCGTCTCGCCAAGCTCCGCGAGGCCGCGATGCGCGAGGAAAGCCGCATCGAGTTCCTCAAAGACGAGCGTGAGCGCCTTGAAAAAATCGCCCGCGCACGCTCCGTGGCCGATCCCGCCGTGCGTGAGCAGGAGGACAAGCTGCGCTTGCTTCAAGAGCAGGTCTCGCTGGCCGAGTCACGCCTCAAACGAGCCGCCGCCGAAGAGCAAAATCACCGCGAAAAGATCGCCACGCTGAAGCAGCAACTCGCCGAGCTTCGCGACGGCATGACGCTCGCGCCTTCGCTCTCGTGAGCGTCGGTCACTTCCAGCCCGTCACGATGGCGCAGGCGGTCTTCTTTTTCTTGCCCTCGTCCGTCTGGCGCACAGCCACGACATACTGGCCGGTCTTTTTCGGCTTGTAGAAGAGCACGAGACCCCAGCCAGCCTTCACCGGCAGCATCTCGCCGCCCGGCTTTCCCTCGAAATCGAGCACTGCGGCGGTGATGGCCACGCCGGACTTCTCCGGCACGGCGATGCAGAAGGCATACTCATTGCCTTTGAAGAGCTGCATGCGCACCGCGCGGCCCATGTCCGGCGCCAGTTCGTTCGTCCACAGCTCGGAGCGGAACTCGTAGCCTTCCTTTTCCTGCTGCGGCACGAGGCGCAGCGCGGTGGCCTCCGCCGCCTCCGTGTCCGCCGCGGCGAGCGGGGCGGCCGTCAGCATCAGCATGGCGCAGAGGACCAGCGAGCGGGTCAGAAAGGTGGTGAATGGCTTCATGGAAGGCAGACGTGGTGTTTTGCCGCACAAGAAACGGCGCGGGAAAACACCTTCACACGCGAACACCGTCCTTGCATCCCGAAAATCCCAAGATTCTGTCCCGCTGTGCGTGGTGATCCCTGCCATTCGCCCTCGAAAGTTCACTCAAAGCCCCCTAAAACGCTCTCATGGCCGCCGTCGTATTTTACATGGAGGATGACTCCACCAAGGTCCAACGCCTCGAAACCGAGAGCACGGCCGTCGGCCGCCACCCTGAGAATGATGTGGTGCTCACCTGCCCTTCGTCCTCAAGCCGCCACGCGGTCATCAAGCTGTCCGGCGATGATTTTTACGTCCAGGACCTCGGCTCGAGCAATGGCACCCGCGTGAATGGAGCGGAGGTCGAGGAGGCGAAGCTCAAGGATGGCGACCGCATCGGCCTCGTCGGCCACAATGGCTCGGGCAAGACCACGCTGCTGCGCGTCCTCGCCGGCATCTACAAGCCCACCGGCGGCCGCATCGAGATCACCGGCCGCGTCGGCGCCCTCCTCGATTCCGGTGCCGGCATGGACCCCGAGGCGACGGGC
>CALMTT010000735.1 GCA_937872615.1 uncultured Verrucomicrobiaceae bacterium | reverse complement strand
AGACTTGCTGCCAAATTGCTTATGCATTCGATCGAATAACGGGCAAATTTTATCGCGTGGTGTGGTCGGCGGTGCCTTGAGTGATTTCAGGCGGTGCAGGGAAGGGCGGGCTATGCTAGAGGCCTGCCATGTCTGGTCACACGACTTCCGCAAACGTCCCCGCTTCCTCCTGGCAGCGGGGTTTTTGGTGCCTGATGGGCACGCAATTCCAAGGGGCGTTCTCTGACAGCGTGCTGCGCTGGCTGGTGATCTACCTCGTGATCGCGAAGAAGCTGCCGAAGGAGGAACTGGATGCGCTGGTGAGTGATTCGGGCATGTATTTCGCGATTCCCTTCCTGCTGCTCTCGATGCTCGGCGGCTGGATGGCGGACCGTTTCAGCAAGCGCAAGGTGATGATCGGCGTGAAGGTGATGGAGATGGGCATCATGGTCTTCGCCGCCCTCGCTCTGGGCTCCGGCCGCACGCCTTTGCAACTGGCCGCGATCTGCCTGATGGGCGTTCACAGCGCGTTTTTCGCCGCGTCGAAGTATGGATCCCTTCCCGAGGTGGTGCCGGCGTCGCGGCTTTCGTGGGCGAATGGCATCATCGAGATGCTGACCTTCCTGGCGACGATTTTTGGCACGCTGGCGGCGGCGTGGATGGCGCAGCATTTTGCCGACGCACCTTCACAAGCGGGCTACATCCTGCTCGCGCTCGCGGTGGCGGGATGGCTGGCGAGCCTTGGCATCACGAAGGTGCCCGCGGCAGACCCGAAGAAGCCGCTGAACCTCAATTTCCTCGGCGAGCTGTGGCGCGAGTTTTCGTGGATGAAGCAGGATCGCGACCTGTGGCGTGCGAATCTCGGCAACACGGGCTTCTTCTTCATCGCGGCGCTGCTGCAGATGAACATCGTGCTCTATGCGGAGCAGGTGTTTCACCTCGGCGAGACGGAAAACAGCGCTCTGCAAGTGGCGCTGGCCGTTGGCATGGCGGTGGGCAGCATTCTCGCGGGCAAGCTGAGCGGTGATCACGTGGAATACGGTCTCATCCCGCTCGGTGCCATTTTGATGGCGGCGATGGGTTTTGGGTTGGGAGTCGATGGCATCAGCCGCACGGCTTTCACCATCGGTCTGGCGGTGCTCGGCATCGGCGGTGGTTTGTTCATCGTGCCCATCGCCGCGGTGTTGCAGCATCGTCCGCCGGCGGATCGCAAAGGCAGCGTGCAGGGCGCGGCGTCATGGCTGTCGTGGGTCGGCATCGCCGGTGCGGCACTGGTGCAAAAGGAGCTGAACATCCGGCTCGGCTGGACGCCGGGACAGGTGTTTTGGTTTTGCGCCTCGTGCGCGGTCATCGCTGGCATCTACGTGGCGAAGACAAGGCCGACCGCGCTGCCGAACATGCTTGCTCGCTGGACCGGCGGTCACGTGAACTGAGCCTCACTGGCCTTCCCAAAGGCGGATGTGGTCGATCTGGCAGGTGCCGCCGTCGATGGCCTTGAAGTCGATTTGAGCCTGGCTGGTCATGTCGATGTTTTTGCTCTCAAAGACATGCTTCACGCCGTCGATGGACAGCAGAAGTGTGCCTTTCTTCAGCTCGATAACGACATCATGCCACGCGTTGAGCGTGAAGAGCGGCTTCTCGATGGGCAGTGACTCGACGTTCTTCTTGATGGCGAGCGTGGTGGCCTTTTCGCTGAAGGAAATGGTGTGGATGTGATGACCGAGGTCGAACAGTGGAAAGCCCTTTTGATACTGCGCCGCGTCGTAACGCACCCGCATGGCGCAGACGAAGTTCTCCGGCACCTTCTTGAGCCAGATGACGGGCTTCAGGCCCGCGTGAGACGGATCATTGCTGGCCTTCTTCTTTTCCTGAAACGCCTTCGAGGACTCGCTGCCATGCAACACGCCGTCTTTGATGGCCCATGTGGTGTTTTGGCGCACTTCCCAAAAATCAGCGTTGATGGCTGCGCCGTCGAAAGTGTCCTCATACACGAGTTTGAGGCTCTTGAAGAGCTGCGGCTGATACGCGGCATCAGCAGCCCATGACGAGGTGGCGAGCAAAAGAAGGGCGAGGAGGGATTTCATGGCCCGCGTGAACGGCGGCGGCATGGCGAGCTTTCATCGAGAAGGCCGCGGGTTGAACGAAGCGCCTTCGTGCGGCGTCTTAGTTGTGCCCATGTTTCCGTTTCCCACGATGCAGCGAGTGATTTTGATGGTGTTGTTGTCTGCTGCCAGCGTGGCGGCGCAGGTGGTGCCCGAGCGGATCTTCTTCGATGTGCCATCCAACATCGCAGTGAACCCCAATCCAGCCCCGTCCGCCCAACTCGCCGCCATTCCAGGCTATCCCGCAGATGCGAACCGCCTCACGCTCATCGCTTTGCTGTATCGCCCGAATGCCCTCACGCATGGGCCTGGGCCTTATCCGACGGTCATCGTGCTGCATGGCTCCGGCGGCATGTGGCCCTCAGACACCATTGCGGCGAACGCGAAGACGCCATTGGAGCGCTGGGGCCAGCGACTGGCCGATCGGGGCTTTCTCGTGCTCATGCCGGACAGCTTTAATCCTCGCGGCATTCCAGGCGGCTTTTCAAACCGGCGTCCGCATCATGACAGCGCCATCGACGACGCGGTGTGCTCGCCGAATTACGAGCGTCCGAAGGACGTGGTGGCCGCGCTGACCTACCTGAATGACCGCACCGATGTCGATCGCGAGCACATCGGGCTGCTGGCCTTTTCACATGGTTCACAAACAGGCCTCAATGCGGTGCTCGATGCCTCGGTGGATCTCGGAAACTACACGGTCGATTACGTGAACGATCAAAACCAGACCGTGGACCTGGCCGTGCCATCGCCGGTGCGTGTGCCGGCGGAGCTGCCGTTTCCACGCGTCGGCATCTTTTACTACCCGGGCTGCGGTCACTTTGGTTACCACGGCTCGCCGAGCAGCAAGCTGGCCGGGCGCTACCTGCCGGACCGGCGCATGCAGGTGGTCATGTTTCATGGCACGAATGACTCGCTGATGGGCGTGAATGATCCGAACGCGTCGCCAAAGACCGGAAACCTCTACCCGATCAAGCTGACGGTGGCCTCCGGTGCCCAGGCGGCGACGCTAGGCCTGCCGAATCCCTTTGTGCAGCATCACCTCTTCCACCTCGTGAATCATTCCTTCGATGAAACCACCATCGAGACGCAGGCCAATTGGAACACGGGACTCGAGAGTGCGGATGAAAAGGCCAATCGCCTCGCCCATGACGAGACGCTGAAGTGGCTCGAGTTCCGCCTGCGTCGTCACACGCTCAGGCCTGAGCCTGATCCGAACGTGCCGGGTGGTCTGCAGGTGCGCTGGGATGGGCGTTCACAGCTTCGCTACAAACATCAAACCAGCACGAACCTCACCACGTGGGCACAGCAAGGTGGTGACATCATCGGGCAGGGGACGGTGGTCACACTGCCCGTCGTGCTGCCGGTGGAGCAGCGCAGCTTTCACCAGTTGATCATCGATCCCGTGCCTGCGCCGGTTAATGAGCCGGACTACTCCAGCTTCTTCCTGGAATACGCCGACTTCACTTATTGAGGCGCAAGGCCATCAAAACGCCCATGCGGCACCGACGAGGAAGCCGAGCGAGTTGAGGCCGGGATTCGGATTCGTGGCGCCACCATTCGAGTGATGCTGGAAGTAGCTGCTGGCACGGACGGAGAGGTGATCCGTGAGACGGTGCTCGATGCCGAGCTGGCCGAACCAGTTCAGCGTGCGGTCCTGGCCCTGGCCGCCGAGCACGCCCTGCGAATCCACCCAGCCCATGCCGCCACCGATGGAACCAAACAAGGCCCAGCACTTGCACGGCGACCACCACTCGATGGACGGAGCGGCCGAGAAGCCGAGGTAGCGGTTCTCCGCGCCGGTTTCGAACCAGTTGCCCATGAGCGAGATGCGATTGCGCACGACGAGGGCGGAGCCGTTGTCGAAACGAGCACCAAACATGTCCGGCGAGCGCCACGAGAGCATGAAGGGCACGATGCGATAGTTCAGCGGCGTATCGCCACCGACTTTCCAAAGCATGCCGGTCTCAAAATCGACCGCGTGGCGTGACCACGGATCAATCGAAGAGGCGATGACGGGGCCTGATGAGGCAACGGATGTGCCAGCGGAAAGGGAGAAAACCGGGCAAAGAAGGGCGGCAGCGACGAGAAGGTGTTTCATGCATGTTAAACATACCCGCCGGGCCGCAGCGCCGCAAACACATCCTTCGTCGTGCTCGTAGGACGGGGTAAAAACAGTCCGCTGTGCGGCGTTTGGTGCTTCATCGCATGAAAACCACGTTGTTGCTGCTGCTTGCTGTTGGACTGTCGCCCATTGTTTGTGCGCAGGAGGCTTTGAAATCGGCGCTGACTTTTCATGCGTCGTTTGATGCGGGCCTCGACGCGGACTTCAGCAGGGGCGGGAAGGCTTGTTTGATGAAGAAGGGCAAGGAGTTGGTGCCGTGCATGCCGAATGACGAGGTGAAGTTGAGTCCGGAGGGGAAGTTCGGTGCCTGCCTGCATTTTCCGAAGAAGGGCGTGACGCGGCCGTATTTCAGCGGCGTGGATGTGCTGGGCTACAACGACAAGAGCTGGAGCGCCACGGTCTCGCCGAGCCGGCCCAGCCATCCCGTCCAGTCGCCGCCCGTCTGGGCCTGGAGGGAGAGAGGCG
>CALMTT010000734.1 GCA_937872615.1 uncultured Verrucomicrobiaceae bacterium | reverse complement strand
GCCGAATCAAGGCCACCTTTGTCCGTCGCGTGTCGGATGCCTCCGGAATGAGCTGCGTTGTCCATTTTGGCAATGTGCCTCTCACTTTGTCCCCGGCGGCATCCATTCCCACCGTGATCGCGACGGATGGCACTTACGAGGTGGTCACGGTGGAGGATCAAATCGCCATTCCGGCGAGCGAGCGGCGCTTTGGAGCGGTGAAGGTGACGTATCCCTTCCCGTGACGCTTCCGCCGTGGCTCCGTGGTGGTCCCGGCGAGGAGCCAGGCTAGGTGACCATGGGGCGGGCCGTTTGGTGCAGTGCCATGATTTCGCGCATCCTCATTCCACTGCTGCTGGCCACTTCTCTCCATGCCCAGACGAAGCTGCAAAAGGCCGATGTCACCCTCGCGCCGCCGAAGAACCTGAAAACACAGCTCCCGCCGGGTTACACGATTCCGGTCGTGGACATTAGCGGAGAGACGCAGCGCCAGATAATCGTGGATCGTGAGAAGGGGCAGTATCTCGGCCATCCCACCACCGTGCTGCTGGAGGACCACAAGACGATGCTCACCGTGTATCCGAAGGGGCACGGCCGCGGGGCCATCGTTTACAAGCGCAGCGGCGATGCCGGCCTCACATGGAGTGAACGCCTGCCCACGCCGGCATCATGGGCCACTTCGCTGGAGGTTCCCACGCTGCATCGCGTCATCGACGCGGCAGGGAAGAGGCGCATCATCATGTTCAGCGGTCTTTATCCCATCCGCATGGCCGTCACGGAGGATGATGGCGCGAAGTGGAGCGAACTGAAGCCCATCGGTGACTTTGGTGGCGTGGTGACCATGGCCACCGTGATCGATTTGAAGACGCCGGGGCACTACCTGGCCTTCTTCCATGATGACGGGCGCTTCATCCGCGGAGGCGAGGTGGAGAAATACCGCATCCAGAGCCCCCATGTGCCCGGCTACAGCTCCTCGACCGCCAAACCGTGGCGATTTTGGGTTTACACCTGCCTGTCCAAAGATGGCGGGCTGACGTGGAGCGTGCCTGTGCCCATCGCAATGCTGCCCGATGCGAACCTCTGCGAGCCCGGCGCCTTGCGCTCGCCTGATGGCAAACAGATCGCCGTGCTGCTGCGGGAAAACAGCCGCAAGTACAACTCCTTTGTCATCTTTAGCGATGATGAGGGCCTCACCTGGTCGCTGCCGAAGGAACTGCCCGCCTCGCTCACGGGTGACCGGCATGTGGCCCGCTATGCGCCGGACGGCCGCCTCTTCATCAGCTTCCGTGACACGACCCATGTGAGTCCCACAAAAGGAGACTGGGTGGGCTGGATTGGTCATTACGAGGACATCGTGAAGGGCACCGAAGGGCAGTATCGCGTCCGCATCATGGATAACAAGAAGGGCCAGGACACGACCTATCCCGGTGTCGAAGTGCTGCCGGATGGCACCTTTGTCACGACCACCTACGGTCACTGGACGGAGGGCGAGGAGGCCTATGTGGTAAGTGTCCGCTTCAATCTGGCGGAACTGGATGCGAAGCTGGGGGGAAAGTGACCGGGAAGGTCAAAGCAAGAAGCGCTCCGCGGACTGAATGTCCCCCGGAAGCGTGATCTTTGGATTCACCGTCGCGTTTTCGACGACATAAACCGGCTCGCCGAGGTGTTGAACGGCTGAAACCTCGTCCGTGACGAGCAATCCATCCCGCAGCACCGCCTCGTAAGCGCGGGTGATGAGCTTGCGGGTGAAAATCTGGGGTGTTTCCATGATCCACGCGTTTTCGCGGTCGATCGATCCGGTGATGCGGCCTTGGTCATCTGCCCGTTTGATGGTCTCGGTGATGCGTCGGGCGCAGGTGACGGCGTATTGGGTCCGTGCGGACTCAATGCAGCGTTTGATCTGGCTCACGGCGATCAAAGGTCTCGCGCCATCATGAATGGCGATGAGGTCACAATCGGGCGAAACGGCATCAAGGCCGGCTTTGACCGAAAAATGGCGTTCCGCTCCGCCGGGGACGATGCGGGTGAGCTTTGGCACCTCCCAAGATGAAGCGGCATCACTCGCCTCCTGACTGGCGACGAGGATGATCTCGCTGACATCGGGACAGGCTTGAAAAGCACCAAGCGTGCGGCGCAGCACCGGCTCGCCGCCCAGCAAAGCCAAGAGCTTGTTGAAACCCATGCGGCGACTGCTGCCCGCGGCCACGATGATGACGGCACAGCGGCTCATGCGAGGCGCTTTGAGACTTCGCCAGAAAGTGTTTTGCCATCGGCGCGGCCGGCTGTGCGTTCCTGGAGCACTTTCATCACGGCGCCCATCTCCTTCTTCGAGGTGGCTCCAAGTTCGGCGATGACGCCTTCGACCAGTTTGGTGATCTCCTCGGCACTCATTGCGGCTGGCAGGTATTTTTCCAGCACGGCAATTTCGGCTTTCTCCGTGTCTGCGAGATCCTGGCGGTTGGCCTGTTCATAGCTGGCGACGCTGTCCTGGCGCTTTTTGATCTCTTTGCGGACGACGGCCATCGCGTCCGCCTCGGCCAGTTCACCTTCGGCGCCGAGCTTTTCGATGGCGGCATACTTGAGGGCGGACTTGAGCCCTCGGACGACATTCAGCACCACGGTGTCCCTGGCCTTCATGGCGTTCTTGATGTCTTCAGTGAGTTGGGCGGAGAAGCTCATGGATGGTATGGATCGGTTGGTGTGTTTGAGGAGGCTTTTAAAGCCCGGAACACCGTCAAACGAAAGCCGTTTTTAGAGCTGGAGAAGCTTCGGCAGGAAAATGATCATGCCCAAGGCCGCCGCGGCAATGCTCATGATGAGCACCGCACCAGCAGCAGCATCTTTCACATCCCGAATGATGTCCTCGTGTTCCAAGGTGACACGGTCGGCGAGGCGCTCGATGGCCGTGTTGAGCAATTCGGCCGTCCACACCGCTCCGCAAGCCAGCAGCACGGCGCACCATTCCCAGGTTGCGATGTCGAGCCAGAAACTGAGCCCGGATGCGACCAGAGTCGCCACGGCATGAATCCGCAGGTTTCGCTGCGTGCGAAGGCTGACGCCGATGCCGCGAAACGCATGCGCAAAGCCGCGGACAAAGGCTGAGAGGGCCGTGCGCTTTTCGATCATGGCGTGGATTTACTGCACCGGTGCGGCGCCGCTAGCGGGATCGATGACGGAACGCATTTCCGCGAGCCAGCCGGGAGCGCTTGGGTGGCTTGGGTAGGTTTTGATGTGATCCAGCATGTCCTTCAGGGCGTTGACCGGCGTGGGGCCGTTGCGCAGGAGGTAGTTCGCACGCTGCCACTTCAGTTCCGGAAGCTCCTGCTGCATCCAGATTTGGAACTCAGGCTCGGGAAGCTGGCCTTTCTTGATCGTTCCTTCTGCGGTGATGCGGGCATCAAACTGCGCAGCGAGCGCATCCGGCTTCTGCTCTTTGAATTGGGGCAGGATGAAACGGTCGTACATGCCTCCGATGTCCATCGGCCGGGTCGTCCAGCGCGGTCCGCCCTCGAGGAAGCGTTCGATCTGGAAAGCTTGGGCGATCACGCTGCCTGCGACATCACGGCCTAGCAGCCCTCCCGAGCGGCCTTTGAGCTTGTCTGCTTTGGAGAGGAGTTCCTGGATGAAAGCCTGGAGCTTGGGCAGGAGCTTCTCCTTGTCCGCCTCCTTCGTTTCATGGGCTTCAAGGGTGAGCAGCAGGTACTCGATGTGAAGTTTCACCGCAGCACCAAGGTCTCCCTCCTGCTCCTCGTTTTTTTTGTCACTCCGACGTTCTGCGTTGCGCTCCATCTGCTCCTTGCGCTGGCGTTCCTCGGTCTTGTCGAGGTCTTTGCGGTCCACGTTGACCAGCTTTTCGCAGTCGAGGTAGAAACTCAGGGCGGCGGCCTCGCTGGCGACGGCGGAGCGCAGCTTGGCCATGACGGTGGTGAGGGTGCTGCCACGCATCTCCATGATCTGCTTTTCGAGCTCGGCCAGTTGCTTGCTGATGGTTTCAATCTGCTGGGGTGTCAGCGGAATGGACGGAGGTGGCAACTGGGGTGCCGGTTCACGGTCGCCGCCACGTCTCGGGCCAGGGCCTGGGCCCGGACCTTGGGCGGTGGCGGTGACGGACGAGAGAAGGCAAAAACCGAAGGCGAAGAGGACGGGGCGGATCATGGTGCTGGGTGGTAGGCTGGTTTTAACTCTGCGAAGAACGAATGGAAGCAGGAAAAAGTTAGCGGGAAGGTGGATGAGCTTCGAAGCGGGTTGCGGCCGCATTTTTTGTTTCCGTTTTATTTAAGATGTGTTTAATATAAGACGAATGCCGCCCGCTGCCGTTCTCGAACGCCCTATTGAGCGCACCAAGTCCCGCTCCCACAGCCCCGCCAGTCCCCTGATGGAGCTGGATGGCATGATTCACGAATTGATCGCGGATGGTGGGCCGTTGCCGTCGGATTACGCTTTGCTGAATCAGAAGCTCCGGCATCTGGGCGACGCCGTGCGTGCTGAGGTGACCAAACGTGCCGATGTGCTCGCCTATGCCAAAGACCTCACGCGGAGGCATTTTGAGGGTTCCATGCAGGCCATGGCTCTCGAACGGAAATATGGCTACAGCGGCGACTTCGAGGTGATCGATGGCATTTACCGTCAAAGAGTGTCCAGCGAATCTCATTTGCGGCGCTGGGATCTGTTTTTCCATGCGCAGGCGGCTCCGATCGCTGTGCGCAATCGCAAGGCCTACTTCCAAGGCTTGCTCGACGAGCACCATGCAACGACACGCAGCAGTGCGATGCGCGTGCTGAATGTGGCCAGCGGTCCGGCTCGTGATCTTCGCGAATGGATGCTGGACAATCCCAGGGCGGAGGTGCTTTTCGACTGCGTGGATGCCGATGTGCATGCCATCGAGCATGCGCGAAACCTCTGCCGGCCATTCATCGAGCGCGTGGAGTTTCACCACCGCAATGCGATGCGTTTCCTCCCGGCGAAAGGCTATGACCTCGTCTGGTCAGCAGGCTTGTTCGACTACCTGATGGACCGCAGCTTTGTGTTCCTCCTCAGATCGCTCATCTCCGTCACCAAGGCCGGCGGCGAGCTGGTGATTGGCAATTTCTCCCCGCTGAACACCAGTCGGGATTACATGGAGCTGCTGGGCGATTGGACGCTGATCCATCGCAATGAAAAGCAGCTCATCGAGCTGGCGAGGGAGGCCGGAGCGCCGCAAAGCGCCATCACGGTCGATTGGGAGCCGGAAGGCGTGAATCTGTTCCTGCGCATCCGGCGATAAAGGAACGGCAGCGAGCGTCGAAAGCAGTCCGGATTGCGCCTTGCGCCCGGCGAGGTGCCTCCTACTATCGCGCCCTCTTTCCCCCCCACCCCCACTTCATGAGCAAGCACGTCAAACTCTACATCCCCGGCCCCGTCGAAGTCAGCGCTGACACCTACGCCGCCATGGCGCAACCGATGATCGGCCACCGTGGGAAGGGCTTTCAGGACCTCTACGCCGAGATCCAGCCGATGCTGCAGACGCTGTTTGGCACGAAGCAGCAGGTGTTTTTGAGCACCTCCTCCGCCTGGGGAGTGATGGAGGGCTCCATCCGCAATCTGGTGAAGAAAAAAGTGCTCAACTGCTGCAACGGCGCCTTCTCCGACAAGTGGCTCGACGTCTCGAAGCGCTGCGGCAAGGAAGCCGAGGCCTACCAAGTCGAGTGGGGCCAGCCCATCATGGCGGCAGAAATCGACAAGCGCCTCGCCACCGGTGAGTTCGATGCCGTCACCTTCATCCACAACGAAACCTCCACTGGCGTGCTCAGTCCCATCGCGGAGATCGCGGCGCTGAAGAAGAAGTATCCCGATGTGATGTTCATCACGGACAGCGTGTCCGGTTTCACCACCGTGCCGGTCAACTTTGACGAACTCGGCATCGACGTGCTCCTCACCGGCTCGCAGAAGGCCTTCGCGTTGCCTCCGGGCCTCGCGCTCTTCACCGCCAGCGAAGCCGCCATGGCCCGCGCCGCCACGATCAATGACCGCGGCTACTACTTCGACTTCCTCGAGTTCAAAGCGAACGGCGAGAAGAGCATGACGCCTTCCACGCCGTGCATCAGCCTCATCTACGGCCTGCGCCACCAGTTGAAGAAGATCTTCGCCGAAGGGGTGGATAACCGTTACGCCCGCCACGCCAAGCTCAACGGCATGGTGCACGAATGGGTGAAGAAGAACGGCTTCGAGTTCTTCGCGCCAGAAGGCTACCGCTCCAAGTCGCTCACCTGCGTCGCCAACAACAAGAACATCGACGTGGCGGCCTTCATCGCGCTGCTGAAGAGCAATCACAGCATGATCATCGACGGCGGCTACGGCAAGCTGAAGGGCAAAACCTTCCGCGTCAGCAACATGGGCGACGAGTCCGAGGCCAGCATGACCACCGTCATCAACGCGCTCGAAGACTCGCTCGCGAAGCTGTAATCCGCCTGTCATGACGCTCATCTCCGGACCACAGGTCGCCGAAAAAGTCCTCGCTGAATGCCAGCGCGACATCGCCGCGCTGAAGGAGCGAGGAGTCACGCCCGGTCTCGCCGTGGTGCTGGTGGGCGATGATCC
>CALMTT010000733.1 GCA_937872615.1 uncultured Verrucomicrobiaceae bacterium | reverse complement strand
TTTTACCGGCTGAACGTTGTGCCGCTGCGCGTGCCGGCCTTGCGCGAGCGGGCGAGCGACATCCATCTGCTCACGATGTTCTTTGTCCAGAAGTTCACCAAGAAAATGGGCAAACAGATCAACCAGATCAGCGACGCTGCACTGCACCAACTGACCAGCTACCCCTGGCCGGGGAATATCCGGGAGTTGCAGAATGTGATCGAGCGCGCGGTGATTTTGTCACCGGGCAATGTATTGTTGCTAGCGGAAGAATTGCGTGCCCCGGTCGCTAATGGAGTTTTAGCCGCGTTACCCAAGACAAAAGTAGCGGAAGCAATTTCAGTTGCACCTGCCGCTGGCAATGGCAGTTCGCTTGATGAAGTGGAACGCCGTCATATTGAGTCCGTGCTAACGCAGACAAACTGGATGATCGAAGGCGAGCGCGGCGCGGCAAAGATTCTCGACATGAACCCCAGTACGCTGCGCAGCAGGATGCAAAAACTCGGTATCAAGCGTCCGGGGAGATAGGCAATAATGGAAAATGGCCCAAACCTGAGCCTGCGGGAGCATCTGGAGTGGCCAGATCCAAAAGGATTCTGGGCCAGACTCGAAAAGATTTTGTCTCAAGGGAGCATTTCTGACGACGATCTTAAGACATTAAAGTTGGTTGCTGATCCGAATTCGCTGCCTGATTCTGTGAATTGGTCAACACCGCGCACTCCACTTCAAGACTTTCTGTTTCGTCACCGGGAGTTGCAATCAGAAGCGCGAATTGCACTTGTTCTTTTGGGATTAGGCTCTGAATCCGAGGTTATCTCGTTCGTAACACAAGCAGCTCTGAAATGCGTGAATGGGGTAAAACCTGGATTGTATTGGCTGCCGGTAAGGGACTTCTTGCTTTTTATGGCTCTCAGCGAGGAATCTGCGACTTCACACATTCGCTTGCTTCTAGATCGCCCCAATCTTTGGGCCTTCAATCTTGCTTGCCGTTTGCGGCTGCCAGAGTCCCATGGCAACGGAGACTACAAGCTCATTGATTCTTTTCGCAGGTGGATGATTAATGCGCCCATGCCAAATGACGGCCGGAATGAAAATTGGCGTAATTGGCAACAGTTTGCGTCCTGTCTGACCATGAGCGGGTTTCGCCAGCAGTATTTCAGCAAAGCACGTTGGTGTGGCGCTCCAACAGCTTTTCATGAGTCACCACTTGTTGTATGGGCGTTCGAGCACAATCACGTGGATTAGCTTGTGCAAGAATTTACACAAGGACGAACCTTGGACGGGATGAGGGATTTGTTGGAGCGGTTTGTAAAACTTGGCTTGCCCGTTGGGACAAAATTTTGTTGCGAGCAACTGCGAAAAGCCAGGCACGAGGATAATACCCAGTTCGACATGATTCATAATGTGCTTCGGTTCCACCCACGTCCGTTGCCAACATTTGCTTTGGACGCTTGTATGGAAGCCCTCCGTCACCCATCGCATCCAGCCAAGTTCCAACACCGGATTGACACTCTTGAGTTGCTTGTAGATGGGGCAGATCAAGGAACTTACCAAAAGGGCAAAGTCGCGGCTTTGATTTTACAGCTCGCTCAGGAGGAGGTTGATCCGGATGTGAGAATAGCAGCAATCGACTTAATTCCTTGGGCTAGTCCCGCGCAACCAGAAAAAAACTTATCTTCTGCAATCGGCCATGAGTCATCTCGAATTCGTGAAGCGGCTGAACGGGCGCTAAGTAAATGCCGCATTGGGTGAAGTGGTGGGCAAGGATTTCTTCAGCTTTGGTTTTTGCGTTGAGCCTCCAGTTCGGCGATGCGCGCCCGCAGCGGCGCGACGGCTTCCTCGACTTCTGCGACAGTGTAGCGCGGGGTGATGTATTTCGGGCAGTTCCAGTCGAAGGAAACAACCTCAATGAAGAACAATCGCTCCACGATGCCGTGCGTCTCCGGCGCGGCGAATTGCGCGACGAGTTCGGGATGCCGGCGGGCGTCCTCGACGCGGGCGTGGCCGAGAATTTTCAAGCGTGTGCGCTGCGGATAGTCCATGAGAAAGAGGCACACGCGGTCATTCGCGGCCAGGTTGCCGGTGGAAAGCATCTGGCGATTGCCTTTGTAGTCGGCAAACGCGAGCTGCGTCGGACTGACAACGTGCAGGAAACCGGGCGTGCCGCCGCGATGCTGGACGTAGGGCCAGCCGGTTTCGCTCACCGTGCTTAGGTAGAAACTGTCTCTGGCGGCGAGAAACTCCGCCTCCCCTTCGCCGAGGAGATCGCGCTCAGGCGCATCGGTAATCTTTGCCGCATGGCCATAGTACTGCTGCTGCGCATGAAGCACCGACTCCGTCATCATCGTCTCGAGATATTTCATCGCCATCGGCTCACCCTCCATCGAGTCAGCCTGGCAACGGATAACCGTTGCCAGGCTGATCTCTTCACTATTCGTGCTCTCAGAATACGACCGTGTTCCAACCTTCATTGACATACCGGCGCAAGCTCAACAGACCCGATGTGCCAGCCAGCGCATGGTCCTTCTTGAGCGGGACGCCGCACGATTCCACACTTTCTTTCGCGCCAAAGACATCCGCGCAGCCGCACGAGGCGCCTTGCACGACGTCCCGCACGGCGTTGTAGAGTCCATTAGCCGGATGCGAGAGCTTGGTCAGCTCAGCCGGCCAACGGGTGCCGGTGCCGTTGAAGACCACGGCGACTTCATCGCCCTTCTGTTTGCACTCTGCGGCCAACGCTAGCGCATTAAAGACCCGCCCCAAGGCCTCCTCAGAGCCATTCTTGGGGTCTGACATCACAATAATTGCTGTTTTCATGGATCCTCCTTGATGGTTGAACGGTTTTGATAAATGGTTTGTGATGGGCTTTTCCATGTGAATCGCCATCGTGTTGAGCTGATACAGCAAGGCGGGTGCCATGGCGTGTTGTCATCGATGAAACCGGGGAAACTGCCGAACAGGGAAGGAGTTAGATGCGAGAAAGATTCGAAGTGATGCCAAAAGACAGGCGGGCAATCCCACGATATCTCGTGGATCTACGAAATATCAGAGGAGATGGTCTGTCGGATGTGTGGTCAGGAGGAGGGACGTGGTTTCTTGATCCCAAGTTTCTGCATGCGGGATCGCAACGTGTTGGGATGAAGGCCGAGTTTCGTCGCCGCTCCCTGCTTCCCCTCGACCACCCAAGCGACCTCTTGAAGGACCAGGGTGATATGGTTCCGTTCAACTTCTTCCAGCGTGCGTGACGTGTCAGCGGCTGCTGCTCGATCCGATTGGAATAGCACCTCATCAACCTGGAGGACAGGTCCTGGTGAGAGGATGGCAGCCCGTTCGATAACGTTCTCCAGTTCGCGGACATTGCCGGGCCAGGCGTAGCGCATGAGGCGCTCCATGGTCTGTTGGGAGATCTGATCAAGTCGTTTCCCAAACTTCTTGGACCATCGTCCGGCAAACGCGTGGACGAAAAGCGGAATATCGGAGGGACGATTTCGCAAGGGTGGCAGTTCAATCGGGAAGACGTTGAGCCGGTAGAGGAGATCCGAGCGGAAGGAGCCGGCATTCACCGCGGCAGAGAGATCTCGATTCGTCGCTGCGATCACTCGAATGTTCACCTTTGTGGAATGGCCGCTGCCGATGCGTTCGAACTCCCGCTCTTGGAGCACGCGCAGGAGTTTCACCTGTGCATCCAACGGTAATTCACCCACCTCATCCAGAAAGATGGTTCCTCCATCGGCCAGTTCAAAGCGCCCGATTCGCTTGGCGAGCGCGCCGGTGAAGGCACCCTTCTCGTGGCCGAACAGCTCGCTCTCCACGAGATTGGTAGGAATCGCGCCGCAATTGACGCGCACGAGTGGTCTTGCACTTCTGGAGCTGAGGTCATGCACGGCTCGAGCAATGAGCTCCTTGCCGGTGCCGGTTTCGCCCAAGAGTAAGACGGTTGAATCAGTTGGAGCCACTTGTTCGACTTTCTTCAACACAGCCTTCATCGCCTGGCTCTCACCGATGATTTCATCGAAATGATGGTCGAGTTTGATCTCTTCCCGGAGGTACACATTTTCTGCCTGAAGCCGGTTGGTGAGTTGCTCGACTTCGGTGAAGAGCTGGGCGTTCTTGATCGCGGTGGCTGCTTGATGGGCAAACGTGGCGAGCCGTTCACATTCCTCATCCGCCAAGGGGCGTCGCCCGAACATCGCGATGACGCCAAGCACGTCCCCACGAAAGACAAGGGGATACCCGGCAAAGGACTGGAGCCCGTTGTCTTTCATCCATTGCTTGTTCGGGAGTCGATCGTCGCCGAGCACGTCGTTCGTCTGCATTGGCCCCGAACCTTGGGCGATCTTGCCGATCTTCAGCGACCCCAGCGGAATGCGGCGGTATTCTCCATCGAGAGTTGAATAGAGTCCCGCGCTCGCCCTGAGATGTAAACACTGGGTCTGGTCTCTGCAGGCAGAGGCCTTGTAACAGCCGGTACAGAGATCGCCTGGATCGAGCAGCCAGATGCGGGCAAAGGCGGCGTCAAGATCATCCACGAGACCCTGTGTGATAGTGGTGAGCACGACGTGGAGATCCAAACTCGACGCCATCTGCAGCGCGATGCGATCAAGCGCCTTCTGAGCAGGGGAGGATGGGGTTGACGAGGAAGGACTCTCCATCTGGTGGTCTCCGATGTGGACGAGGTCCAGCGTGGAGGACGATAAGTCCCGGACCGAGGATTGTCAATCTATAGGAGGAGGCTGGTTGCGGGATGGAAATGCGCTGCTGATGAGAGAGGTGGTGCTGAGAACCG
>CALMTT010000732.1 GCA_937872615.1 uncultured Verrucomicrobiaceae bacterium | reverse complement strand
AGTTTCCGCCGTTTTACAAGGTCGCCGCGGACACGATCGAGGTCACGAAAACGAACTCGGATGGCACGCCGCGTCGTCTGCGGGCCAAAGGCCGCGTCTTCGTCGAGATGAACTACCTCGAACCCGCGAAGGCGCTCTGCCAGGAGCTGCTGCTCAGCGAGGACGAGGTCATCCTGCGTGGCAAACCGGTGCTGCAACGCGGCAGCAGCACCGTCGAGGGCGCGGATGATTACACGGTGTTTTACATGTTCGGGTCCAAGCTGCGCGTCATCGGCATGCATCGCATCGTCAATCCCGGCCAGATGATGGCGGGCGTCGATGCCTCCGGCCTGCCCACGCTCGGTGCGTGGACAGATTCACCGAATCCGCTGCTCCCGCCGCTGACCGAGAGCGCGGTGCCCGCGCAGGTCCGTGCCGAGCTGCAACGCGCCGCCGAGGCCGAGATGCTGCACCAGAAAACGCGTGCCGAATTTGGTCCTGCCACAGCGGAGCCTCCGCCGCAGGCTCCCACGAAGAATGAAGAGAAGCCCTCTGACAAAAAGAAGGCCAAGAGCTGATGTCCGCCCCCTCCCCTTTCCTGTTCGCCTGCTGCCGTGAAGGCAGCGAGGCCTCGCTCAAAGCCGATGTGCTCCGCCGTCATGGCACGCTGCTCACGCCCGCCTTCATGCGGCCGCAGCTCATCACGTGGAAGGCCCGTGCGCCGGTCGATGAAAGCTTTGACCTCGCCTCGCCCTTTGCACGCGTCTCGGGACTCTCGCTCGGTCCGTGCAAAACGGATGACGACATCGCCGCGAAGCTCGTGGAGCGTTCGATCCGCCGCGTCTGCCTGCATGTGTTTCCTCGGGTGGTGCCGGAGGATGGCGGCATCGACTGGTCACCGCTCGATGCCATCCGCGACCGCCTTGCCGCGGCCTTGCAAAAGGGCGGCGTGACGCTCGATGAAGCCGCGGAGCATGTGGTGAGCATCGTCATCGATGACAAACCGGATGCGCCGCTGTTTGCCGGGCTGCGGAAACGCCGCGCCGGTGATCCCCTGCCCTCCGGCGGCCTGCCTCGCATCGCCCTGCCCGGCGATGCGCCCTCACGTGCCTGGTTGAAACTCGAGCAAGCCCTCGCCTGGCGAGGCTGGGACAAGCTCGACCTGCGTGGCCAGACGGCTCTCGACCTCGGCTGCGCACCCGGTGGTGCCTCGCTGGCCCTGCTCGACCGCGGCATGAAGGTCATCGGCGTGGACACCGGCGACATGGATGAGGCCGTGCTGCGTCACGACAGCGGTGGCTTCCGGCATTTGCGCATCCCGCTGGCCAAGCTCGATGCGATGAAGCTGCCATCAGCCGTCTCGCTGATGCTTTGTGACATCAATCTCGGCCCGCCGGAAGTCCTCCCGCATATCGCCAGGCTCTGCGAAAGCATCCAAGCAACTCGACTCATCCTCACGCTGAAGATGAACCTGCCCGTGTATGAAAAGCGCCTCGATGAGTTCGTGGACTTCATCCGCGGCTTCGCCCCCGGCCCGGTCATCATCACCCAGCTCGCCGCCAACCGCCGCGAGGTCTGTGTGATGGCGGGTGGGAATTGAGAGGACAAAGTTGCCTTGTTGCTGTGCAACAAGGTGAGCCCTGTTCCGCAGGAACAGGGCAACTTGGGTCTCACCTCACAAAATCACGCCCGGCTCATACTTCGCACCTTCCGGATACTCCTTCGCGATGGCATTCACGCGGGCGCAGAAGGCATCGACCTGCTCGGGAGCATCACCCGTGTTGTTTTTCCCGGCCGCAACGAGGCGCTGCATGTCGGCATCGGTCAGTGTGAGGCGTTCATCGGCCACGAGACGCGTGAGGAGGTCGTTTTCGCGGACTTTGCCGGTGCGCATGTCTTTGGCGACTTGGACGGCGTGCTCTTTGATGACTTCGTGAGCGGTTTCGCGGCCAGCTCCGGCTTTGACGGCCTCCATCATGACGGTGGTGGTGAGAAGGAAGGGCAGGTAGCGCATGAGCTCCTGCTCGATGACGGATTCGAAGACCTCCATCTGGTTCAGGATGGTCAAAAACGTCTCCAGCAGGCCATCGAGAGCGAGGAAGGCATCGGGCAGCATCACGCGGCGCACGACGGAGCAGGAGACATCGCCCTCGTTCCACTGATCACCGGCGAGTCCGGCGGCCATGGCGAGGTAGCCTTTGAGGATGACGTGGAGGCCGTTCACGCGTTCGCAGGAGCGGCTGTTCATCTTGTGCGGCATGGCGGAGGAGCCCACCTGGCCTTTGGCGAAGCCTTCGGAGGCGAGTTCATGCCCAGCCATCAGGCGCAGCGTGCGGGCAAAGCTGCCCGGACCACTGGCGACCTGGCAAAGCGAGCCGATGACCTGCATGTCGAGGCTGCGCGGATACACCTGGCCGACGGCTCCAAAGGCCGCTGGCATGCCGAGATGATGAAGAATGCGGTTTTCGAGCTCGGAGGCCTTCTTCGCGTCGCCGTTGAAGAGAGTGATTTGGTCGAGGCGAGTGCCGACTGCGCCTTTCAGGCCGCGAGCGGGATAGGTGGCGATGACGTTTTGCAGATCGCCAAAGGCCAGCAGCGTTTCTTCGCCGAACATGGCGAGACGTTTGCCAAGTGTGGTGGCCTGAGCCGCGACGTTGTGGGTGCGGGCGGTGAGGGGAATGTCACGCGTCTGCGCAGCACGGCGGGCGATGCCTGCGAGCACGGCCACCGTCTTGCGGCGGATCTCCAGCAAGGCGCGGAAGACCTGGAGCTGCTCGACATTCTCCGTGAGGTCGCGGCTGGTCATGCCCTTGTGGATGTGCTCGTGCCCGGCGAGATCACAAAACTCCTCGATGCGTGCCTTCACGTCGTGACGGGTCACCCGCTCACGCTCCATGATGGAGGCCACATTGATCTGGTCCTTCACCTTTTCGTAGGCCTCGATCACGCCGTCTGGCACGGGGATGCCGAGGTCACGCTGGCCTTTGAGCACGGCGATCCAGTAATCGCGCTCCAGCCTCACTTTGCCCTCCGGCGACCAGAGGGCGCGCATGGGGGCGGTGGCGTAGCGTTCGGCGAGGACGTTGGGGATGGAGTCAGACATGGGGCCGTTGGTTTAAGCCGTGTTTGCCAACCCGCAAGAGTCGCCTTGCACCTCCGGTTCAGATCATCGGACACCAAAGCCGCTTTTCGTGGAAACAGGTGGGTGAAAAACGGCTTTCGCCAACGCGGAGCACCGCCATACTCCGCGCCCCATGTCCACCGCAGCCCCTCAGCGCATCGTTTTGAAGTTCGGATCCGGCATTCTCACCAAAGTGAGCACGCCCGAGCCGGACCCGGTGCAGCTTCGCAAGCTCGTCGAGGCTGTGGCCCTCCTCAAACAGGCCGGGCATGCCGTCGTCGTCGTCAGCAGCGGCGCGGTGGCCTCAGGCTTGAAGCCTCTCGAATTCTCGCAGCGTCCCTCGGATGTCACCACGCTCCAGGCACTGGCCGCGGTGGGCCAGACGCATCTCATGCATGCCTACGAGAGCCTGCTGCGCGATCACGGCCTGCACGTGGCGCAGTTGCTGGTCACGCATGAGGATTTCGAGAACGCCGATCGTGCTCCGCGGGTCAAAGCGGTGCTCGACAAGCTGCTGGAGTTCCCCCAGGTCGTGCCCGTCATCAATGAGAACGACTCCGTCGCCGTCGAGGAGTTGCGCTACGGCGACAACGACAAGCTTTCCTCACGCGTCGCGCAGTTTTGGGGAGCCACCACGCTCATGCTCCTCACCAGTGCCCCAGGCCTGCTTCGCGACATGAAGAAGCCCGAGGAAGGTCCGATCCCTGTCGTGACGAACATCGACGACGTGCTCCACCACGCCGAAGAGGAAAAATCCAAACTCGGCACCGGCGGCATGATCTCCAAGCTCCGCGCCGTGCAAGATGCGGTGAACGCAGGCATCACCTGCATCATCGCGAGCGGCCGACATGCCGAGCAGCTCCCCGACGTCATCGCTGGCGGCGGTGTCTGCACGCGTTTCCCCGGCCGCACGGCCTGAGAAGGCTCTCAATCGACAAACAGCATCTCGTTCCCGGCCAGCAAGGCCTGCGCATACTGCGACCACGCGGCCTCATCATGCTCGCGACCGGTGAAAAAGGCCTTCGCGGCCTGTTCTTCGCGTTGAGTGGGCTGGCGTTGAAACAGTCGCGCATACACCGCGGGCACCTCTTGCGACATCGCCCACTTCCCGAGCGCATCGGCATGATGCTGCATGAAGGGTGAATTCAGCGCGAAGAGTCCCTGCAGCGGCGTGATGGTCTCCGTGCGCCATGGATTGTGCGCACCGGGATCAGGCACGTCATGCAGACGCAGCATCGGATCCATGTCCTGACGGTCCGAGGCACCGTAAAGCGAGCGACGCGTGTTTTTGAGATCGTTGATCGCCGCGGCCGGACCGCCGGTGGTCAGATTGATCTGCCCGCTGGCGGTCAGGATGGCATCACGCCATGCCTCCCAGTCCAAACGACGGCGCAGCATGCGGGCGTAGAGCTTGTTTTCCGGATCACGCTGCTCGGACTCGGGCGCGATGCTGGCCTGCTGCCACGTGGCGGAGTTCAAAATCTCGCGATGCAGCCATTTGATCGACCAGCCATGCTCGATGAAGCGCCCGGTGAGATCATCGAGCAGCTCCGGATGCGTCGGTGCCTCCCCCAAGTTTCCAAATTCGCTCGGTGTGTCCACCAAGCCTCGGCCAAAG
>CALMTT010000731.1 GCA_937872615.1 uncultured Verrucomicrobiaceae bacterium | reverse complement strand
CGTGGATGAAGACGATGACCGGCAGCGGCTTGTCGCTCTCGCGTTTCTTCGGCAGGTAGAGGTCGAGACGCTGGCGAGGGTTCTCCGTGCCGGCGTAAGGGATGTCGCGCTTCGCGTCGATGTTGTCCGGCAGGCGTGGCGTCGTCGGGATCGGTGGCTTGGTGAGGCGGGCGAAGACGGTTTGATGCTCTTCTTTGGAAATGAAGCCGTCTTTGTTCGTGTCGATGCGCTCAAAGTTTTTGCGCAGGCCTTCCGGCACCTCGTCGGGCGTGAGTTTGCTGTCCTGATTGCGATCCCAAATCGGAAACGGGTCCGGCCGTTGCTGGGCCACGGCATGGATCGAAACGAGGGCGAGGAGCGGAAGAAGCTTTTTCATGCGGCCGGGTGGAACGAGCACGGGCGGGGGAAGTTGCGCGTTGCCTGATCTGCCTCTGCCTCCGTCTCTTACTCCGCCTCGAGTCAGAGTAGGAGTCGGAGACGGAGCAGGATGAAGGGCCGCCGCTGACCCCTCTTGACCTTTTCCCGCCGTTCCGATAAAAGGGCCGCCATGAAGCCCCCCACCCGTCTCTTCCTCGCTCTCGCGGCTTTCTCTGGCATCGCCATGGCCCAGGCGGAATTGCGCACGTTTACCAATTCGCAGGGCAAGACCGTCCAGGCCCGCGTGCTCGGCATCAGCGGCGCGAGCGTGACCATCGCCACCGCCACCGGCCAGCAGTTCACGCTGCCCATCGCCTCCCTCTCCGCGGCGGATCAGCAGTATCTGAAGTCGTTGCCCGCCGGTGCTCCCGCCGCACCTGCGGTCGCGAAGGCCACTTACAAACCTTCGCCGAATGACAAGCTGCCGCCCACTGCGGTGAACGAGGCCATCGGCCAGCCGCTTTTCTCCGACACCTCGCTCTGGGAAAGCCCCGCCGACGAGCTGGCGCAGAAACTCGGCATCCCGCAGGAGTCGAAGACGAAGGTCGCCAGCAGCTTTCGCTCCTACACAAAGGACGACTACCAGATGTTCGGCGCGCATCCGTTCTCCGTCGCCATGTATGCGGAGAGTGACCGCGTGACTGGCTTCTCGCTCGTCTTTGCGAACAAGGGCGACCTCTTCAGCGCGAAGGGCAGCGGCGAGATGCACTTCGACAAGGACACACCGCCCGCGAAAGCCGCGTCCATCGTCAAAGCCGCGATGGACAAGGACGTCGCTGCCATCACCGCCGCGCTCACGAAGACGCTTGGCGCACCAGTGAAGGAGCGCATCGGTGATTCACAGTCCGTGCGTGAAACGATGCTGCGCTGGGACTGGCGTGGTCACAGCATCCTCCTGGCGGATGTGGAGGGCGAGTATGTCGGCATTCAAATCGTGCCCAGCTCCTTCGCGGATGCCGGCGGCAAAGTGGCTGACACCGTGGACAAGGTCATCCGCGCCCGCGCCTTGGCAAACATCGAAAAACGCGAGAACGGCGATGTCGTCATCGGCGACATCCCGATGGTCGATCAAGGCCCGAAAGGCTACTGCGCCCCCGCCACCGCGGAGCGTGCCATGCGCTTCCTCGGCATCCCGGCGGACATGTACATCATCGCCAACAAGGGAAACACCGGCTTTGGCGGCGGCACCAGCATGCAGGCCATCTTTGACGGCATGGCCAAGCAGATCCGCAGCAAGCAACGCTCCGCCGATTCCTGGCAGGGCGAGCTCAAGATCAAGGAGCTGCAAAAGCACATCGACAAGGGCGTGCCGGTCATCTGGACGCTCTTCAGCACGGATGACTTCAACAAGGTCGCCAACGAGCGCACCAAGGCCCGCAAGGACGTCACCAACTGGGCCGAGTGGAAGACCAAAGTCGCCGGTGAGGCCGCCAGCAGCCCGCTGCGCAAAGACAAGGAGAGCGGCCACGTCGTGCTCATCATCGGCTACAACAAGGACACCAACGAAATCGCCTTCAGCGACAGTTGGGGAGAGCGCTACAAGGAACGCTGGATCACGCTGCCCGAGGCTGAAATGGTTTCGCAGGGCTTCTTTTACACCGTCGGCTTCTAACCGCCGCCGCCATGAAGCGACTGCTCCTCTTCCTCACGCTCGCGCTGCTGCCCGTGCCGGCGCAGAACACGCGTGAGATCGCCGAGCGGGCTCGAGCGCATGCGCCAGCCGATGACAGCGTGCCTTCAAAACTCGTCCACGCAGCCCTCGACCGCACGCATCAGGTCGTGCGCTATGATCCGGCCTACGTGAAGCTCGATTACCCCGGCGGAGATGTGCCCGCCGATACCGGCGTATGCACCGATGAGGTCATCCGCAGCTACCGCAAGCTCGGCTTCGACCTGCAAAAGCTCGTTCACGAGGACATGAAGCGTCACTTCGCTGCTTATCCGAAGCATTGGGGCCTCTCCGCTCCCGATAAAAACATCGATCACCGCCGCGTGCCCAACCTGCAGGTCTTCTTCAAGCGTCAGGGCGCTTCATTGCCCGTCACACAAAATGGCTCCGACTACCTGCCCGGTGATCTCATCACCTGCACCGTCGCCGGCAAGCTCCCGCACATCGCCCTCGTCGTCCCCGCGCCCGATGGCAGCAGCACGCCCTGGATCGTCCACAACATCGGCCAAGGCCCCCAATGCGAAAACCGCCTCTTTGAGTTCCCCCTCACCGGCCACTACCGCTGGCATCCGAGGGAATAGACCATAGACGATAGACCATAACGCTCCCGCGGCTCCACGATGCCTATCGTCTATTGTTTATTGTCTATTCCCCCGCACGTCGCCGTTCACATCCAAACCACCGGCAGCGGCAAAACCATCGCCAGGTCTGCCAGCACGCGATGCTGCTCGACGCTCAGCTTGCCGCGGAAGCGATGCAGGATCGTCATAAGAGCCAAACCGACGAGCACCGCGACCGACGGCGCGAGGAGCACGGCGTCAAAACTGCCTTTTTGGATGTAGTAGAGCACCGCCACCATCACCAGTACATTGCCGCCGAGCAGTGTCGGATGCGCCGTGTGCCAATGCGCGGGCTTCCCAACTGCTTCTTCCTCTTTCGCGGCGAGGGCGCTGAGGTTGGAGAGAAACAATAGCGTCAGCACCGCGCACTCCAGCAGCGGGTCCGCCCACGTTTCGGGCATGGAAAAGAAGCGAATGCTTGCCGTGCAGCCCAGCGCGAAGAGCAGCGCCGCCGCATGCGGCCGTGGCATCAATGCCGGAGCCAGCCGTGCCACATAGACAAAGAAATACAGTGCCACAAACACCGCCAGGCTCACCGCCTGCCACAGGATGCCCTGCGGGATTTCTTTCACCGCGATCCACGCCGCCGCGGCCAATGCCAGCGGCATCACGAGCGTCATGAAGAGCACGCGATTGCGGCGGTAAAACGCATGCCGCATATCCATTTCCGCTGCTGGCAGGCGAAAGGTGTCCCACAGCCGGTCCATCACATAAATAATCCACACCACCAGCCCCAGGCCCACATGCACCATCGGCATCAAGTGCAGCCCGTGCGCCTTCGCGAGGCCCAGTTGCCAAAGCATCGCCACCGCCGGTGCCTCCAGGCTCAGCACATGCGGCCACAACCACCACGGCGGTGATTTCGCAGGTTCAACAAGGCTGGTCGGGAGTTCGGCGGACAAAGCACGGAAATCTGGCGTCTCTTCCCTCTCCCGGCCAACATCATTTCTCCAAAACTCCATTTCATCACCGGAAGCAGTGGTGACTATTTCTGACACGAATCCAAACCGAATGGGTCCCGAATGACCACGAATGGAAGTATGCCACGGCATTTGCGGTCATTCGCGGGTCATTCGGATTTCATTCGCGTTGATAAAGCCTAGTCTTCGGCCACCACCATTCGGACCTCTCACTTCCAAATCTCGCCTTTCCTCCTCCATGCGCATCCTCCACACCGCTGACTGGCACCTCGGCGCCCGCCTCATCGAGCGGGACCGCCTCGCCGAGCACGCGGCCTTCGTGGACTGGCTCATCGAAACACTTCGCACCGAAAAAATCGACGCGCTGCTACTCAGCGGCGATGTCTTCGACGCTGCGAACCCGCCGCAGGATGCCGTAGCGCTCTACTTCGACTTTTTGAAGCGTCTCGCCGATCTCAAAACGGTCAAAGCCATCATCACCGGCGGCAATCACGACTCCGCCTCCCACCTCAACGCCCCGCGTGATCTGCTCCGCCGCTTCGACGTGCATGTCTTCGGCCACGCGGGTGCCGATAACCTCGTCGATCTCGGCGGCTGCGTCGTCGCCGCCGTGCCCTTTTTGCGCGAGCGCGACCTCCGCCAGGCCGCCGCCGGAGAAACCATCGCCACCGTTCACGAACAAGTCCGCGCCGCCATCCGCGAGCACTACGCCGCCCAACTCACCGCCGCCCGCACCCTCGCGCAGGGGCGGCCCGTCATCGCCATGGGCCACCTCACCGTCCTCGGTGCCACCACCAGCGACAGCGAGCGCGACATCCACATCGGCAATCTCGGCTCCGTCGGCGCGGATGTGTTTGAAGGCTTCGACTACACCGCCCTCGGCCACCTCCACCGCCCGCAACGTGTCGCCGGCAACGAAGCCATCCGCTACAGCGGCTCCCCCATCCCCCTCAGCTTCTCCGAGGCCGCCGACGCGAAGTCCGTCGTCATCCTCGACACGGAAACCGGAGGAAACACCGCAGAGATTGGAAGATCGCAGAGTTCAGAATCCAAAAACTCATCTCTGCGCTCTTCGAATCTCTGCGGTGTAACCGTTCTGCCGATTCCGCTGAGCCGCCAGCTCATCCGCGTCAAGGCCGCGCGTGCCACACTGGCCGCAGATCTCCAAAACGTGCCCGCCGGAGCCTGGGCCGAGGTCACCGTGAAGCTCGACGCCCCCGAGCCCGATCTCGACCGCCAGGTCCGCGAAGCCGCCGCCGGCCGCTTCGAAGTCCTCAAAGTCCTCGCCGACCTCCCCATTTCCGAAACCGCCCCTTGGCAAGCCAAAGCCCCCACCCTCCACGACCTCCAACCCCGCGACGTCTTCCGCGAACTCCTCACCGAAAAACAAATCGAAGGCGATGAACTCAGCGTCGTGTTTGATGAGTTGCTGGCGTTGAGGGAGGAGAAAATTTCGGGCTGAAAGCGAAGGAGTAAGGAATGACAACCTAGTCTTTGAACATCCAAACATGAATCAACCATCAAACTTAGACCTCGGCGTTTGGCTTGAGCAGGAAGCTTTGCTGTTGTTGGACGTTCCCGCTGAGGAATTGGATATTGAAGGGCTATCTTCAAGATCACGCGCAATTCTTTTGGCTTGGACCCTGCTGAGCGAAGTTGGGAATGGAGGAACAGACCAATACTTCTTCAATGTTGGCCACTGGGTCCACCCAACGCTGGAGAGCCTAAAATGCATTGGTGCCGTAATGACGGCTGCTCGCCTAGCAGAATTGGCAGCCCATTATCCGAATGGATTTCCATCTCGTGATCTCGAGGACGCAAGAGTGGAGTATGAATCGCTTCCGCCTGCGTTTTTTGATGGATGCACAGAGTTTGATCTCTTCTTGATGGGAGATGCTTCGAACGACTACAAGCTAGACGAAGATTTGGCGCCTCTTGTTTACCGCCACGCGAACGCCTGCCCTTAGTTTTAGACTTTGTTCCAAACATGCGTCTCCTCGCCGTCCGTCTGCAAAACCTCAACTCGCTCAGCGGGGAGCATGTCGTGCGGTTTGATGAGGCACCGTTGAGCGCGGCGGGCGTGTTTTTGATCACGGGGCCGACGGGGGCGGGGAAATCGACCTTGCTCGATGCGATGACGCTGGCGCTTTACGGTCGCGCGGCGCGTTACGGGAACGAGAAGGCGGATGAGATGATGAGCCGGCACACGACGGAGTGTTTCGCCGAGGTGGACTTCGAGACGGGCGGGCGTCGCCTGCGGGCGACTTGGAGGCTGGGAAAAACGAAGTCGGGCAATTTGAAGCCCGTGCAGCGCACGCTGGCCGATTCAGACACGCTGCAAATCCTCGCCGACAAAGGCCGCGAGGTGGATGCGATGATCGAATCGCTCACCGGGCTGGATGCGCAGCGCTTCCTGCGCTCCGTGCTGCTCGCGCAGGGGCAGTTCGCCGCGTTTTTGAAGGCGAAGCCGAACGAGCGTGCGGAGCTGCTCGAAAAGATCACCGGCACCGAGATCTACCGCGACCTCTCCATCCTCGCGCACGAGACGCATCGGCAGAAGGACGAGCACGCCCGCCAGCTCAAGGCCGCGCTCGGCGCCGTGACCGTGCTCGATGACGAAGCCCGCGCGAAGATCGATGTCGGCCTCATCGAGGCCCGCGCCGCCGCCACGCGTCTGCAAACCGAGCAAGCCGCTGCCAGCCAGCATTTCCAAGCGCAGCAGGAGCAGTCGCGCATCGTCGCCGAGCTCACCAAGCTCGCCACCATCGCGCAGCAGCTCCAAGCCACTCAAACCGAAGCCGCCGCTCAGGTTTCCCAGGCCAAAACCGCCAGCGATCACGCCAAGCAGCAGCGCACGCAGCGTGAGCCCATCTGGGAAAAAGCCGCCGGCATGGCCGCGCAGAGTGATCAGCTCGAAAAACAGCTCAGCGACAGCCGCGCGACCTATCAAACCTGGGCGAAGGATCAAAAAGAGGCCGCTGCTCGTCGCGAAGCCGCCGAAAAGAAGCTCGCCGCGCATCTCGATGCCGCGCAGGCACTCGAAGCCTGGCTCAAGCAACACGCCGCCGATGCCGAGCTCGGTGATCAATTGCCAAAACTCCGCGTCGCGGTGCGCGAGTGGCGTGTGGCGCACGAAAAGCTCGCCGAAGGCCGCAAACGCCACGCCGAGGCTCAAACATTGAAAACGCGATTGAACGAGTCCGAGGCCCAAGTCGCTGCTGGAGCCAAACAAGCCGCTGAAGGCCTCGCCAAGGTCCAAACGGATCGCGAGGCCCTGGAACAGCTCGCGAAGAAGCTCGACGCGCAACGCGAGTTGGAACGCCAGGCAGCGCTCGTGGCGGATTTGGATGATCACCGCCATGATTTGGAGGAAGGAAAGCCCTGCCCGCTCTGCGGAGCCACTGAGCATCCGTTGGTGAAGTCGGCGGTGAATGCCGAAAGCCAGCTTCAAACCGCGCGGAAGCTGCTCGCCGCTCTCGAAAAGCAGCATGAACAAGCCCAGCGATCTCTCACGGCCCTCGAACGCGAGTTGGTGAAGATCGAGACGGAGGTGAACGCGGAGAAGAAGCGGGCGGAAGAGGTGCGGAAGCGTCTCGACGAACTGGATGCGCCTGCGGATGGATTGCTGGAGCAGTGGAGTGACGAGGAGGCTCGCAAGCGTCAGCCCGTAGGCGCAGTCGCCAGACTGCGGCAGGACGTACCTCAAGCTCCGCGTTCTGGCGAACGCGCCTACGAGCCTGCGGATGCCGAGCGTGAACTCGATGCGTTGGAGAAACGTGCGGCCGCTTTCGCGAAGAAACAGCAAGAAGCCACGCAGCAGCGCAGTGACCGTCAGAAGCTCGAAGGCGACATCCAGCTCGCCAAGGCCGATGAAGCGACGAAGACGAAGCGATTGGATGAGCTGAAGGCCGAAGGTGTTTCGCTGCGAGCCAAGGCGGATGCGTTGAAGACGCAGTTGAGCGAGCTTCTCGGCGGCCAGACGCTCGCGGAGGATCGTCAGCAGCATGAAGCACGCGTTTCAGCCGCGGAGAAAACGCAGCGCGAGGCCGAGTCGAAGCTCGCGAAGCTGCAAACCGATCTCGCGGCCACTCAAGCGAAGCTGGAGCAGCTCGAAGCACGTCGGAAACCTTTCGCTGAGCAACCGGTGTTGAGTGCGGAGGCACTCGCGGAGCTCGAAACGAAGGCGAAGACGCTGCATGAGGCTTTTGCGATGAAACGCACGGAACTGGGATCGTTGGAGCAGCAGATCAAAAACGACGACGAGGCGCGGAAGCGTCGCGAGGCCGGTGGAGCGGAGTTGCAGGCCGCGGAGGCGGAAGCGCTGCGTTGGGGCAGGTTGCGTGAGCTGATCGGCTCGGCGGACGGCGCGAAGTTTTCCCGTTTCGCGCAATCGCTGACGCTGCGGCAACTCATTGGCTTGGCGAACGAGCATCTCAAAGTGCTTGCGGAGCGGTATCGCCTCATGGCCGCACCGGGTGATGAGCTGGATTTGCGCATCGTCGATCTGTATCAAGCCAACGTGGACCGACCGATGGAAAGCCTTTCCGGCGGCGA
The DNA here is from genome assembly GCA_937872615.1 of uncultured Verrucomicrobiaceae bacterium. Lineage (GTDB taxonomy): Bacteria > Verrucomicrobiota > Verrucomicrobiia > Verrucomicrobiales > Verrucomicrobiaceae > Prosthecobacter. The sequence goes on along the minus strand of CALMTT010000731.1, from coordinate 9,250 downwards.
GAGCTTCCTCGCGAGTCTCGCGCTGGCGCTTGGCTTGAGCGAACTGGCGAGCCGGCATCATCCCATCGACTCGCTGTTCATTGATGAGGGCTTTGGCACGCTCGATTCGGAGACGCTGGAGATCGCCTTGAGTGCGTTGGAGAACCTGCGCTCACGCGGGAAGACCATCGGGCTCATCTCGCACGTCGATTTGCTCAAGGAACGACTCACCACCCAGGTGCGTGTGATCCGCGGCAGCGGCGGCACGAGCCGGATCGAGGTGGCGGCGTGATTCGGAAAACTCACGTTTTCCGCTACGGGCTTATTGCTTTGGCCTTCCAGATGAAGGTCACCGGCTTGTCGATGTCCGGATGGACGCTGTGGTGGACGGGGCAGCCGAGGGCGGTGGCTTCGAGGAGCTTGCGCTCGGGATGATCGGCCGGCAGAGGGATCTCGATGGTGATGGGCAGGCGCACGATACGGCGCGGGCTGTCCTCGCTCATGTGCTTTTCGATGCTGACCTTCATGCCGGTGACATCGAGCTGCTTTTGCTGCGCCTTGATGCCGATGACTGTGGCCATGCAGGAGGCGAGCGCGGTGGCGACGAGGTCGGTGGGGGAGAAGGACTCACCCTTGCCGCAGTTGTCCACGGGGGCGTCGGTGATGAGGGTGCTCTTGGAAGGGCCATGCGTGGCCTGGCAGCGGAGATCGCCGGTGTAATCGACAGTGATGGAGACGGCCATGGGGATGCAGGATGGGGTGTTGGAGAACGGGAGCGATGGAGGGATATGAAAAGAGGAAGGCGTTGCGGCCTTCCTCTCGGAGATGGGATGCTGAGGGGCCGCTTACTTCGGCTGGGCCGGGGTGGCGGGGGCGGCAGGAGCCGGGGCCGGCGTCGCAGCAGGAGCGGCGGCGGGCTTGGGAGCTTCGGGAGCCTTTGGAGCAGCGGCGGCGGGTGTGGCCGGAGCTTTCGGGGCGTCCGCTTTGGGGGCGTCGGCCTTCTTCTCATCGGCTTTCGGAGCGGCGGCGGGAGCCGGAGCAGGCGTGGCGGGAGCGGCAGGAGCCGGGGTCACGGAAATCGGGCCAGGAGTGGCTGGGGCGGTCGGAGCAGGCGGGGGCTCGGCCGGCTTGTCACCGAAGAGCTTCGACTTCTCCGGAGCCTGTTCGCGGGCGGTGAGCACGGCGAGGGCGAGCGTGAGCACGAAAAGCAGGACGGCGAGATAGACGGTGAACTTCTGGAGGACGTTCGTGGTCTGCGCACCCCAGACCTGGCTGGTCATGGAATCGCCGAATGAGGCACCGAGGCCCTCCTGGCGCGGACGCTGCATGAGGACAATGAGAATGAGGAGCAGGCAGACGAGGACTTCGACCACCGTGAGAATACCGATCAACATAAGCTGGTAGGGGAAAAGGGGCGCGAACATGGGGGCGGTTTCCACCTTTGCAAGCGGCATTCCGGGCCGGGGGCCTCCCGCGGCCCGGCGGCCCCCTCCCGGCCAAAACGGCTCAAAAAGTCCTCGTCTCCCTCGGCGGGCGTGCGTAGCTTTTCGGCCGTGATGCGCAAAATGCCCCTCTTCCTGCCGCTAGCGGCGTCTGGCCTGCTCGTGATGACTGCTCCGGCGGCGGAGCTGATGCGTGTGGTATTAAAGAACGGCTCCGAGCTCCGTGCGGAGGTGCTGAAGGTGCGCGATGACGCTGTCGTGCTCGATTTGGGCTCCACCGTCATCACGCTGCCGCATGTGGACATCGCCCGCATCGAGAAGGAGGCGGATAAAACCGCCGTCGCAGGCCAAAAAGCCGCCGCGCAGAGCGAGGACATGTACTTTGTCGAACCGGGCCGCGAGGCGATGACGGTCGAAAAGAACGTCCAGCGTGTCGCCGAGGCCGTCGTGCAGATCCAGACGGCTTCCGGTCTCGGCTCCGGCTTCATCATCAATAAGATGGGCCATGTCATCACGAACCAGCACGTCATCGCCGGCGAGCGAGAGATCACCGTGCTGGTTTACAAAAAGAAGCAGGGCGGGCTGGAGAAGCAGTCCTTCACCAAGGTCAAGATCATCGCGATGAACGGCTATCTCGACCTCGCCATCCTGCAGATCGACGACGAGGAGGCGGTGAAGAGCCTGCCCTTTGTCCCCATCGGCGATTCCGATGCGCTCACGCAGGGCCAGCAGGTCTTCGCCATCGGCAGCCCGCTCGGTTTGGAGCGAAGTGTCTCGCAAGGCATCGTCAGCATTCGTGCCCGCGAGAACAGCGGCCGCTGGTACATTCAAAGCACGACCCAGATCAACCCCGGCAACTCCGGTGGCCCTCTCTTCAATCTCAACGGCGAGGTCGTCGGCGTGAACAACATGAAAGCCGCCGGCGTCGGCGTGGAAGGCCTCGGCTTCTCCATCCCGGCAAACATGCTGAAGCTCTTCCTCAAAAACCGCGAAGCCTTCGCCTTCGATCCCCGCAACCCCAACGCCGGCTTCCGCTACCTGCCGCCGCCTGCGGCGGAATGATAAGCGCCTCCGCCATTCTGCATTCGTCATTCGTCATTTTGCATTCCCATGAAAACCCTGCTGCTCCTCACCTCCCTGCTTCTCGCTCTTCCTGCCCTCGCGGCGGAGAAGGTCGAGCAATGGATCAACCTCATGCCGAAGGACACCGTCGGCATCATCGCCTTCAAAAACATGCCTGAGCTGCTCGCTGACTGGGACAAGAGCTCCTTCGGCAAGTTCATGCAGGACGAGGAGACGAAGCGCTGGCTCGAACCGATGAAGGAAGAAGGCGAGCTGCCATGGGACAAGTATTTCAAAGGCGTCTATGGCACGGGGCTTTATGACACGATGAAGGATGAAACGGGTCCCGCCGTGGCCTTCATCGTCATCGGCGAGACCGAGGAGATGGAGAAGACGAAGTCCGTGCCCTTCATCGGCCTCAGCGATGCCTCGCAAAACCAGCCGCAGCAGGAGGAGCACAAGCGCAAGCATCGCGAGCACCTCAAAAAGGAAGATCATCCCGATCTCAAGGAAAGCACGCTCGACATCGCAGGCGTCAGCGTCAGCATCGCCACGGCTTCGGAGGAGGCGGATGCTCCGTGGGTGGATGCGTTTTGCTTCGTCGATGGCGTCATGATCGAGGCCACGAACCGCCGGCTGATGGAGTACATGATCGGCGCGGTGAAATCCGGCAGCGGTGAGGCCAGCGATGAGGTTCGCGGCCATTTTGAGCGTCTCGCGCAGCTTCGTGAAGGCGTGGCGGATCTCACGCTCTACTTCAACGGCACGCGTGCGATCGACCTGCTGAAGGAAAAGCTGGCCGAAGAAGCCAAGAAGCAGGACGGCAAGAAGGCCGCGCCGAATCCGATGGGTGATGTGAAGCCGGAGCAGATCCTCGATGCCGTCGGCTTGAGCGAATTCAAAGGCATGGCCATCACGCTCGACTTTGCTGATGACCGCTCACGCTCCGACGTGCTCGTTTTCCATCCCGAAAAACCCACCGGCATCCTCTCGTGGGTCTCCAGTGGCGCGAAGGAAGTCGAGCTCCCCGCCTTCATCGCCGATGATGTAGCCAGCGGCCAGGTTTCGACCGTGGAGTGGCTGAAGATGTATGACGGCCTGCTGGGCATGGTGATGAAATTGAGCCCGCAGATGGGCATGATGGCGAACATGTATCTCGCCGGCTTTGAGCAGCAGAACGGCTTCAAAATCCGCGATGACTTCTTCGGCAGCCTCGATGGTGCGAACTTCCAGGTGAGCGACAGCGATGGCAAAACGCAGAGCGAGGTCATGGGCTTCAAGGTCAAGAACGCCGACAAGCTCGGCACCGCGCTCAAAGGCATTCAAAACGCCCTCGGCGGCATGGGCTTCGCTGCCTTCGAGGAGAGCGACTACCTCGGCTACAAGCTCAACACTCTCAAGGCTAGCGGCGGCGGCAGTGGCGATACCGCAGCGCCGGAGATCGCTTATGTCAGCACCGGCAAGTATCTCCTCATCGGCACCGGCAAGCTCGATGCACTGCGCAAGGTGCTCGGCCGCATGAAGGACCCATCCGGCGGCAGCATCTGGGAAACGCCGCGGGCTCAGGCGCAGATCGCTTTGCTGCCAAAAGGCTTCAACGGCCTCGGCGTCACCGATTCCAGCAAGATGATCAGCACCGTCTTCAATGCCATGGAGATGGTCTCGAAGCAGGCCGCCACGCAGAAGAAGTCCGCCACCAAGAAAAAAGGTCCCGGCAAAGGCCCCGCGAAAGGCGGCGATGACGACGCCAAGCCCGCCGAGGCCGCTGGCGATGCTCTCGCGAAGATCGTGGATTCCAAGAATCGTCCCTCGGATGCCACGTTCCAGAAGTACTTCGGCACCATGATGAGCGCCAGCTACTCCCACCCCGATGCGCTGCATGTGCAGATGCTTTCGACGCCTGTGGAAGCGAAATAACCGCGTCAGCGAATCTTCCTCCTCCTCTTACTCTTCCTCCTCCTCGTCGAACGTCCCACACGCTCCCGCCTCGTGAAGCCCTTTCCTCTTACTTCCTCCACCACGCAGCCCCAGCGTTCCCTCGGCCATCCGGGAGGAGGAGTAAGAGGAAGAGTAGGAGTAGGATTGGCGGTGCTGATGATGGCCTCGAATGCGTTTTGTGCCCCCCTCTACTTCGACGGCCCCGAAGTCGTAAAACTCGATTGGGCCACCGGCTCACCCCGCGCCGCGGATTTCAATGGCGATGGCCTCACCGACATCGCCATCATCAATTCGGATCGCGCCCGCATCGAGATCCTGCTGCAACGCAAAGAAGGCGTGAAGCCCGGCGAACCGGAGAAAACCTCCCGCGAGGATCGCTGGAACCCGATTCTCGAAGTCTCACGCTTCGACAAGCAACCTCTCGTCATCGGTCACGCGGCCTTTGCCCTCGCGGTGGGTGATTGGAATGGTGACAAGAAGCCCGACCTCGCCGCGATCACCGACGATGAAAAGCTCGTGCTGCGCATGCAGGACGGCAAAGGCGGCTGGACGCTGAAAAAGGACTTCGCACTCGATTCGACTTCCGAGGACACCGAAGTGCTCGCCGCCGCCGATTTGAACGCGGATGGCAAAACGGACCTCGCGCTGCTCACGAGCACGCGGCTCATGCTGCTGCTGCAAAAGGAAAAAGCTGGCGAGTGGGCCGATCCGCAAACTTATGCCCTCGGCGAGAGCGGCTGCGCCGGCCTGCATGTGGCCGATTTGAACGCCGATTCGAAGCCTGATCTCTTTTACACCGCGCCGGAGGGTGATGCGCTGCTCGTGCGACTTCAGCAGGAGGACAAAAGCTTCGGCGAGGAATGGCGCATCGAAATTCCCACCAGCCGTCATTGGCTGCATCCGGTCCGTCTTGGCGGCGGCAAGACCGGCGTGGCCTGGATTCAAAACGAAACCGGCATGATCGAAGTGGCCCGTTTGACTCAAGCGAAGGCCGAGCCGGACAGCGACCGCGCCTCCACCATCCGCTACGCCATGCCGCCCAGCGAAAGCAAAGGCGGCGCCGTGGCCTACGGCGATCTCACCGGCGATGGACATGCCGACGTGATCATGTCCGAGCCGAAAAGCGCCCGCCTGTGGCTCTTCAGCGGGCAGAAGAACGGCGGCTTCAGCCAGGGGCGTGAGTTTCCCATCCTCGGCGGTGTCGAGTCCATGCTCATCGCGGATGCCGATGGCGATGCGAAGAACGAAGTCATCCTTTTGAGCAGCACGGAGAAGGCCATCGGCATCGCCAAATGGCATGAAGGCCGCCTCACCTATCCCGAGATCGTTTATCAGGCCAAAGAAGGCGAGACGCTGCTCACCCTCACCAGCGGCAGCATTGGCACCATCGCCGGAAGCATCCACGCCGTCGTGGAGATCAAATCCAAGCCACAGCTCCTCAGCATCACCGCGAAGGAAAAGAAGTTCACCACCGCCAGCCTCGAGCTCAGCGCCTTGACCGGCAACAGCCGCGTCAGCGCCCTTCGCGTGCTCGATGCCAATCAAGATGGCAAAGGCGATCTCGCCGTGTTTTCCAGCATCGGAGCCATGCAGGTGCTGCTGAGCGCCGGTGATGCGAAAACGCCCTTCAAACGCGTCGAAGGCATCCCGGATACCTTTGTGAGCAAGCTCACCCCTAGCGCCCTCACCACCGGTGATCTCGATGGCGATGGCAAAGACGAGTTCGTCATCGCCCGCGAGCAGCTCGCCCGCGTCTTCCGCGTCGGTGCCGATGGCAAAGCGAGCATCGTGGAGCAGTTCAACGCCCCCGATGCCAGCGCCGAGATCCACACCGCCCTGCTGAACCGCGACGCCGCTAAAAAACTCCGCGTCACCCTCATCGATACCGCCCACAGCAAGCTCTACGACCTCGCCGCCGGAGCCGATGGCGTCTATCGCAGCCAGCACAGCCATCCGCTGCCCGCCATGACGCCCGATTTGATCCGCCTCGTGAACCAGCGCCTGCTCCTCCTCGGCAAAAGCAGCTTCCAGATCACCCCGCTCGATGGCGATTCCCTCCAGCTCGAAACCGTCCGCACCTTCGACAGCGATCTCAAAGACACGCAGCCCAGCGATTTGATCCCCGCCGCCTTCTCCGGCCTCGAAGCCGATGACCTCGCCCTGCTCGACACTGCGAAGAGTCGTGTCATCGAGTTCTTCCAGCCCGATGAAAAAGCCAAGGAATGGACCAGCCGCATGCACTTCCGCATCTTCGAGACCGATCCCCACTTCCGCGGCAAATCCGGCCGCGAAAACGAACCCCACGATTACACCGCCCTCGATCTCAACTCCGATGGCAAACTCGACCTCGTGCTGCTTTGCCACGACCGTGCGTTGTTTTATGTGAGGAAGTGAAAGGCAGGTCTGACGTGTCGGACCTGTCAGACTCGTCCGACGAAAAGTCGCAAAAATAACTTCTTATTCATCTTCGGCCCTCAGGGCTGTTTATCCTCGTGGGACTAACTCGGGAGTAACCAGCATCCCTCCCATGAAATCCCGTCTTCACCTCCTCCTTGCCCTTTCCGTCGCCACGGTGGCTCAGGCACAGCTTCCGGCAGGTTCCTCGATCAGTTTCGCCCCCGGCGCGGTGGCGAATACGAGCCGCGTCACCATCATCGATCCCGGCGACCATGTCTGGACGCTGCAAAGCTCCCCCGACCTCGTGAACTGGACCAACGTGCAGAACTACAAGGTCCACAACGGCCGGCTCGACTGCACCACCGCGCACGCACCTTCCACGGCGAACCTCTTCTACCGCACCTCCTACTCCGATGCGCTTCAGAGCACCCTCAGCAGCACGCTCGCCACGGCGGTGAACCTGCCCGTCTCGCCCTACGATTACGACAATCCCACGCTGCCGGCCAATTTCGCCGTCCCACCGATCTCGAATCAGAGCAACATGCCGGTGACGAACGTCACCACCGATGCCGGTGCCAAGCTCGGACGCATCCTTTTCTATGACAAGCGCCTCTCCCTGAACCAGACGGTGTCCTGCTCTTCCTGCCACCAGCAGGCGCACGGCTTCTCCGATCCTGATCGGTTCAGCAAAGGCTTCCAGGGCGGACGCACGGATCGCAATTCAATGGGCCTGAGCAATGCCCGCTGGTATCAGCGCCAGTCCTTCTTCTGGGATGAACGCTCCGCCACACTCGAAGACCAGGTGCTCCAGCCGATTCAAAACGCCGTCGAGATGGGCATGACGCTGCCGGACTTGGTGACACGCCTCGGGGCGGAGCCCTTCTACGTCGATCTCTTCACGCAAGTCTTCGGCACACCGGGCGTCACCTCGGATCGCATCTCGAAGGCGCTCGCGCAGTTTGTGCGCTCCATCATCTCCGTGAACTCTCGTTTCGACACTGCCCGCACGACGAATTTCGTCGTCGGAGCCAACTGGACGCAGTCGGAGGAACGCGGCCGCCAGATCTTCAACGCGCCGGGCGGTTGCAGCGCCTGCCACGGCACGGACAACTTCGTCCCAGGCCCGAACATCTTTAATAACGGCCTCGAAAACTTCGTCGGCATGGATCTTGGCAAAGGTGCCATCACCGGCGTGGCGGCGGACAACGGCAAGTTTAAAGTTGGCTCCCTGCGCAACATCGAGTTCACCGCACCCTACATGCACGACGGGCGCTTTGCCACGCTGGAGGCAGTGGTGGACTTCTACAGCACCCAAGTCGTCGATCATCCGAACCTCTCGCCGCCTTTGCGCACCCCTGGCGGAGGCGTGCGCCGTCCCAATTTCAATGCGCAGGAGAAGGCGGATCTGGTGAACTTCCTGAAATCGCTCACCGACACCTCGCTCGCCACGAATCCGAAGTTCAGCGATCCCTTCAACTACGGCTATTGAATCCGGCGGGGAATCGCGGAGCATCTCCGCGATTCCCTTTTTTGCATGCGCCGCCTCGATCAAGTCCTCTCCTCGCTCGGTTACTGCTCGCGTCGCGAGGCGGTGTTGTTTGTGAAGAATGGTCGCGTGAAGCAAAACGGCCTCGTTTTGACCAAAGCAGATCAAAAAGTCGATCCACATGCCGTCACGGTCGATGACGAGCCGCTCGAAGCACCGGATGGCTTGCTGGCGATGCTTCACAAGCCTGTTGGCTATGTTTGCACGCATGATGGGAACGAGGGGCCGACGATTTATGAGCTGCTACCGGATCAATGGCTGCGCCGCAATCCGGCCGTGACTAGCGTGGGAAGGCTCGACAAGGACACGAGCGGCCTGCTGCTCGTCACCGACATCGGTCCGCTGGTGCATCGCCACACCTCGCCGAAGGCTGAAATTGAAAAAACCTATCTCGCCGAGGTCGATCGGGACCTGGAGGCCTCACTCGTCGAAATCTTCGCGAAGGGCGATTTGATGCTCCGCAACGAGGAGAAGCCTTGTTTGCCTGCAAAGCTAGAAATCATCGCGCCACGCACCGCACGGCTCACCATCACCGAAGGCCGTTATCATCAGGTGCGCCGCATGTTTGCCAGCCAGGGCTGGCACGTCGACAAGCTCCACCGCGAGCGTTTTGGCGAGTACACGCTGGAGGATCTCGCGGAAGGCGAGTGGAAGATGTTAGAAATGACGAAACCAGAATGAGGAATGACGAATCAATGGCGAAGTCCGAACATTCGGGCTTCATTCCTCATTCGCCATTCTGGTTTCGTCATTTCAGCGCTTCATGCGCCTCGCGCAGCAGCGCCTCGGTCGTGTCCCAATCGATGCAGGCATCCGTGATGGACTGGCCGCGCACGAGTTGATCGAGCGGTTGCGGGAATTTTTGGTTTCCGCCGACGAGGTTGCT
>CALMTT010000730.1 GCA_937872615.1 uncultured Verrucomicrobiaceae bacterium | reverse complement strand
ACTGGCGCGCCTCGCGCAGGATCTCGCGCAGGATGTCGTAGCACACGCTGCGCGCGGTCTTCACCTGGCCGCGCCCTTCGCAGGTGGGGCAGGGTTCGCACAGCATGTGCGCCAGGCTCTCGCGCGTGCGCTTGCGCGTCATCTCCACCAGCCCCAGCTGCGTGAAGCCGCTCACCGTGGTGCGCGTGCGGTCGCGCGACAGCTGCTTGCGGAACTCGGCCAGCACCGCCTGCTGGTGGTCGTCGCGCGCCATGTCGATGAAGTCGGCGATGATGATGCCGCCCAGGTTGCGCAGACGCAGCTGGCGTGCAATGGCGCCGGCGGCTTCGAGGTTGGTCTTGAAGATGGTGTCGTCGAAGTTGCGCGCGCCGACGAAACCGCCGGTGTTCACGTCCACCGTGGTCAGCGCCTCGGTCTGGTCGAAGATGAGGTAGCCGCCGCTCTTCAGGTCGACCCGGCGCGACAGCGCGCGTTCGATCTCCTCCTCGATGCCGTACAGGTCGAAGATCGGTCGCTCGCCCTCGCCTTCGCTGCGCTTCGGCGCAACGGGCCGAGGTTGGAGTGGAAGATCACCTGCGGGGTTTCGGTGTCCGAGGGCGGCGATTCTCGCAGCACCGTCGTTCGGCCTGTCTCGCGGCCCTCGGCTGCATACCGTGTCCCTTCCAACTGAAACGCCGTGACGTTTCTCCCTCTCCCGTGATCTGCGCGGGAGAGGGAAGGGGGTGAGGGTCGGTCCGGAAAAAATATTTCCGAGCACGAACTCCACCCATTTACCGACGAAAATAAAACCGGTGCCCAAAACCTTCCACTGATTGCGTCCATGAAATCTGAACTCCGATTGACCGATACCAACGCCGCCTCTGACTCCAAAGGCCGGACGTGGGGATTAGAAGGCGGCTTGTTCTGGTGGCTCGTGGGCGGCATCGGCGCGGGCATCACGCTGTTCTTCGTGCTGCTTGTCCCGCTGAATCAATCGTTCCTGACCTCCTTCGTCGTTGCCCTGATTCCCATTGCGCTTTGCCTCGCCTACATCTTCGGGCTGCGGCAGGGCAAGCCGCCCGGCTACGACCGCGACATCTTCGAGCGCGTGTTCACTGGTGGCGGCTTCGCTCCTGAACCCCCGCGCCTCACACATCCATTGGCAAAGGACCAGCCATGAGCCGCTACATCTTTGAACAACTCGATTCCGCTGACCACGCGCTTCGCGAGAACCTCCACCGCAACGACCTCGACCCCACCGCACGCGAGCACATGGAGCGCGCCTTGGCCCACGTCCGCGAGGCTTACATCGCGACGAACGAAATTGGCAAGGCGCGCTCTGTTCGGCGGCTCGTGGGTGACTTGGAAAAGGTGCATCACATCGTGGCGAAGGTTCGCCGTCGCGGGCAGCCTGCCCCAACTGCCAAACCCATCCGCATCTGACGTATGCTTGAGCGCGCTCCCAACGGCTTCTTCATCCGCAACATGATGATTTTCAATCATCTTCGGCGCGGCGGCTACGTCTCGAAGGGCTTTATCTTTGAAGCGCCTGACCTCACCAACAGTCCGGTTGCCGACCTGAACGATTTCCAGGATCAAACCTGTCTCCTGCTCGCGTCGCTCCACGAACATCAGCGACTCCAAGTCCAGTATTATTGCGACTCGGACTTCAAACAGGAACTCCTGCGCTACCAGCACGAGACGGAAAAGTTCTCCAACGTCTGGACCAAGCGCGCCCGCAACGAGCGGTTCTCGCGCTACTGGCAGGCGATGTCCGAACGCAAACTCCGGCGGCAGCGCGTGATCTTCTACATCTCGCGCTCGCTGGAGAACGTGCCCAAGGCGTTTCAAACCGCCGCCGCGCGCCGCGATTACTACAACACGTTGCTCGACCAACTCGAAACCGAGTTTGGGCACGCTCATCGGCTGTTGTTGGAGATCTTTGGTTCAGGCGGGGCGCGCATCCTGCCGATGTCGGACCTCGACCATTTCCGGCACTACAAGCGATTCCTCAACCCGTCGCTCAACGACCGGTTCGATTTCGACCCGGCGGACGGATTTGCACCCGAGCTTTCGATTCAGGAGAACTGTTGGCACAGCGAGGGTAGCGGCCAGAGCGATTTCGGCTTCTTCCTCGACGGACACTACCACAGCCTCATCGTCCTGACCCGCTGGCCGCGCACGACCTACCCAGGCATCATCCAACGCCTCACGAATCTGCGGCTGCTCGACTACACCATCACGGTGAACGTTGATCCGCTTCCGATTTCACAGGAGATCAGCAAGGAGGAAAAGGAGCACGACCGCGTGGCCGGCGACTACGCCAGCGAAAAGAAGATCTCCCTGCTCACCGTGATGGAGAAGAAGCAAAAGAAGATTCACGCGCTCATGCAGGGGCAGACCATCCCGTTTCACGCGATGTTCGCGATTCGCGTTTGGGACAAGACGCGCGACGGCCTCAACGCAAAGGCCGGGGCGATCAAAAACGCCATCAACTCGATGAACGCGGCGCAGTATTTTGAGAGCAATCTGCCCAGCACTTCAAAGAACCTGTTTTTCCAGACGTGGCCAGGCTGGACGTGGGGACGCTACGAACACCGGAAGCTCTACGCCGAGCACCGTTTCCTCGCGGACATGCTGCCCGTGACCAGCACGTTCACCGGACACCTGGCAACCGCCGAGGCGATTTACGACGGCCCACACGATAATCTCATTGGCATCCAGACCTTTTCCGGCGGCAAGGATTCCGCCTCCCCGCAACACGCCGTATTGCTGGGCATGTCCGGCGCAGGCAAGTCCGTCACCGTCTGCGACCTGCTCACGCAGACAGAGGGCTATTTCGCCTACACCGTCATCATCGAGGAGGGCCTCAGCTACGGCATCTACACGGCGACGGTCGAGGAAGGCGCGCGGCCCATCATCATTCACCCGGACGGCGACCTGACCATCAACTATCTCGACACGAAGGGACTGCCGCTCACGCCGGATCATTTGTCCGCCGCAACCGCGCTTGTGGCGCGGATGATTGGCACTTCGGCGCAGGAGGACAAACAGATGCTCCGCCAGGCGCAGATCGCCAAATACCTGAACCTGCTTTACGAGGATGCGTTTCAGGACTGGCAGAAGAAGCGCCACGACCAGTTGCTCGACATCGCGCGGCACGCGCTGGCGCTCCAGCAGTTTCGCGCCGAGCGGATGCCGCCCGGCGCAACCAGCCTCGAAGCTTTTGCGGACTTTCGTGACTGGAAAGCGAGTCACGCGGACGAAGCCCAGGTCTATTTGAATCAGTTCGCCGAAGCCGAGGCGTTGAAGTTCCTCAAAGAACCCAAGACCAGCAAGGAGGTCCGCAACCTCGCCTTCGCCTACTTCACCCCGGATGAATTCCCGACGCACCGGATGCTTCAGGAGTTGATGATGCTCGACCCGATGGGCGCGGAGCGCGACCAGATCATGGAAATCGCCACGCTCATCCTGCCGTGGTGTCGCGACGGCAACTACGGCTGCCTGTTCGACGGCACGAGCAATCTCTCGCTCACGGGCAAGA
>CALMTT010000729.1 GCA_937872615.1 uncultured Verrucomicrobiaceae bacterium | reverse complement strand
GAGAAAGTGCTCGCCGCCGCCGCCGAGCTGGCCCCGCACATCACGAATACCGTCGTCGCCTGCCATGAAGCCATTCAGGCTGGCAAGAACCTGCTCTTTGAAGGTGCTCAGGGCACCTACCTCGACATCGACCATGGCACCTACCCCTTCGTCACCAGTTCCAACACCACCACCGGCGGTGCCTGCACCGGCTCGGGAGTGCCCCCGCGGATGATCAACAAGGTCGTCGCCGTCTGCAAAGCCTACACCACGCGTGTCGGTAGCGGTCCCTTCGTCACCGAGAATGAAGACATCGGCGACATGCTGCACAACATGGGCCGTGAATTCGGCGCCACCACCGGACGTGCCCGCCGCTGCGGCTGGCTGGATGCCGTGCTGCTGCGTTACGCCGTCATGGTCAATGGCGCCGATGAGCTCGCCATCACCAATCTCGACGGTCTTGATGGCCTCGACGAAGTGCAGATCTGCACCGCTTACACCCTGCGTGGCAAGACCCTCAACTACCCGCCCAGCACCATCGAGGACATCGAGGCCTGCGTGCCGGTGTATGAGAGCCACCCCGGCTGGAAGACCGATCTCAGCCAGATCAAAAACTTCGCCGACCTGCCGCCGCTCGCCAAATCCTACCTCAAGCGTGTGGAAGAACTCACCGGTGCCCGCATCAGCCTCCTCGGCATCGGCCCGGCTCGTGAGCAAACGCTCGTCGCCTGAGCCCGATGAAGGTTTACGCCTACCAAGGCTGCTCCACCTGCCGCAAAGCCCTGTCCTGGCTGAAAAGCCACGGCATCGAGGCCGAGGTGCTGCCCATTCGTGAGACGCCGCCCAGCGTGGCGGAGCTTCGCGCGGCCTTGAAGGCACGCGGCGGTGATCTCCGCGCCCTCTTCAACACCTCCGGGCAGGATTATCGGGCCATGGACATCAAATCAAAGCTCCCCGGCATGTCCGTGGATGAGGCGCTCACACTGCTGTCCAAGCACGGGAATCTCGTCAAACGCCCGCTGCTCATCGATGCCAAGGCCGGTGTGCATCTCGTCGGCTTCCAAGAGGCCGATTGGGCCGCCGCCTACCCGTAACCGGGGCATTCCTGCCCCGCGTCGCTCACTCCGATTCTGTATTCGGGGCATTCCTGCCCCGGTTTCACTCCGAGCACTCGATCACCGCCTTCATCTGCCCTTTGCAGTCTGCGTAAGGCTGCCGCGGCTTGTAGAGATGAATCTGCTCCTGGCGCAGTTCAGCCAATTCCTTGTGCACGGTCGCCACGATCACGCGGCCGCTCTCGTGCACCTCCGTGGCCATCTTGAATCCGGTCTCCACCGAGTGCCCAAAGATGTCCTCCAGCATCTCCACCACATAGCGGAAGGTGTGATGATCATCATCGAGCAGGATCACATGCCAGGGCGGCTCCGGCTTCGGCAGCAGGCGCGGCTGCGCCACCTGCCGTTGCGGCGGGGCGATCGTGGCGCTGCGGATTGTTTCCATCGTCAAAGGCTTCATCATTTCAAAGCGGGTCACGTCCCACCGACTCGATGTACTGCTGCTGCAGCCGCAGGTAGGCTTGCTGCCATTCATCCACCACGCGTTGCAGCTCCATCGTCTGCCGTTCCAGCGCGGCGATGCGGCGCAGGGCGGCATCATCCGTGGAGGGAGAGCGGTCGTAGCCCGTGCCTTGGAAGGTCGTCGTGGCGCTGCGGGTCTGATGCGGGCTCGCCCGGAACCACCCCAGCTCTCCGAGGCGTGACTCGGTGTTGTCGAGGCAGTTGATGATCGTCACGTTCTCGTCGATCTCGCCCGTCGCGAGGAATTCCTGGATCGTCGCCACGTTCGTCGGGCCGTAGAGATAGTTGTCCGGCATCTGGATGAGCAGGTCCATCTGCAGCTCCGGGATCATCGGTGCCCGGCTCCAGGTCTGGCGGTTGTCCGCGGAGATCTTGTCGAGGGGCGAGATCTTCGCCTCCGCGGCCCAGCTTCTCAGCGTGTCGAGATCCGTGGGACCAAAGACTTCCTTGTCCGAGGCTTTGAGGAGAAACCAGGTGCGTGCGCTCATGCCCGAAGGTATTTCCACGCCGCCAACTGCCAAGCGGAGAAACGGAAACGCGCAAAATTCCTCAAATATCACACTCGCTTACAAAGATCCGATTTTCGATTCCTTCGCCGCCAACGAAAACTTTCAAAAACTGCGCGGGATTTAAAAAAATATTGCCTTAATCAGTTATTTTTGAATTACTTAGAAATTCAAACAGAAAATCCAAAGACATCCGAAATTCTTTTGAATTCTGCACTTGGGGTGGCAATTAGGGTGGTGGGTACTTGTGAATAGGGGTGGGTGAAAGTAAGTTGATGGGCATGGAGCATCAGCGTATTTAAAGCATACTTTTCTAGAAACAATTTGTTTTGTTTGTTGCAGCCATGAGGTCGATCGCCAATGATAGGGTGGAAAATATGGGAGAAATGACGCCTAATTTGGTGTGTACGACCCGTAATTGGGTTTGCTTTCACTAGTGAATATCTTGAGGTTGCATGTTTTCCATGGGGCAAATCAATTTCAACTGTTTGTAAAGTTTCGTAATTGGTGACTGCATCTTGTTCCTTGCCAGCATCATTGAATAAAGGATAATCTACTACCCCACTTTCTGGCAAAAATCCCCTGACAATTGCCAAATAGTTTTTACTCACTTGACGGTCTTCAAACTGATGATTCATCATAGCTAAGGTTTCTTTATCTAAGGCTAACAACAACAAACCCGAAGTTTTTCGATGAAGCGGCGTTTGAAATCGAGTGTTCGCGCGCCGTTGCCAAGCAGTTGGGCCGCGAGCTGACATCGAACATCCTCGTCCCTGGGGAAGTGCTCCAGCGTCCGCTGGGAGAGGCGGCAGTTCGTGCCATGGCGACACAGCCAGGCTCAAAGGGCGGCTACCTCGTCCACGTCGAGAATATGGGCTTTATCGACATTCTCAGGAATCGGTCGGTGGCCTTGTCGATGGGCGCACGGAATCTCTCAGGCCTCGTGGGAAATGTCAGTTTTGCACGGCAAACCGGAAAGGCCACCGTTTCCTGGCAGGGCGGCGACGGCACATCCACCACGGCGACCGATCAGGCGTTGGGGCAGCTCAGCATGACCCCTAAAACCGCCATCGCCATCACGGATGTGAGCGAGCAGCTCTTGCGGCAGAGCACCCCCTCGGCGGAGCAATTCGTCATGGCGGATCTGGCAGCGGACATCGCGATCGATGGCGTGGATAACGTCGTCATCAATGGTACCGGCGGCGCGCAGCCGATCGGTATCAAGAATACTACCGGCATCACCAGCGGGCAGGACGCTTCATCGGCGACCTACGCCAAGGTGTTGGCCTTTATTTCGACAGCCGGTGCGGCCAATGCCATCCGGAGATCACCCGGCGGTAGCACGCCAAATTCAGACCGCAAGCGGCCAGAGCTTTTTCCATCATCCGTGACAGTCACAATGGCGGTCAGCGCCAATTCGACGTGATTGAACGGTAAATCGGATTGCAGGCGAATGGTATGGTGAGGCGGATCAGAGGCTCGTTG
>CALMTT010000728.1 GCA_937872615.1 uncultured Verrucomicrobiaceae bacterium | reverse complement strand
GACAGCCGTCCCGCCAGCGTGCTGCCGCCGGAGTAGGCAAAGAGGTTCATCACGCGTGCCGGGCGGCCATGACGCTTCTGATACGCAGCGCAGACCTCACGAATGCGCCGCCACTGGTCCCGCTGCTCGGGAAAGATGCCCAGGTGGCCAAAGTCGGTGGAGCTCAGTTGGAAGCGCGTGCCATCCACCGAGATCGCCCACGACTCGGGCAGGCGGTCACGCCCCCGCCATTGATTGCCGCCATCGCGGAAAAAGGTCGCCGTGGCCCGCTGCCACTCGTGTTTCGGCAGCGTGGGGTTCCAGACCGCCTGCGCACAGGGCCGCGAGAGCACCACCGGCCCGAAACGCTCCAGTTTTTGGAAGCCGCCGCTGTCGAGCAGGGCGTAGTCGGAGGTGGTGGGAGCGGGCGAAGACACGGTGGAGGATAAAACGGCCGCGAATCCAAACACGCGTCTCCCCCACGGCGCAACCGCCTTCTGGCCTGCGCCTGCCCCTGTGGCCATTCGAGTGCCTCCAGCCATTTCCGGCCCGACGCCAGTTATGCCCAAAGAAAGCCACCGAATGTGAAAAACTGTTTCTTGCCGCCCGGAGGCCCTCCCGCTTGAATCCGCGGCATGAAAAGCGCACGCGATCCTTCCGCCGCCTCCGGCAAGGCTCTCCGGCGTCTCATCGACGGCCTGATCGATGCCGCGCGACGCGATGTGAAGCGGCTCTCCGGATCCCAAGAGGCTGTGGCCACGCATCAACTGCGGGTGCGCATGAAGAAGCTCCTCGCCCTCCTGCGACTGGGACGTGATTGCATGCCGGATCATACCTTCGAGGCCATGCGCATGCACATCCGCGCCGTGAAGAACGCCTGCGCCGGGAATCGCGACATTGTCGTGCGAGACAAGCTCGTCGAAAAGCTCTCACGCCGATTCCACATCACGCCGCAGCACGAGATCATTCCTTTGCGCAAGCTGCCGCCGCCTTCCACGAGCTTCCTTCAGCATCAATTGTGCGCCCTTGAGCAGTTGATCGACACCACCCGCATCGATCACCTCACGCCCGAGCAAGTCGTGGCCGCTCATGCCATCAGCTATCGCAAGGGCAGACGGCTGATGAAGGAAGCCTACGACGGCGCACGCGATCAAACGCTGCACCGCTGGCGGCATCGCGTGAAGGATCTGCATTATCAAACGCTCGCCCTGCCATCGCTGCCAGGCTCTGCTCGACGCGTGCGCCGTGCCCGCAAGCTCGGCAGCCTGCTAGGCCGCGAGCGTGACCTCGCGAATCTCGCCAACGAACCCGCTTACGCCGTCAAACGCGGTGCGTGGAGCCATCTCATTCACGAGCACCGCTCGCAGTTGCTCGAGCGCATCCTGCTTCTCGGTCATAAGGTTTACGATCCCGCCGCCCAGCAGTTCCATCACAAGATGGAAAAGCAGCTCGAGGTGACGGAGTAGCCCTGTATTTGGGGCATTCCTGCCCCGTCAGAAGGGGCCAAGAATGGCCCCGCTACTCAGCCGGAGCATCACCGGATCTTCGCATCCGGCAGCTCGCTCTTCACGCCTTCATCCATCGGCATCTTGTCCGTCTGGGCATCGAGACCCGTGGCGAACATCAGTTTGGCCAGCTCAGCCTTCAACTCGGTGATCGTGCCAGCGAGCTTGGGATCGTTGATGAGGTTCTTCGTCTCGCCAGGATCGTTTTGGAGGTCGTAAAGCTCGGAGAGGTGCTTGTCGGCACTGCCATCGCCATGCGGATAGTGGATGTACTTCCAGCGATCGGTGCGGATGGCACGGACGTTCGGCGTGTAGGGGAACTGCTTCTCGTAGTTGTAGTGGTAAAACCAGCTCGTGCGCCAGGCGGGATCGCCGTTTTGCACCAGCTTCACCCACGATTGACCATGCGACTTCGGCAACGCGGGTGCCGAGCAGAGCTCCAGCAAGCTAGGAGCCATATCAACGGTGAGCGCCTGCTGCGGCACCACCTTGCCAGCGCCGAGGCCGGGATAGCGAATGACGAGCGGGATGCGCAGGCTGGGCTCATGCGCGGTGCGTTTATCCACCATGCCGTGCTCGCCTTCGAGCAGGCCGTTGTCGCCCATGAAGACGATGATCGTGTTGTCGAGCTGCTTGGTCTCCTCCAGCCACGCACGCACGCGCGCCACGCTGTCATCCACGCTCAAAACGGTGCCCCAGTAGCCGTGGACCATGTTTTCAAAGTCCTTCACCGCCTCGGGCCGGTCATCCGGGAACTTCTTCCGCCACTCAAACAGCGGCCCGTAGATGCCGTGCCAGGTATAGAGGCGCTGCTTCATCCACGCGGGCTTGTCATCGAGGTGGAAAGCCGTCGCAGGATACGGCACGCGCACATCATCAAAGGAGTGCTCATACTTCGGCTCCGGCGTGTAGAAGCTGTGCGGGGCCTTGTGGCCGATGAAGGCACACCATGGCTTCTCCGCGCTCTGCTGCTTCAGCCAGTCCATCGCCAGATCGGTCACGACGGTGGTGTAGTAGCCCTTGATGACCTTCCGCTCCTTGCCGTTGAGATTCCACTCGGTGTCAAAGTAGCTGCCCTGGCCCTTGTGCGTCACGAAACGGTCGAAACCGGGACGCGGCTCGTCGTTGTTCTCGCCCATGTGATACTTGCCGAAGTAGGCGGTGGCATAGCCGGCATCATGCAGCACGCTGGGAAAGCTCGGCATCGAGTTCGGATACTCGGTGAAGTTGTTCGTCACGCCATGCGTGTGCGCATACAGCCCGCTCAGGATGCTCGCCCGACTCGGCGAGCATAGCGACGTGGTGCAGAAGGTGTTCGCAAAGCGCACGCCCTCGCTGGCGAGGCGGTCGATGTGCGGCGTTTTGACATGCTTCGAGCCGTAGCAGCCGAGCGCGTCGGGGCGCAGGTCATCGCAAAGGATGAAAAGCACGTTCGGCTTTGGAGCGGCGTGCAGGGCGAAGGCGGTGAGGAGAAAGAGCAGCGTGCGCATGGAGGCTTACTTGGCGTTCTTCGCGATGAAATCAATGATCGGTGTCGAGTCATCGAGACCATGCGGATGATGCCCGACGCCCGGCTTGCGGATCAGTGTCATGCTGCCGCCGAGTGACTTGTAGCGGGTTTCGATCAAACCGGTGTTTTCATCCCACGGCACCACATCATCCGCATCCCCAAAGACGTGCAGCAGCGGCACACCGGCCTTCGCCAGCGGGGCGAGGCTGTCCACCGGGTTGCCCTTGTAGGCCAGCGCCTCGGCCTCGTCTTTGAATCCCCACAGCTTCAACACGAAGCCCCAGTTCTTCGGATCGCCCTTCCCCTTCCCTTTGCCGCCGGGCCAGCTCTTGAAATCGCACACCGGCGCGTCGCCGTAGATACAGGAGACCTTGTCCGGGTTCGCGCTGGCCCAGTTGTAGCAATACAAACCGCCGCGGCTGAGGCCGACGAGGGCGGGCTTCTTGCTCAGTGCATAGCTCGTGGTGAGCTCGGCATGGCATTGGTTCCACAACTTCACCGCATCGGGGCAGCCGAGCATGTCGTTGATCTTCATGTAAACGATGTGGAAGCCTTTGCCGAGCAGCGCGATGTCCGGTGCGGGCTTGTGGCCGAAGAACTCGCCATGCCAGACCCACGGACGGCCCGCTGCGGCTGCTTTCGGCGCGACGACGGTCACCAGCTTGCCCGCGATGGTCAGTTCGTGCTTCGCGTAGCCGTTCCACTCGCCTTTTTGATTCGGAAACACGATCTCCTTCGACTGCGCCAGCTTGCGGGCCTCCGCGTCGAACTCCGCGGCCTTCTTCAAAGCTTCTTCAATCGGCAATCCGGGCGCGACGCCGGGCCGTTTGTGCCCCACATGGCTCAGCCAGGCCGGACGCAGGATGGCGTGCTTCTGTTTGATCACCGCCAGGATCGCCGCGCCATTCGGATGATCGGGCGTGCCATCGTCACGCACCTTCAGGCCCCAGGCCTCGAGAACGGGACGCGCCATGAGCAGATGGCCTTCCGGGCCGGGATGCACGCCGTCTTTGGAAAAGGTGAACTGCGGATCAGTCTTCCGCTTCTCAGCGAGAGCACTCATCATGACGCCGTGCACATCGAGCACCTCCCACTTCTCCTTGTCGCGCATGTCGAGCAGCCAGTTCGCGTAGAAGTCCAGCACCTCGTTGTAGCCTTTGAAAGGATGCGCCCCATCCACCTTGTCCGCCTCGACCACTTTGTGCGCGATGGGCACCGCATCGAACACCGGCGGCGTGAGATGCACCATCCGTGCACCGATCACGGCCACCTTCGCCCGCAGCTTCCGCATGCCGTCTTGATAGGCTTTCGTGCGTTCGGCACCCAGCGGCAGGTAAATGCCGTCATTCATGCCGTAGCAGGCAAACACGAGCTGTGGCTTCGTCTTCTCCAAAGCACGATCGAGACGCTCATGAAGGTCCGGACGCGGGAATTTGCCTCCAGCGTGGCCTTCCTCGCTCAAACCGCTCACCGTCTCGCTGCTGAGACCGTGCGGAATGATCTCAATGTCCGACTCCGGATGCTGCGCCCGCAGCGCCGCGTCGATGAACTCGACATAAGCACCGCCCTGCGTGATCGAATCGCCGAGGAAGAGGATGCGTTTTTCTTTCGGCAGTTCCCCGGCGCGAAGACCGGTGACGACAAGGAGGGAGAGGAGGAGGTGACGCATGGTGAGATCGAAGACCTGTCATAACACAGGTTTGCCGCCATCTCTTCCGAGCGTGGCCGGATTTCATTGCAGAGCCCCGCTACATGCTGCCCCCGGCCCAGGCCGCGCCTTGCCAATCTAGAAACGATATTCTTTCCAGACCACGGGAAGGTCCGGCACCTTGGAACGAATTGCATTCCAGCCTCAGGGAGGCTCCCCAGTCTCAGCAGCGATTCCTTGCTGAGACAAGGGAGCTTCCCCCTTCTCAGCCATGATTGCGTTCTGACCCAAGGGAGATTCCCCTCAGTCAGGATGAAATCCGTTCTGGCTCGGGGGAGACTCCCCACCCTCAGGATGAAATCCGTTCTGGCTCAGGGGAGACTCCCCACTCTCAGGATGAAATTCATTCTGACTCGGGGGAGACTCCCCATTCTCAGGATGAAATTCATTCTGACTCGGGGGAGACTCCCCATTCTCAGGATGAAATTCATTCTGGCCCTGTTCGCCCTCCCGACACATACGACGAAACATGGCCGCAGACTCAGGCGAAGGTCGAGAGCCTGCCTCAGGTCAAAAATCCACTTTGCGCCCGCGTCGTGCTAGGCACTATCGCCCCCACTTATGCACGACCCCCGCATCGACGCCCTCTCCCGCCAGCTTGTCCGTTACTCCACCAAGGTCAAAAAAGGCGATTTCGTCTGGATCGACCTCTTTGACGTGCCCGCCGCTGTCGGGCAATCGCTCATCCGCGAGGTCGTGGCCGCAGGCGGCAAGCCGATGGTGCGCCTGAACGATGCGGTGATCACCCGCGAGCAGATGATTCATGCCGACGAGCATCAGTATGACCTCATCGCGAAGAACGCGCTGGCTTTGATGAAGCAGACGCAGTGCTACATCGCCGTCCGTGGCAGCCACAATATCACCGAAAGCTCCGACGTGCCTGCTGCCAAGATGCAGATGGTCATGAAGAAGATGCGCCCGGTGCAGAACTGGCGTGTGGGCAAGACGCGCTGGGTCGTCCTTCGCTGGCCGAATGCCAGCATGGCGCAGCAGGCCGGCATGAGCACGCAGGCCTTCGAGGACTTCTTCTTCCGCGTGTGCCTGCTCGACTACGCCGCGCTCGAACCGGCGATGAAGGCGCTGCAAAAGCTCATGGACAAGACCAGCGACGTGCATCTCAAGGGCCCCGGGACCGATCTGCGCTTCAGCCTCAAGGGCCTCAAGTCCATCTACTGCGGCGGCAGCCACAACATCCCAGACGGCGAATGCTTCTCCGCTCCGGTGAAGGACAGTGTCGAGGGTGTGATCAGCTACAACGCGCCATCCATCTACCAGGGCATCGCCTTTGACAGCGTGAAGCTCGAGTTCAGCAAAGGCAAGATCGTCAAGGCCACCGCGAACAACACCGCGGCCATCAACAAGATCTTCGATAGCGACAAAGGTGCCCGCTACATCGGGGAATTCGCCATCGGCTTCAATCGCGAGATCAAGGAGCCCATGCGCGACATCCTCTTTGATGAAAAGATCGCCGGCAGCTTCCACTTCACCCCCGGCCAGGCCTACGAAGGCCCCGCCGACAACGGCAACCGCAGCCAGGTCCACTGGGACCTCGTGAACATCCAGCGCCCCGAATACGGCGGCGGCGAGATCTGGTTCGATGGCAAGCTCATCCGCAAGGACGGCCAGTTCACCCTGCCGGAGCTGAAGGCGCTGAACTACTGAGCTGTGACAGCGTAGGCGCATTCGCCAGAATGCGGAGCGGCGTTCTCGTTCTGGCGAACGAGCCTACCTGCCATGCCTCACCAAAAGCCCCACAGGCCGGTTTTCATCACATAGAGGCCGAGGAGCAGGTTGCCGACCGCGTGCATCACGATGCAGGCCCCGAGACTCTTCGTGCGAACCGCCACGAAATACATTAGCGCCCCCCACACAAACGCGGCAGGCCAGTCGCTCGTATTGTGGATGAGCATGACCGCCACCGTCACGATCCAGAAGACACGCCAGCGATGCGTGCCAAACGCGATCCGCTGAAACGGCCGATCTTGATCCACGAGGAAGCGCATCAAGAACCCACGCCAGAACAACTCCTCCACAAACGGCACCACCAGCACCATGCGGGCAAAACGCAGGCCGATCGTGGCCGCGTAAGCCAGCGGCGACTCCTTCACCAGCGTCGGGTCAAAGCCCTCCGAGCGATCCGCCAGCCCCAGCCAGTCCCACCAGTCCTTCGCTTCATGCCCACGCTCGATCAGCGCCCGCCTTAGCATCTCCGGCGCGATCCAAAAACCGATCCCCACCACCGCCAGCAAGCTCGCACAGCCCAGCCCGCGCCATGGCGACAGCGTGTAATGCTGGCGAAAAAACAGCAGCAGCACCGCGCAGACCAGCGTTTGCAGCGGATACACCCACAGCTCCGGCATCTGCACGTGCCACGGCAGCTCGCTGTTCTCGATCTTGAACCACCCCGGCACCGAAAGCATCGCCGTGAACACCGCCAGCGGCAGCACATGAGCAAGCGTGGGATTGGCGCGGAGGTCTTTGAACATCAGGAGGAGGTGGCATGACTGTTTTGGAAGCCTGGGGAGTTCGCAAGACACATCTTTGTGCCGTTGGCATCTTTTGGCTCTGCCAACCTGCCGTCCTCCACCTCCCAGTTTGGCTCGGGGATGGGAATATTCACACATGGGATTTACCCTCCTATGCCGTTGCAAAGCCACCTTTTTGTTGCCCAACAACGGCATAGAAGGGTAAAACGCCCCCCATGAACACAGGAGCCCGCACGTTTCCGACAAAACTGTTAGCGATCATGCTGCTGACAAACCTCACGTTTTGTTAACCATCTTTACTGTTCGGCAAAGAATCAAATCCATTACCAATGACGACGCTCCGACTCACATTGTTCATCATCGGAAACGTTTTGTTTTTTAGCCAGTTGGCCAGAGACCTCCATCACCTAGTTTGGGGTGTGGAGACCTCCGTTTTTGATGAGTTCAACCCCGAACGTAACAAGGCGCGTTCCGAGGCTAGCTTCACAACACTCCTGGATGAGTATCGAAAGACCAGAATCCAGACAGATGCCCTTGAGAAGACCAAAACTTGGGAGGAGACACAGCAGCTCAGGAAAGAGCACAAGGAGCTTTACGAACGGCATGAAGAACTCCGTTCGGAGATTGCTCAGCGAGAGCAGATGTCACGCGAGCTGCGCGATACTTGGGCATACTCGGGATTTGCCATCGCTTTGATCTTCCTGGGCTTCATGTGCTTCCATAGGCAGAGTCGCTGGACAGGCGTCGCCCTTACTCTGTCTGGGTTCACTATACTGGAGTATTGGGCTAGCCCTCTATTCTTCGGAGGTGCACCGGTCGAGTTTAGAGCACTTTTGTGGACCAAGACTTTTCTCACTGTTGTGGCGTTGGCTCTTCTATATGTTGCCGGTCGAGGCGTAGTAGGTCGATCAGTCCCGAACTAGCAATGACTACCAAACATCCCAGGCCGAACAAGACGGCTTCAGGCGACGGCTCGAAGGTTATCTGTTGTGTCATCGACGCCTCCCGCTCGCCGTCGCCTGATCCGGGACGTTAGGCCAGAGTGCTTGTGCCAGGTTTCGCGGCTAAGAGGCCTCAATACCTCCGCAGCTTGCCGCTGGCTGTGAGCGGTAGTTCGGTCACGAAGGTGATGAGGAGGGGGACTTTGTAGGCGGAGAGGCGTTGCTGGCAGCGCTTCTTCAATTCGGTGGCGAGGGCTGGTTCGGCCGTCTCGTGCGGGATGACCTCGGCGATGGGGACGAAGCCCAAAGCAGCGTGCGGTCGGGCGAGGACGCGGGCGGCTTTCACGGCGGGATGGGAGGTCAACACAGCCTC
>CALMTT010000727.1 GCA_937872615.1 uncultured Verrucomicrobiaceae bacterium | reverse complement strand
GCCGTGACGAAGTAGGTGCCATGTTCCGTCAGCCGATGCGTCGGCGCATGCGGCCACGCAATGGGAGGAGGGGTAGTAGGCATGCTGCGGAAACGCGTCGATAAGTCTGGGGCTTTCGAGAGTCGCGACAGCGTCGCGGAGTGCGGTGGCAGAGGGGCAAGGGCGCAAGCCATTGCCCCGACGACACCGCTGTCGAGCGCGGGAAGAATGTTCTCAGGCCTTTGCGCCCCGTCCGGCACGCGACAGCGGTGTCGCGCTGACGCTTGCCACCGCACTCCACGACGCTGGCGCGAATTTTGATGCTCAAACTCAAAAGACCCTCTTAAACTTTGCTGAAGGCTTGCGAACGCCATTAAATCTCTCGTCATAGGGAATGACCTCGAATGAACTAAAGCAGTCATCAAATTGGATTTCAGCCCCCATCCATTCGCGTGGCCCGGATGATCTGGTCATCACTGCCAATGATGTTTCTGAAGTGCCGGCTTTCCAGACATGGCCGACCCCAACAAAAAACCTTCCATGCTCATGGCTTTGCTCTACCAAAAGCTCATATTTTGGAGTGATCTGAACAAGTTTGCCCGACACACTTTTGAAAGTTCCAGACACAGAAATGGTGGGACTGGAAACGCAGCCGCTGAGAAAGGCCAAGATGCTGCAAATGAGGAAGCCAACCTTTGAACTCATGAATTCGACTGGGGTTAATGATTAAACAAGAACGCCGGTGAGTTGATCAGCGCCCACGCTAAGTCCTGCGCGGCGGTCAGGCGCTTGTTGGTGAGCTGCTTCGCACTCAAATCGGAGTCGCGGCGGAGTTGGATCAGTTTGGGATCGATCATGATCGGCTTCTGCGAGTCGGTGTGCTTCGTTTCGAGGGCGACGAGCTGGGGGTCGATGGGGAGGGGCTTCTTCGCGGTGGCGAGGAGCTTTTTCTGGCCTTGGTAGTCGCGGAACTGGTTGAGGAAGTGGGCGGCGAGCTCGGCGTTTTGCTCGGGGGTGCGTTTGGGGGCCTTGAGGGCGTCGGCGACGGTTTTGGGGACGCCGAAGCGGATCGTGGGGCTGGTGGTGACCCAGAGGCGGAAGCGGCCGGGGTTGTATTTGCCGTTTTGGAAGTTGCTGGTCATCTGGATGCTGAAGCTGGTGCCGCCTTCGTTGCTGACGGGCTTCTCGAAGCTGAAGATGGCTTCGTGACGGAAGCCGCCTTCGGGGCTGACGGCCCAACCGCGGTCGCGATTGCCTTTTTTGAGGGCTTCACCAATCGGGAAGTTGTTCTGCTCAAAGTCGGCTTTCGGGTTTTTGAGCGTTTGGGCCACGCCGGAGCCGCGTTTGCGTTTCGCGTCGGCGGCATCGGTGGTGACGACGAGTTCGCCGAGGACGAAATTGCCATCGGGAGCGACGCCGGGGCCGTTGTTGGGCAGGCGGTCATCGGGCAGCATCTCGAGTTTGATGCCGGTGATGCCTTGCAGGTCGCTTTTGCCGAGGAGGAGGTAGTTTCCGGTGCTTTCCATGCCTGCGGGCATCGGCGTGGCGAGGAAGCTGCCATCAGGGAGCTTGTCGAGCTTCTCGACGCCACCAGCACGCTGCACTTTGAGATCGAGCAATTGCCATTCGGTGGTCAAATCGAGGTAGTTTTCCCATTTCGGCTGATTGGCGGCGGCGGTGTCAAAGGAGGCCTTCACCTTGGCTTCGGCGGCCTTGATGGCGGTTTGACGTGCAGCCTCTTTTTTCGCTACTTCGGGGGCGATTTTGGCCTGGTAGGCCTTCAACTCGGCTTCAGCGGCCTTGATGGCAGCGAGGCGGTCTTGCTCGGCTTTGGCGATGATCGGCTTCTGCTCGACTTCCTTGGCCTGGAGCGTGGCGGCGAGTGTTTTGTGCTCGGCATCGAGTCCGGCCATGCTTTCGAGCGCGGCGCTGATTTCCTTCTCCGTAGCGTGACGGTTCAGGATGCGCATGAAGACGGCGTCGATGAGCTGTTTGTCGTCTTTGATCTCGGCAGTGAGCTTGGCGATGGAGTTGTTCGAGTCGCTGATGGCATCGCCGACGGTCGGGCCGCTCATGAGGGCCATGACGGGGCCGAGGTTGACGTCGTTGCTGCGTTCGCACTCGCACACGCTTTCACGCGCGGGGCGGCCGAAGTTGGTGAGGAAGCCATCTTGCAGTTTGATCTGCGCATCGGCCAACGCGGCGGCGCGGGTGCCTTTGGGCACGCCGGGGATGTTTGGCATGCTGCCGGTGACGGCAAAGACGGAGTCAAAGAGCACTTCGGCAGGCAGGCGACGCGCCTTGGCGTGGCTGTAGTTGATCTTGTCGTCCTCGTTCCATTTGTTCGTGGCGAGGCTGAGCTGGTAGGTGCGGCTGTTGGCGATGAGCTTCATCAAATGACGCACGTTGAAGCCGCTCTGGATGAATTCGTTCGTGAGGTATTGCAGCAGCTCGGGATTGCTCGGCGGATTGCCGGCGCGGATGTCATCGAGCGGTTCGATGACGCCGGTGCCGGTGAGGTAGCCCCAGATGCGGTTCGCATAGCTCATGGCGAAGTAATCATTCTGCGGGCTGGTCATCCAGGTGGCAAAAGCCTCGCGGCGGGAGCTGGCGGTGCTGCTGATGAGCTCGGTGTCGTAGGGCACCTTCGGTGAGACGGGCTTGTTGGTGCGAAGGTGGAGCACATCGCCGTCTTTTTTGTCGCTCACGATTTCGTAGAGCGGCTTCGCGCCTTCGACAGCGGTGCCGCCGATGGTGGCGCCCTTCGCGTTCGGATCGGCGGAAAGGCCGATCTGCGAGAAGTAAGCCGCGGTTTCATAATACTGGTCCATCGTCCAGCGCTCGAAGGGATGGTCGTGGCACTTGTTGCAGTTGAAACGCGTGGCCAGGAAGAGGTGCGTGGTGTTTTCGACGAGTTCCTCCGGCGTGCGCACGGTCTTGAAGTAAGCGGCGGCGGGATTTTCTTTGTTCGAGCCGGTGGCGGTGACGATGCGGTAGGCCATGCGGTCGTAGGGCGTGTTGTCGGCGACCTGCTGCTTGATCCACGTGCGCAGGCCGGCCGCGCCTTCGGTGCCGAGGAATTTGGAGTTCACCTGGAGCATGTCGGCCCATTTGTTCGACCAATGCTCGATGAAGTCGGGATTGCCGATGAGCTTGTCGATGACTTCGCCGCGCTTCACACGCACGTCGCGCTTGTCGGCGAGGAAGGCGGCGACCTCCTCGGGCGTCGGCGGCAGGCCGGTGAGGTCGAGGTGGATGCGGCGGAGGAAGTCCTCATCGCTGCACAGGCCGCTGGGCTCGATCTTCATGCGCTGCCATTTCTGCGCGACGAGTTCGTCGATCTTGTTCCAAGTCTCCGGCTGCTTCCACGCGAAGCCGGTGCGATCACCCATCACGGTGATTGTGGTGGCGGCATAGGCACCTTCAAAGCGGGCGAGGATGGGCGCTTCACCGCGGCGAATGCTCGTCATGAGGCCTTTTTTGTCGGCTTCGATGACTTCGCCGTTGCCGCTTTCGAGGAAGGCCTCGGCGGTGACGTCTTTGACGTAACCATCGGCATAGCGGGCGATCACGCGCATCTGCTGGCGGCTGCCGATCTTTTCCATGACCGGATTTTTCGGGCTGACTTCGATGCTGGTGACCTTCGGCGTGCCGAGATTCACCTTCGCGCCCTGGCTGATCCACGCTTTGAGCGATTCGTAGTAAAGCTCGCCCGGCACGGTGAGCTGGCCGCCTTCATGCGGCACGGCACCGCTGGCCTTCAGCAGCATGAGCGAATGCTCCGGCGAGGCGACATTCGCACGACGGCTGGCGAGTTCGTCAGCATACGCGAGCACGTCATACATGGGATCGTAGCCACGCAGCGAGAGCTTGAAGCCCGCCTTGCCGTCCTTCGCGCCGTGGCAGGTGCCTTGATTGCAACCGAGCTTCGACGTGATGGGCATGATGTCGCGCACGTAATCCGGCTTCAGCGCCACATTCAGGCCGCTGACATTTGCGGGCACGCTGGCGGTGCGGCCCATGAAGCTGATGTTGATCGCCGTCGCGCCGTCTTTGTCCGGACGAATCATGCCGCGTGAATCGATCTGCACCACGTTGCCCTTCGCGGCGGTGATCTTCGCCATGCGGGTGACATCGGCACGCGTGCCGTCGCTCATCTTCGCGGTGATGAGGAGCTGCGCGTATTCGGTGGGCTTGGCGATTTTGACGTTCGCGGGCTCGACCTCGATGGAGGCCACCGTGGGGCCGGTGTGCAGCGTTTCGACCTTGTCGTCCTTTTTCACGTCCACACGCACGGTGTCGTCCGCAATGACATCGCTCGCGGCGAGCACTTTTTCCTTCACGAGCGGCACGCTGACGAATTCCTTCGTGATCTTGCCCGTGGCGGCATCGATGAGGCGGATTTGACCATCCTGACCCGCTGCGACAACCGTTTTGCCATCGGGCGAAAAGCTCACGCTGAACACACCCGCAGGCACCGGCGTGCTGCTGAGCTGCTTCACGTCTTTGACGATCCAGTCATCGAGTTCCTTGCCTTTGCCATTCACGGTTTCGACGATCTTTTTCACCTCGGGCGGCATGTCGCTCGAATACTCGCTGCTGTAGATGTTGATCATGCCGCTGCCTTCAAACGATGCGCCGGCGACGATGCGCTTGCCATCGGGCGCGAAGTCCA
Source organism: uncultured Verrucomicrobiaceae bacterium (assembly GCA_937872615.1). Classification (GTDB taxonomy): domain Bacteria; phylum Verrucomicrobiota; class Verrucomicrobiia; order Verrucomicrobiales; family Verrucomicrobiaceae; genus Prosthecobacter. The sequence goes on along the minus strand of CALMTT010000727.1, from coordinate 7,689 downwards.
CGCCGAAGATGCGGCCCTGCATCGCGGGGAACTTGCGGATGAGGTTCGCGTTGTCGCCGATGACGCGCTTTGTGATGCGCTCCATGCGGTAGATCGCGGGCACGCCGTCGGTGCCGCCGATGAGCACCTCGTTGCGCTGCGGATGCCGCGCCAGCACCTGCACGCCGCCTTTGAGTGCGCCGGGCGTGATGGAGGTGACGTTATCAACGAAGCGCATCGTGGCGACCTCGGTGAGCTTCACGCTCATGTCGCGACCGCAGGACACGACGTGCTTGCCATCCACGCCCCACACGGTGTCGAGCACCCAATCGCTGTGGCCGCCCATGAAGAGCGTTTCCTTGCCCGTGGCGATGTCGATGGCCCGCACGGCATTGTCCGCGCAGCCAAACGCGAGCTGCTTGCCATCGGGCGACCAGCTTGCGCCGTAGATCGTGTCAAACGTGAGCGATTTCGACAGCTCGAGCTTCTTCGCCGCCACGTCCCAGATTTGGATTTCGCCCATGCGAGCCGGGCTGCCGCCCGTGACGGCGATCTTTTTGCCATCCGGCGACCACGCGAGCTTCTGAATGCGCTCCGCGAGGCCCACCAGTCGCGCCACGATGCCGCTGCCGTCCGCTTTGTGCACCAAAACCTCATGATAACCCGCCACCGCAATCATCGAGCCATCTGGCGAATACTCGACCGACGTGACCGCCGGAGCCGTCACATACACCGGTGGATGCGCCATGTCGTATTGTGCCTTCGCCGTGGCCGGCGTGTCATCCTTCGCACCCTCGCTGATCCAGCGCTCGATCAACGCGATCTGCGTCGCATGCAGCGCATCCGCCTTCTGCGGCATCTCCGCCTTGCCATGCGCATCCGGTTTGATGAGCTTCAGCAGATTCGACTCCGCCACCTTCCCCGGCACCACCGCCACGCCTTCCTCGCCGCCCTTCAGCAAGGCCGCGAACTCCGTCATGATGTAATCGCCCTTCTTTTTCGCCGGCTGATGGCACCCATTGCACTGCGCCTGGAAGATCGGCCGGATGTGTTTGTAAAACGACACCGGCTTGGATGGATCGATGCCCTCATCCTTCTTCGGTGCCTGCGCGAAAGCAGACGAAGACAAAACGAGAGCGGAGGCGATGAGGCGAAGCTTCATGGTCATAACAAGGGTTTGGGGCCGCAAAAAACGGCCTGGAGAGAGCAATCCTTGCGCAGGCGGCCCGGACGGCGGGATCGTCCATGCGGGGTGGCGGTAAGCGAAGGCCGTCCGCCTGCCAGGCGGCCGCCTCCCCTCGTCCCTCGCCAAACAATGAACTTGGCTCGTGTGACCTTTGAGCGCATAATCGTGCTATGAACTCCACCACTGTCGAGACGCCTGAACAAACGGCTCCCGCGACTTCGCCGCGGCTGCGCTATGTGCCGAAGCCGAAGGGATCGTGGCTGAAGGTTGTTGGCTCGATGAAGAACTGTGACCTGTCACAGGAAGCCTTCCGGCTCGGAGCCGAGTGGCGGGAGCAGATGAACCGCGAGGGGCGCTGAGGTCATGTTCGTGATCCTCGACACGAACCACTTCCGCGAACTAGTTCTCGAAACCGCGTGCGGCTTGAAACTGAAAGAGCGGCTTCTGGCAAACGAAGCGGATGCCTTCACCACCGCCGTGACCGCGCAAGAAGTCACGCAAGGCTGGATCGCCGAGATCAACCGCCGAAACGCGGGCCGGGAGCAGGTCCCCGCTTACGAGCAGTTTCTGATCGCACTCAAAAGCCTCGAAGGCATCGTTTTGCTGCCTTTCGACACCGAAGCCGCAGAAATCTTCCACGCCTTTCCCACGAGCCTCCGGCGCATCGGCACGATGGATTTGAAGATTGCCGCCATCGCCTGTTCCCACGGGGCGCTTCTCCTGTCGCGAAATCTGCGGGACTTCACGCAGGTGCCTGACTTGACGGTCGAAAACTGGCTGGATTGAGCCTCCCGGCGCTCAGAAGACAACTTCGGCCACCAACAAGCGTTTCAAAACCCGCCATGAAACCGACCATCCTCATTCTCGCCGTCCTCGCCGCGGCTTGCGGCCTGATTTCCGCCCAGGAGGCGCACGGGAACCCGAAGCAGGCTTTCGAGCAGCTCATGGAAAAGGCCCGCGATGCCAAAAACGCCGGTCGCTTCGATGAAGCCCGCGAATTGGCCGAAAAGGCCGAGAAACTCCGCCGCGAGATGCACGATCTGCGCATGAAGAACGCACACGAGGGCGAAAAGCACGCCAAGCACCCGCCGATGAAGCAAGTCGGTCCCGGTCCCGAGCGCTTTGAGCATGTGATGCAGGCCGTGCAGCACCTGCATGCCGCGGGCATGCATGACGTGGCTGAAAACGTGGCCCGCATGGCTGAGAACATGCATCGCGAAATGGAAGAGCATGCCCGACGCGAACGCGCCGCGGCCGCTCAAAAGAGCGCAGCGCCTGCCGGTGAGTTAGCGGAGCTTCATCAACAGATCCGCCGCTTGCAGGAGCAGGTCGAAAAGCTCGCCGCAGAGGTGAAAAGGCAGCCGCAGCCGAAGTAATCCGCACCGAGGGACCTGCATTCTGCAAACGACTTATGGACTCACCTACCTCCCCTTCCCTCTGGCTCATGACGCCTGGATTGATCGGCTTTGTGATCGCCATTGTGGTGCATCGCAAGCTCAAGCATCAAGTTGATCGTGACAAGGTCATGCAACTGACAGACATGGCTGAGCTATTTCCCAACAGCATTCCGCCGAAAAAGGTTCTCACTGACCAGGGGCGTAGGTCTCTACGGTGGTTTCGGGTCGGGATGGGTGTTTTGATCGGCAACATGCTGCTGATCATCTTCCTCTACCGATAACTCACCCCATCAACGCCACCGCGATGGGATCGACGAGAGGTTTGCCCGTGCGCGTCAGACGCACAAAAGCCTCATCGTAGTCCAGCAGGCCTTGATCACGCAGCGTGTCGAGCATGTGGTGCTGATCGGGGGCGATGAGATCGAGAGGCAGGCCGCGCTTCGTGCGGAGTTCGAGGCCGAAGCGTTCGGTGCGGCGGTTTTCATCGGTGAGCACTTCCACATCCGTCGCGGTGTTTTCTCCGGCGAGGGTGAGGGCGATGTAGCGATCTGTATCCGGCACGTTTTTCCATCGGCGACCTTCGACCGTCGAGAACGCTCCGGGGCCGATGCCGAGGTAGTCCGCGCCGAGCCAGTAGGCCTCGTTGTGGGCGCTACGATGGCCGGGCTGGGCGTAATTCGAGATTTCGTAGTGCTCAAAGCCGCCCGCTTCGAGCAGGTCGATGGCGAGATGGAAGAAATCGGCATCGCGACCTTCATCGGTGCGGAATTCGCCTTTTTGGAGGCGGCGGAAGAAGTCGGTGTCCTCCTCATAGTTGAGGTTGTAGGCCGAGATGTGGTCCGGCTTGAGCGAGAGCGAGTGTTCGAGGGTTTGACGCCAGGTTTCGAGTTCCTGGCCGGGGATCGAAAACATCACGTCGAGATTCAAACTGGGGAATTTCGCGTCGCGAAGCACCAGCCAGGTTTCTTCGGCTTCAGCGGGTGAATGATCGCGACCGAGCGTTTTGAGAGTGGCGTCATCCCAGGCCTGGATGCCGAGAGAGATGCGTGTGACACCCATCTCACGCATGAGCGCCGCTTTGGAAGGTGTCACGGTGCGTGGATTGGCCTCCATCGTGAATTCGGCCACCTCGCTGAAGTCCACCCGCTCACGCAAGCCTCGCAGCAGGCGCTCCAGATGCGTGTCGCTCAGCATCGTGGGCGTGCCGCCGCCGAAAAAGATCGTCTTCGGCGTCAGCGACTGCTTTTCGACTTCTTTGAGCAGCGCATCGACAAACGCCGTCATGTCTGTCCCGCCCGGCGTGTGCTTGTGAAAGCTGCAATACGGGCAGATGCGGTGGCAGAAGGGAATGTGGACGTAGAGGTGGCGCAAGGGAGTAGTTGTTCACGCTTTAGCGTGTCATCCTCATGAAAGCACGCTAAAGCGTGAACAACGAACCATGTCAGACGAAACCCATCATGAACGCGAGCTTGGCGGCCAGTTACTGGCGGCGGTGTCGCGCTCGTTTTATCTCACGCTGAAGGCGCTGCCGAAGGAGCTGCGGGAGCCGATTTCACTCGCCTACCTGCTGGCGAGGACGGCGGATACCATCGCGGACACCGCCAGCGTGAGCGAGGCGGTGCGGCTGGATTGCCTGGAGCAGTATCGAGCCTTGGTCAGAGATGGCGGAGGAGGTGAAAAGCTCGCGATGGTGCTTCGCGAGCAGTTTTGCCCCAAGCAGAGCGATGACGCGGAGCGGCGCTTGATGGAAAAATTCGCCGATGGCATCGCCTGGCTGCGCACGATGGCTCCGCGACCTCTCGCGGCCATCCAAAGCGTGCTGGAGCACATCATCGACGGCCAGATGCTCGACATCCGCCGCTTTCCTTCCGATGGAAAACTGCGTCGCCTCGCGAATGACACGGAGCTGGATGACTACACCTGGCTCGTCGCGGGCTGTGTGGGCGAGTTTTGGACGCAGCTCTGCGCCAGCGAGCTGCCCGCCTCGCTCGACCCAGCGGTCACGACGGAGCAGATGCAGACCTGGGGTGCTCGCATGGGCAAGGGCCTGCAACTCATCAACATCCTCCGGGACATCGGCGAGGACACCCGCGATGGCCGCTGCTACCTGCCATGCGAGCCGGAGCAGCTTCAAGCCGAGTGGCGGCGCTGGCTTCAAACCTGCATCGAGCATCTTGAAGGCGGCCTGCGCTATGTGCAGCACGTTTCCCATGGCAAACTGCGCTACGCCACCGCCCTGCCACTGCTGCTGGGTATTCAAACCATCGCCAAAATGCGCTCCACCGCCTGGGAGCAGCTACTCCAAGGCGTGAAGATCTCCCGTCTAGACGTCGCGAGCATCCTCGCCCAGGCGATGATCGCCTGCCGCAGTCCGGAGGCGCTGGAGCGGCTGTATCGGAAGCTGGGCGCGTGAAAGTTCGTTGCCTCGTCGCGGCTTCGGTGCTCCATGCTGTTTCCTTCCCTGCCCCATGAAAGCCCTCGTCCTCACCGCCCCCTGCGAGTTCAATTTTGACACCCAGTTTCCCGATCCCACGCCCGCCGCGGGTGAGGTGCTGGTGCAGGTGAAGGCCTGCGGCATCTGCGGGAGTGACATCCATGGCATGGACGGGCGCAGCGGTCGCCGCCAGATGCCGATCGTGATGGGACATGAGGCGGCCGGTGAAATCATCGCGCTGGGCGAAGGCGTGACCGATTGGAAGCTCGGCGAGCGGGTGACCTTCGACTCCACCGAATACTGCGGTGAGTGCGATGAATGCCAGGCGGGCTTTGTGAACCTCTGCCCGAACCGCAAGGTGCTCGGCGTGTCGCCCGGCACCTATCGCCGTCATGGTTGCTTTGCGGAACGCATCGCCCTGCCCACACGCATCCTTTACCGCATCCCGGAGGCGCTTTCGTATGAGAAGGCCGCGTTTGCCGAGCCGGTGAGCATCGCCTTGCACGCGGTGAACCTCGCGGATGGCATTGAGGTGGGCGAGGCGTTCGTGCCGGTGGAAAAGAACTGCGATGAGAACTGCGACAGCTGCGACTGCCATGATCACGACGATGCGAAAGGCGGCACGGCCGTGGTCGTGGGCGCGGGCTTGATCGGCTTGCTCGTCGTGCAGGCGCTGAAAGCACGCGGTTGGGAGCGCGTGATCGCCGTGGATCTCGATGAGAAGCGTCTCGAACTCGCTAAAAAGCTCGGCGCGAGCGAGGCCTTCCATGCGAAGCAGGAAAACTTGGCCAACCATCTCCGCGAAATATGCGGCGGAGATGGAGCCGATGCAAGTTTTGAAGTCGTGGGTGCTGCTGCGCCGCTCGATCTCGCGATCCGCTGCGTGCGCAAAGGCGGCCAGGTGGTGCTCATCGGCAATCTGCAGCCGAACACGCCCTTCCCGCTTCAAGAAGTCGTCACACGACAGATCACCATCAAGGGCTCCTGCTCCTGCGCGGGCGAGTATCCCGAGGCCATCCGCCGCATCGAGGACGGCAGCATCCAAGTGGAGCCGCTGCTCAGTGCCACCGCACCGCTCGCCGAGGGCGCAGGCTGGTTCCAGCGTCTCTACGATAACAAGGAAGGCCTGCTCAAAGTGGTGTTGAAGCCGGAGTAAGGGCTCTGGCGTTGTGTTCCGGGGCAGGAATGCCACGGTTACTTACGCGGCGGCTTCTTCGACGCTGATGCAGGAGCAGATGAGGTGGCGATCGCCGTGCACGTTGTCGATGCGGGAGACGGGCGGCCAGTATTTGGAGTCTTTGACCCAGGCGAGCGGGAAGGCGGCGTGCTCGCGGGAGTAGGCGTGGGTCCAGTCGCTGGTCACGACGGTCTCGGCGGTGTGCGGAGCATGCTTCAGAGCATTGTCAGCGGCATCGAGACGACCGTCTTCGATGGCGGCGATCTCGGTGTAGATGGATTCGAGGGCTTCGCAGAAGCGGTCGAGCTCGGCTTTGCTCTCGCTCTCCGTGGGCTCGATCATGAGCGTGCCGCCGACGGGCCAGCTCATGGTGGGAGCGTGGTAGCCGAAGTCCATCAAACGCTTCGCCACATCCTCGACGGTGACTTTTTTGAAGTGGCGGAGGTCGATGATGCACTCGTGAGCCACGAAGCCTTCGCGGCCTTTGTAGAGCGTGGGGAAGCTTGATTGCAGTTTCTTGGCGACGTAGTTGGCGTTGAGGATGGCGAGCTTGGTGGCCTCGACGACGCGAGGTCCCATCATGGCGAGGTACATCCACGAGATGGTGCAAATGCTGGCACTGCCCCAAGGTGCGGAGCAGACGGCACCTTTCGAGAAATCAGCCCAAGTGTGATGACCGGGCAGATGCGGGCGCAGATGCGCCCCAACGCCGATGGGGCCGACTCCGGGGCCGCCGCCGCCATGCGGAATGCAGAAGGTCTTGTGCAGATTGAGATGGCAGACATCGGCGCCAATGCGTCCAGGCGAGGTGAGGCCGACCTGGGCATTCATGTTCGCCCCGTCCATGTAAACCTGGCCGCCCGCATCATGCGTGAGGCGGCAGATTTCGATGATGGACTCCTCAAACACGCCATGCGTAGAAGGATAGGTGACCATCAAAGCGGCCACTTTGCCTTCGTTGGCGGCGATTTTGGCCTTCAGGTCTTCGACGGAGATATTGCCCTGATCGTCACAAGTCACGGCAACGACCTTGAAGCCGCACATGACGGCGCTGGCGGGATTCGTGCCGTGCGCGGAGGTGGGGATGAGGCACACATCGCGCTGGTGATCGCCATGCGCTTCATGGAAGCGCTTGATGGCGAGCAGGCCGGCATATTCGCCCTGCGAGCCGGCATTCGGCTGGAGCGAGACGGCATCGAAGCCCGTGCACTCGGCGAGCCAGGTCTCGAGCTCGGCTGCGAGCGCCTCGTCGGAGAAGTCGGGCCAGGCATCGGGCTCGCTGCGTCGCAGGAGCGCCACTCTGGCACGCAGCTGGTGTGCCGTGTCCGACCAGGACAACCGCTCGACCCCGCGCTGCCGGATGCCCTCGCACAGGGCGCAGGCGAGCTGGTCGGGCTCCAGCGTCAATGGCCGCTCGGTGAGCGTGATCGCTCCGAGTCGCGTGACTTGGCGGGCCAGCACCGACTCGGTCCGCGTATCGTAGCGCACCTCCTCCTCGGTCGCGATCCGGCCCTCG
>CALMTT010000726.1 GCA_937872615.1 uncultured Verrucomicrobiaceae bacterium | reverse complement strand
TTGAGGGCGATCTCGCGCTTCTTCTGGCGGTAGCTCACCCACTTGAGTGGGAAGCCGCCGCTGTTGTTTTTCACCACGCAGGCACCGCAGCCGAGCACGCAGTAGAGCGAGGCGGCACGCGTGCAGATCTGGCGGGAGAAGTAGTGATACTTGTAGCTCCGCATGCAGTAGATGTCGTGGTCATGCACCATGCGCACGAGCGGCACGTTGCTGTCCACCAGCGCCTGGATGACCTTCAAATCGGCCATCTTGTGCACATAAACGACATCGGGACGAAAACGCAGCACGGCATCCTTCGTCTGCGCGGCGGTGGAATCACCGGCGAGCGGGAACTGCTGCTGAAACACCTGCTTCCAGCCTTCTTCGTTTTTGCCGGTGCCGGGTCCATGCAGGATGGCGATGTCATGACCGCGCTTCGCGAGCTGTTCAGCAGTTATGAAGGCATTTGCCTCGGCTCCGGCAAGGGCTCCAAAGCGTTCGTGGACGTAGAGGATTTTCATGAGACCGGCACGATGCGGTCATCCAAGCCTCCACGAAATCCCCGCAGGTGAGTGGGATCAGCGTCCGATGCGCGAAAGCTCCGGCGCGGCGGCCTCGAAGGCCTGTTTGATCTGCACGACGAGCGATGACTGGTTCGTGCGGGCGTTTTGCTCGGCGAGCACTTCCAGCTCGCGGCACAGCGTGTACAGGTAAGTGAGGCCGAAGAGGCTGCTGCTGCCTTTCAAGGCATGCGCCACGCGACGCAGCGAGGCTTGATCATTGCCGCCGGCGAGCTTTTCGAGTTCGAGAATGCGCTCCGGTGTGTCCTTCAGCCAGTTTTGCACCAGCTCGATGGTGTCCTCGCGGCTGAGTTCCTCGATCAATTGGCCCACGGCATCTTTGGCGGCGGTTTCATCCTCGGCGGACCATGCGGGCGTGTCGGCCTCTTCCTTCGAATCATCGAGCACACGGACGCGTTGCAAGGCCTCGGTGAGGGCTTTGGCACGCAGCGGCTTCGAAACATAGTCGTCCATGCCGGCGGCGATGCAGCGCTCGCGTTCGCCAGCCATCACATTCGCGGTCATCGCGATGATGCGGCAACGTGGACGCTTCCACATCGCACTGGCTTCGATCTCGCGGATGGTGCGCGTGGCCTCGTAGCCATCCATGCGTGGCATGTGGCAGTCCATGAGCACCGCGTCATAAACGCCGCTGGTGAAGCGATCGACTGCCTCCTCGCCATCGCGGGCCACCTCGGCGGGATAGCCATGCTTTTCGAGCATCATCATGGCCATGCGGGCATTCACTTCGTTGTCCTCGACGACGAGCAGGCGTGGCTTCGAATCGTCGGAAGAGGTGGGTGGCAGGCTTGTGGCGATTGTTTCTTCGACGACCGGTGTCGGGCTGCCTTGCGCGATGCGAAGGGGCAGATGGAACCAGAAGCGTGAGCCAGCAAAGCGTTCGCTCTCGACGCCGATGCAGCCGCCCATGAGTTCGACAAGGCGCTTGCAGATGGCGAGGCCGAGCCCTGTGCCGCCGAAGCGGCGCGTGGAGGAGCTGTCCACCTGCGTGAAGGCCTGGAAGAGCTGCGCCTGCTGCTCCTGCGTCATGCCGATGCCGGTATCGGTTACGCTGATTTCGAGGTTCACCGGACCGTCGATGGGCGAAGGCAGGCGTTTGACCTCGACACGGATGCTGCCGTCGTCGGTGAACTTGATGCCATTGCCCACGAGGTTCATCAAAATCTGCCGCAGACGCCCCGGATCACCGAGAAGCGAGGGTGGAACATCCGGCGCGATGTGCGTGATGAGTTCAATCTCTCTCGCGGAGGCCTTGTGACGCAGCAGGTCCACCACACCGCGAATGACTTCGTCCATGCGAAAGGCTTCTTCGACGAGTTCGAGCTTGCGAGCCTCGATCTTCGAGAAATCGAGGATGTCCTCGATGATCGTCATGAGCGATTCACCGCTCTGGCGCACCGCCTCGACCATCTCGCGTTGTTTTGGCGCGAGCTCCGTGTCGAGAAGCAACGACGACATGCCGATGATGCCATTCATCGGCGTGCGGATCTCATGGCTCATCGTGGCGAGGAAGTCACTCTTCGCCCGTGAGGCGGTCTCGGCGGCCTCTTTGGCTTGCAGAAGCTGATGCTCCGCGGCTCGGCGCACGATGTACTGGCCCATCTGATTGCCGATGCCGGCGAGGGCTTGAAGCAGCGCCTCATCGGGATCGAGGATCTCGTGGCTGAAGAGTTCGATAGCTCCGATGGTGTCACCACCAGCGATGATCGGAAAGGCCAGTGCGCCATGCAGGCCGCAGGACGCGGCAGCATCTGCCCGCGCAAATAGATGCGTCTGCGAGGCGAAGTCACGATACCACTGAGCACGACCGGTTTCCCAAACGAGGCCTGGAAGGCCTTTGCCTGTGGCGAAGGCCATCTCGCGGCTCTTCTTCACGAAGGCACCGATGTCGCGCGATGGATCGTGCCAGATCTCGGCGAGGTGCATCTCGGTGAAGCCGGGATCAACCATCCACATGCCACCAGCGGTCCAGCCGAGCTTCGTGCAGATCATCTGGATCACTTTGGCGGCGGCCTGACGCATCGTGTCTGCCTCTGCGAGGATGCGGCTGGCGGAGAACTGCATCGCGCGGCGTTGCTCATCGAGACGGCGCTGCGTGATGTCGCTCTCGATGGCCATGAAATTGACCACTTTGCCATTCTCGTCGTGCATGGGCTGCACTTCGAGGGCCACCCAGTATTTGCGGCCGTTGCGGTGGTAGTTCTGGATCTCCGTGCGGAAGCTCTTTTGCTCGGCGAGGCACTTCGCCATGTAGGCGATGGTCACGGGGTCGGTCTCCGGGCCTTGCAGGAAAGAGCCGGGCCGCTTGCCGATAACCTCATCAAGCTGCCAGCCGGTGATGCGGGTAAAGCCTTCGTTTACCCATTCGATGCGGCCCTGCGCATCGCTCACGATCACCGCATTGTCCGTGCGGGCGGCAACGAGGGCCAGCTTGCGTGATTGAGCCTCCTGCGCCCGGAGCTGGGCACGCTGCTCGGTGAGGCGTTTGTTGAGCTTTTGCAGGTCATCGGTGGCCATGCGCTGCGTTTGCAGGACCTGCAGCAGGTCGAGCGTCTGGTCGTGGATGGCGAAATCGCTCATCGTGAGGCCGTGCTGGTCCACCTGGTCTGGTGAAGTCAGCCACGGACTGCCAAGCATCACGCCACGCGCCGGGTCATTGATGAGAATGATCTGCCCGCGGAGCATGCGCTGCGTGTGAAGGTCTTCGAGAAGGAAGAGGCGCCCGGTGTTGTTGACTGCCAAAGAATGATTGAACTCGCCTTCGGGACGTTTGGAGACAAACACGTCGTGCAGCTTGGCTCCCACAACGGCCTGCGGGCAGAATTTGGGCAGCGAAGGTCCCGTTTCGAGGATCACACTGTTCTCATCCCACACGAAATAAAAGGGGAAGGCCCGCAGGAACTCCCGCGTGGGGAGGCTGCTGATCACGCTAGAGCTGTCTTCGCGGAGCTTCATGCCGTGGCAGCGGTCCAGCGGACCTCAAAGACATCGTGATCGGCTCCATCGGCCTTCGATTCGACGAGCTTGGCGGTGGCGGGAGTCTGGTAGAGCTTCCCCAGACCCTGCACGAGACCCACGACGAAGTCGGCGAGGCCGGGGCGGTGCGTGAAGTAATGCAAACGCAGCGAGTCTTCGCCCACATCGCGGCATTCAAAGCGTGGCGGCTGGAGCTTCGGGTAGATCATCTGCACACGTGTGTGGAAGTTTGGCAGATTGATGAGGAACTCTTTTAACGACTGACCGCCGGAGCGCATCATGGCACCGTAACTGTGGCTGGCTGTTTTGAGCACCCAGTGCTCGCCGAAGGCGATGAGGATGTCACGCGCAGGGATCTCGAGCACCTCGGTGGCAGCGCCGACGAGGTTGTAGGTGATGTCGTCGGGGTAGGGTTCGTTGCTCACGAAGACCTCCACATCGACACCTGCCTTCGTTTTGATGGCTTCCCATTTGTCCTCTCCGAAACTGGAGACGACGAGATCTTCGATGGCTTTGTTGACAAGTCCGTACATGGCTATTGAGGCGGAAGTTTAGGCGATGAACGAACAGAGCGCACCGTCTTTCCCGAGGCCACCCCTCAATTGGGGGGAAGGGCGGCGATGAAGCTGGCACGGTGGCGTGCAAACGAGCGGTGTTCGTTCGTGTGAGCGCTCAAAAACGTCTTACAACACGTCGCTGGGCAAGGCGTGGCTTGTTTGAGAATCATCGGTGAATCGTTTCGCATATCACCATGAAGGTTTGCTTACTGCTACTAAGTCTTGTCTTGCTCGCCCAATGCACTCGCCATGATCTTGTCGAGGTTCGCACCATTCCATGGCAGTCGCGCACCATCAGCTACAGCAAGCCGCGTCTGTGGAACAAACCGCATCTCACCTGGCGTGTGGAGGATGCGAAGGCTCTCGCGGGACGCATGAGCAGCGAGGAGATGCACCGTGAGATTGATCGCAGCTTCAAGAGCTGGGAGGCCGCGGGTATCTTCACCTTCTCGCAGGCTCGCGAAGGCCAGGCGGCGGACATCACGATCACCTTTGCGCCGCCGCCGGGACGTGCGTGGGATGGCCAGCTCGGCACGATGGGGCATGCGGCTTTCCCGTGGACGGAGCATCGCGGCCGCATCTACCTCGATCCCTCCGAATGGTGGAGCGCGGAGTCCTTCGCGGTGCTCGGTGATCCGATCACGCAATGGCTGCCGCATGAGATTGGGCATGTGCTGGGCTTGCAGCACTCGCAGGGCCTCGATCACACGATGTGTGCCACGGGTCCCTACGATCTTCCCGACGAGCGTAGTTACGCCCGCTTGCGTCACCTGTATGCGCCGGGCACACCGGTGATCGCCTTCTCCAGTCTCTCGACCGCGGCCAGCAAGGCAAACTGATCAGCTCGTGCCGAGCAGCGCATTGCGCAGCCAGCCGGGATCGCAGTAGTCGGAACAGGCCTCGTCTTCCGGAGCCGTGGCGGCAAAGCGTTCCCATTCTTTCTCGACGAAGGCGCGGAAGTTGTCGCGGAAGGCCGTGGTGCTGTAAGCCTCCGCATTGCGGCGGCATTCGCGGGCGTCCCAGGTCTTTGTCTCGAAGTCCTCCACCGCGCAGATGAGCGAGGGCACGCTTTGCTCATTGAAGTAGAGACCGGTCTTGTTCTCGACCACGGTTTCGAGTGCACCGCCTTTGCCGAAGGCGATCACCGGCGTGCCACCGGCCTGCGCTTCGAGCAGGATGATGCCAAAGTCCTCTTCTCCAGCGAAGACGAAGGCCTTCGCCCGCTCCATGTGGTCCTTCATGACGTCGTTAGGCTGCCAGCCCATCACATTCACGTTGGGCCCGGCCATCTTGCGGAGCTTTTGAAGGTCTGGTCCGTCGCCGATGACGACGAGTTTCTTATCGGGCATGGCGTTGAAGGCATCGATCACGAGGTCGATGCGCTTGTAGGGCACGAGGCGGGAGGCGGTGAAGTAGAAGTCGTCCTTCTTCTCGCGCATCTGGAAGCGGTCCACGTTCACCGGCGGATACACCACGCTGGCCTGGCGACGGTACACCTTCTCGATGCGGCGGGCGATGAAGCGCGAGTTCGCCATGAAGGCATCGACACCCGCGGCGGTGCGGTGGTCCCACACGCGGATGCTGTGTAGCAGCCAGCGCACCAGCCAGCCCTTCAAGCCGGAGTCGAGGCGCGACTCCTGCAGATACTGGCTTTGCAAATCCCACGCGTAACGGATGGGCGAGTGGCAGTAGCAAAGATGAAGCTGCCGCGGTCCGGTGATGATGCCCTTCGCAAAGGCATAGCTGCTGGAGATGACGAGGTCGTAGCCGCGGAAGTCGAACTGCTCGATGGCCAGGGGCATGATGGGAAAGCAATGGCGGTAGAAGCGCTTTCCGCCAGGCAGACGTTGCACAAAGGAAGTCTTCACCTCGCGGCCTTTGAGGAAGGCGCGGTTCTTTTCATCGAGGGCATCGATGAGCGTAAAGACATCGGCCTCGGGATACACTTCGAGCATCTGCTCCAGCACACGCTCGGCACCTCCATAGACGGGCAGCCAGTCGTGAACGATTGCGATGCGGCGTTGGCGGAAGGGGGAGTTCATGGGACGAGTTCAGCGTGGTGGAGGTGGGAAAGAGAGGTCTCTTCCGCGGCGGGATGGCAGCGTTCGATGACGTGCTCGATCTTGCTGCGCACGGCATCGAGGCTGTAGGCCTCTCGGGCGGTGTGGCGGCCGGTGGTGGCAAGATGATGGGCGAGAGAGTGATCATCGTGAAGTCGGCGCAGGGCCGCGGCGAGCTCTTGAGCATGGTTGGGTGAGACAAAGAGTCCCGTTTGCTCATGCGTGAGGATCTCCGCGGCACCTCCGGCACGGGTGGCGATCACTGGTTTGCCTGCGAGCATGCCTTCCACGATCACGCGGCCGAAGGGCTCGGCGATCACCGAGGCATGCACGACCACATCCGCGAGGTCGAAGAAGGCCGCGGTGTCCTTGCGGAAGCCGGCAAAGTGCACGCGGCGTTCCAGCGGTGCTTGCGAGGCTGTTTCGCGGAGTTCGCGGGCATACTGGCGGTCTTCCTCGGTGAACAAGGCATCGCCAAGAAAGATGGCGTGGGCGTCTGGAAGCTCTTGCAGGGCTTTGAGCAGCACATGCTGGCCTTTCCAAGGTGTGAGCCGTCCGGCCATCAAAACGGTCCAGGCACCTTCGGGCAGGTCGAGATGCTTGCGGAGGTCATGGAGCACCGTTTCACTCGAACGCGTGTCGGTGATCTTGAAGCCGTTGGGCACCACGGCGAGCTGGGCGCAGCGTCCACCGGCGGCGAGAAAGGCCTGTTGAGTCGCCTCCGAGTTGGCGATGACCGCATGAGCGAAGGCATTGGCACTGCCGATGAGGGCGAAACGGTTCATCGTGCTGAAGTGGCTGTCCGAGATGATGTCGTGCAGATGGAAGACAAGGCGGCGGCGGGCCAGGAAGGCCGCAGGTCCCGCGAGAACGAGCGCCTTGGCCGTGTTCGCATACACGAGGTCAAACTCGCGGGCGAGCATGGCGGTCTGCAGCACGCGTTCGATGAGCTCCGGCACGATGTGGAAGATGCGGCGAAGGCCTGCTTGCTTGTCCACTGCGGCGGCTTTCTCGCCGAGAGCGAGCACATGGGTCTCGACACTCGCTTCGTCCAGCGCCTCGCGGAACTCGCCATCTTGAAAGAGCAGCACGGCGCTGTCGGCGGCACGTGCCGCGGCGATGTCGAGCAGCATGAGCTCGGCGCCGCCGAGTCGGCCGGTTTGATCGACGAAGAGCACCTGAGGCTTAGAGCCACCACGCTTGCGGATGGCATAAAGCTGGATGGCGAAGCCGATGGCGATGCCCAGCAGCGTGCCGATGAAGCCCGCGAGCACATCGGCGAGATCCATCGCCCGGCCGGGAATGCCGCGCTGCACCTGCTCGACGAGCACATTGCCTGCCGTGATCGCCGAGAGCACGAGCGCGGCGGCATGGCGGAGATGCTTAGCCGGGCTGATCGCCAGCCAGGCAACCACAGCGAGAATCATGAAGGCTCCAAAGTTGAACCAGAAGTCCACGAGATCGAGATACTGCGACCATTGCAGCGGCAGGAAGGGAATGCGTCGATGGCCGAGCGTGGGCTTCAGCGCCAGCCAGAGGCCAGCGAGGATCAACAGGGCGAGGAGGATGCGGGCGAGACGTTTCATGACAGCTCCGGCCTCCATCCGGCTTCGCGATAGACCTCGCACACGCGGGTGGCGATGCGGTCCCAGGTGAATCCTCGCATGACATGCTCGCGACATTCTTCGCGTGAAGGCATCGGTAGCGTGCCATCGAGCCAGCCTCGCAAGCCCGCGGCGATGTCTTCACTGCTCGTGCCATCTAAAATGAGGTCGCGGCTCAACTCACGCACCGTGTCCGGCAGACCGCCGACAGGCGTGACGAGCACCGGCGTGCCGCAGGCGAGCGATTCGAGCGAGATGAGGCCAAAACCTTCCAAAGCGGAGCTTGGCACGATGCTGAGGTCCGCGGCCGCGTAAGCGACGGGAAGGTCCGTTTCGCTCACAAAGCCCAAAAAACGCACACTTTCGCTCAAACCGGGGTTTTCGACCTGCGCCTCCAATTCAGCGCGAATCGGCCCCTGGCCTCCAATCATGAGTTTGGCCTTCGGATGCTGCTTGGAGATCTGGTGGAAGGCGGTGATGAGATTCTCCAAGCCCATGCGACGAGCCAAACGACGCACACAAACGACGATGGGATCGCCTTGAGGCCATCCAAGCTGCTCACGAGCCTTCGCGGTGTCCATCGGCTGGAACTTGTCCACCTCCACACCGCCGGGAATGACATGCACTTTGGCTTCATCAATGCCGTAGCCTTGGCAGAGTTGATCGCGGAAGGCATTCGAGAGCACGATGAAGCGATCAGCGCGATGATACACGCTGCGTTCGATTAGGCGTTTGAGCATCACGGCATGGGCCTTGCCGCCTTCGCGTGCGGATTCATTCGCCCACGGACCGTGAAAGTGCACGACATGCGCCTGCCATCGGCGACCGAGCACGGCGGGAAGGGCGTAGAGCGAGAAGTGCGTGGCGAGCATTTTACCGCGACGTGGCACCACGCGGCTTCGCACGGCCTGCCAGCGTTTGGCGAGCGGTTGATCGACGGGGCCGAGGCTGATGCCATCGCCGCCTTCGCCGAAGCCGAAGGCATTCGAGCGGATGCCCTGGCGGGCGAGCGTGGTGTTCAGCGCGTTGAAGTAGCGGTCCACGCCTCCGGCGGAGGCTTTCAAGTGCATGCCAAGCTGGTCCATCATGATTGTTGCGGCACATCGCCGATTTTGCGGGCCGGGTTGCCGGCCCAGATTTCGAAGGGAGGAATGCTCTTCGTGAGCACGGAGCCCGCGCCGAGGGTGGAGCGCTGGCCGATGGTGAGGGAACTGTTTGGTCGGGCCACGATGACGCTGTGCGCACCGATGGTGACATCGTCTTCCAGCGTGATGAAGTGTTGCGAGCCGATCCACGTCTCACCGGCGAGGGTGACATGGTGATAAACGCGGCAACGACGGCCGATGCGCACCTGCGGATGCATGACGATGCCGAGCGCGTAGTGCTCGAGGATGAGGCCGGGGCCCACCTGCGCCTCGGCGGGCAGCAGGCACTTGTGCACGAGGTAGTTCAGCGTCTTCACCACGCGGGCGAGACGCGTCCAGCCGCGACGGTGCAGGGCGCGGCTCCAGCTCCACAGCAGCTCAGGACTGTGCAAACGCATGGCGCGATGTGGCGAAGCCGCGACCGGCGGCGGGTTGCGGACTGCGGTTCATCGAAGCGGCCTCAAAGGCTCCGATCATGCGGCGTGCCACGGCGGGCAGGGCGATCTCGCGCTCGACCCAGCGACGACCTTGCGCGGCCAGCTTATGACGGAGCGGCTCGTCGGTGATGAGCTTGCGCAGCGCTTCGGCGAGTCGCATGGGCTTGCGCTGCGGGAAGATGAGGCCGCCTTCACTTTGACGGATGAGGAAGGGGATCTCGCCGGAGTCGGATCCGATCACCGCGGCACCACAAGCAAGCGCCTCGGGAATCACACGTCCGAATTGCTCCTCCCAATTCGGCTGCGTCTCGGAGGGCAGCACGAGCATGTCCATCGCGGCGAGCCAGCTCGGTGTCTCATCATGCGGCACATAGCCGGCGAAGAAGACACGATCCTTCACGCCTTGCTGCTCGAGCAACTGCTCAAACTGCGTCTGGAAGTCGCCGGTGCCGACGAGCACCATCTTCCAATCGACATCGCGCAACTGGCCGAGCGCGAGCGCGAGCGTGCGCAGGCCCTTTGGCTCCACCAAGCGGCCGACGTAGCCGATGACGGGGCTTTTCGTCTCGGGGAAACGTTCCGGCGGTGTGTGACGGAGGCTCGGATGATAGCGCTCGGGATCGAGCGGCAGGGCGCAGACGGTCTGTCGACCTTTGAAGCCCTTTGCTTCGATCACATCGGCCACATGCTGCGTGATGGGCAGCGCAAAGCTCGACGAGCGATAGACCATCGATTCGAGCCACGAGAAGGGCGGCGGATACTTCTTGTGGATGTTTTGGCAGGAGTAGAAGCCGAAAGGCACGTTGATGGAGCGCTTGTTGGCATAGCAGACCTGCGCGGTGGCGAGCGCATAAGGCTCGTGATTCATGTAGATGACATCGGGGCACTTCTCTTTGAGGAATCGCTGCCACGACATGCGGTAGGCGTGGAAGATGATGCTGCCGTTCTTCCACACGCCGCAGCGGATGACGGAGCGTTCGAGGCCGGCGCAGGGCTGCTGGCGCAGTTCGTTGCCGAACTCATCACGCCAGTTGTCCGGGATGACGAGAGTGATCTTCCAGCCGGTCTCGCGCTGGATGCGGGCGTAGATTTCCTGATTGAGCGCGGTGGCGCATGAATGGCTGACGACGAGGAGGTGCATGGCGGTGAGGTGAGTTAATTGTTGGCGGCAAGGTGGGCGCGGTAGGCGTCCTCGGTCATCTGGGCCACTCGGTCCCAGGTGTAGTTCTGCTCGACACGGCGGCGTGCATTGACGCCCATCGTTTTGAGCTGCTGAGGATCGGCGCAGAGTCGGCGCAGCACGCTGGCGACCTGCGCGGCATCGTGCTCTATGAAGTCGCCGGTCTCGCCGGGCGTGATGAAGTCCTCCGTGCCGTTGATACGGGTGGCGACGATGGGCAGGCCGCAGGCGGCGGCCTCGATGGTGGCGAGGCTGAAGGCCTCATACCAACTGGGGAAGAGAAACAGATCCGCTGCGGCAAGCGCTTGCGGCATGTCCGAGCGGAAGCCGCCAAAGATCACACGATCCGCCGCGCCGGCATCCTGCGCCATCTTTTGAAAGCGGGCACGATCGGGATCGTCGCCGGCCACATACAGTGTAAGTGGGACATCATGCAGATGCCCCATGGCCTGGATGGCAAAGTCGAGCCCTTTGCGTGCCCACTCGCCACCGGCAAAGATCGCCATGATCTGATCACGTGGCACCTTGTTCATCGCCCGCCAGGCAATGCGCTCGGGTTCGTCGAGCGGCTTGAAGCGCTCGGTGTCGGCTGCGTTGGGCACGATGCGGACTTGCGCATTGCCGATGTCGTAGTGGCGGGTGAGTTCGGAGGCGACGCCGCGTGAGACGGGGAGAAACATCGGGGCTCTTTGACCCGGGCGGTGCTGGTAGAGTCGCTTCTCCGCGGCGCAGGTGGCGTTCAAATAGAGCCAGCGAGTGAGACGACGAGCGGGCGAGACCTTCTCGGATCGACCGAGACGGTCGAGGATGATCTTTTTCGCCGGCTGGATGTTCTGGATGGTGATGACGTTGCCGCGTTGTGTGTTGCAGCCGATGGAGTGGACGATTTCAAACTGGCCGGGACGCACGCGGCGGTTCACTTCGAGGTAGTAGGAGCCGAAGTCGATGACCTCGGCCCAGTTCACACCGGGGATGCGATGCCAGGCGATGTGCGAGAGATCGAGGTCCTCGGCCTTGCGGGCGTAGAGATGCACCTCGTGCTTTTGCGCGAGGCGTTCGGCGACCTCATTGACGGCGCGGGCGCTGCCGTCGCGGCGATTACAGTTGATCATGGCGTAGGCGATTTTCATGCGTGAGCGGGGTTCGGGTGGGAGTGCAGGACGGGGGAAGTTGGCAGCATCAGGGCCGGTGAACTCGTGGCGGGCTTTGCGGCATAGACCGGACGCGTGAGACGGTTCAGCGAGATGCCGAGAAAGACCCAAAAGAGGGAGAAGCCGCTGAATACGTTGCCCACATAAAGGAAGACGAGGCAGCCGAGCAGCACGGCGCGGCCGGTGAAGAGAAACGGATCACGTCCGCCGAGGCGAATGCGCCGCGTGAGCTCGCCCCAGATCTTCGCCATCGCGGCGAAGAAGCACAGGCCGCCGACCCAACCGAACTGGCTGAAGACCTCGATGTAGCCGCTGTCGCACCAGCCTTCCTTGGTGCCGCCGCCGATGCGTCCGGCACCGAAGCCGGAGCTGCCGAGACCAAGGCCGAGCGGATGCTGCAGCACCCACGGGATGCCAGCGGTGAAGATTTCAAGGCGGCCTTGATAGGAGCCGTCGTTCTGGATCTCGGTGAGCGTGTCGAAGCGCTTTTGAATGCGCGAGGCACCGGGCAGGTGCTCGAGGCCAAAGCTCAAACCGAGACCAAGCAAGCCCGCGAGCAGCAGCACACGCCCGAGGCCACGGCCTTTGGAAAGGGCAGGTTGTAGCACGGCCACCAGCGCCACGATGATGAACATGCTGCGGCTCAGCGTGAGCACCACGACGGAGAACAGCAGCACGACCGTGAGCCAGCTGCCGAGGATGCGCCAGCGCGGGTGCAGGATCATGGGAATGGCCGCCCAGGCGAGGAAGGCCGCGCAGGGTCCACGTTCATGCATGGTGGAAAAGACCGACATCTCCGTGGGGCGAAGCTGGCCGAGGTAGCCGACGAATTTCACCTCCGTGACCCAGAAGGCATCCCACGGCGGAATCGTGAGGTATTGATACCAGCCGTAAACAGCCACGAGCAGCGCCGCGTAGCCGCAGGACTTCATCCAGCGGTCGGCGGTGCTTGTTGGCACCGGCGCGGTGGCGGCAAAAAGGAAGGCTCCGAAGCCTGCGAGCCATTCGCCGAGCGAGTACACCGCACCGATGCCCGAATTCATGAAGCCAATGACCATGCCATGAGCCAGCGCCACCATGATGAGCATGGCGATGGAGCGGCTGCGCGGCGTGAGCTGGCCAAAGCGCGACATCGCCGGGATCAGCAGCAGGGCGCTGACGATCAGCGGCGTGAGGCTGATGGTGGAGAGCGGGTTGAACGCGCCATTGATGTAAAAGTCCACGAGGCGGCGGATGCCGCGATTCAATGCCACGATGAAGAACGCGTAGTCCAGCAACCAGCTCGAACGCGTGGCGGCGAGCCACAACGCGGGCAGGCTCATGAGGACGGTGACGACGAGTTCCATGATCAGCGGGCGGGAAGAGGGGAGGCGGAAGAGGGAGGCGCATCCTCCAGCTCGGCGTGGGCTTGCAGGCGTGGATTGCGTCCCACCCAGGCCATGACAGGCCCAAACCAGGACGAGGGAATGTAGTCAAAGCTCTCGATGCGCCGCGTGCCGATCTCCCGCGCCGGATTGCCACCGACGACGGTGAAGGGTGGCACGTCACGCGTGACCACGGCTGCTGCGGCCACGACGGCACCGCGACCAATGCGCACGCCTTTGAGGATCATCGCATCGGTGGCGATCCACGCGTGGTCCTCGATGATGATGGGCGAGAAGACGTGGTCGTAAGTGGGCGAGTGGATGTCGTGTGAGCCGGTGATGAGGCGCACGCCGTCATTGATGACGACGCAGTTGCCGATCTCGATGCGCTCATGCGTTTGCATGCGAGTGATGCCGAGGCAGCAGCAGTCACCGATTCGCAGGTTCGAGGCATCGCCATGCACGGTGAGATGCGAAATGACGCTCGATGAGGCGATGCGGGCCCCTTTGAGACGCCAGCGAAGCGACTGCAGCGCATAGCCGAGCAGCGCGGGGAGATTCCACAGGCGTTTCAGCCAGGTGCGCAGCCACGCACGGCTGAAAAGCGCCGGTCGCGTGCGGTGTTGGAGCAGGAAGGCGATCATGGCGCGGCGGGAAGGGCGGGAGTGGAGAGGCTTTGAGGCTCGCCGGAGTCCGCGAGGCAGGTTTTGAAGGCGGCGGCTCTTCCCGCCCAGGTGGCGGCAAAACGGGCCGCAGGCTGCGATTGGGGCTTCGTGATGAAATCGATGGCGCGGAGCAATCCGGGGCAGACATGACTGCCGACGAGCATCTGCCAGAGCGGAAGGGTGTAGCGCACAAGGCCGCTGGAGTGCTTCAAGGCGACGAAGGTCTCGTTGTAGGCGATGTCGCTCGTGCCCTCATGGTTGAAGATGCCGCGATGCACGGTGTCGCCATCGTGACGCGGGGCCACGTTGTGGATGATGGTGACGGTGGGATCAAAAATCATCTGTTTGCCCGCCGCCATGGCTTGCAGGCCGAGTGCGAGCTCCCAGTTCACCTGGGCACCACGACCTCGCAGGCCGCTCTCGAAGCCGCGACGGCGGAGGAAGCTGCCGCGAAAGAGGCGCCGGGCATGCTTTCGACCGTGAAAAATTTGATCGCCAATAATGAATTAAAAGCTGCCGAAGAGAAGCTGCGCCAGATTGCCGAGAAAGTGGGCCTGGGGT
>CALMTT010000725.1 GCA_937872615.1 uncultured Verrucomicrobiaceae bacterium | reverse complement strand
CGGTCGATGGCGATGACATGAGCGCCGCGTTTCAGCGCCACATAGCTCCAGCTTCCCGGTGAGGCACCGAGATCGACGACTGTCTCGCCCGCATTGATCTGCCGGCCGAGCCGCAGCTCGCTCTCGACGACCTTCGCAAAGGCCCGCGAGGGCGCTGCCTTGTCCTCCGCCCATGGAATGAAGCCTCGCACGAAGGGCGAGATGATGCCGCGCAGCTCAAACGGCTGCGGAGCGGTGCTCACCGAGATCCAGCCGGTCTCCGGCGAGGTGAGAAAGCACTGCACGAGCGAGCTCTGCGACGTGAAAGGCAGCATGTCATCGCTCAATGAACGCAGCAGATGCCGGCGGCGCTTCTTCAGTCGCTCCTTCATCGCGGTGCGGATGAGTTCGCAGCGATTCAGACCGGCACGACCTTCGCCATACTCCGGCCACAGGTGCAATTGCCACGGCTGATCATCCGGCAGCACACCGGCGACAGCATCGATGAGCCGGTCCGCCCATGCATTGATCGATACCGCGCTGGCCTCGGCGATCTGTGGCAGTGTTTGTCGAGCAAAAGCCAGCAACGGCGTCTGCGTGAGATCATGCTCGCATAACCAACCGATGCCCGGCAGCTCACGCCGCCTGCCCTCCGGCAGTTCGGAGGCCAGCGCGAGATGGAAATCGGGATCGGAGAGGAAGAGCGTCACGGCGGTGCTTTGACAGAACTTTTACAGAGCAGTCATGCCGCGTTGACGCAAGCCATCCTTCATGCGCCAGTCTGCCGCCGCCATGAAGCTGCTCATCCCGCTCGTTTTTGCCTTCGTCACTGCTTTGGCTGCTCAAGAGGCTCCCAAGAAGGATCCGTTCATCAAAGACAAAAAAGCTGCCACACCGCCGCCAACTGAGCAGGTGGCGAATGTCACCTTCCTGCTGGAGAGCTTCACGATGCCGCAGGCGGATTACATCGCGTGGCTGAAGGTGCCGGGGAATCGCGATGGATTGCACGGCCTGCTGCTGGAAGCCATGAGGGCTGGCAAGGCCACGCTGGATGCCTGCCACTACGTTTCCACCAAAAGCGGCACCCGCTTCTCCCTCGAATCCGTGGATGAGATGTCCTTTCCCGTCGAGTGGGATCACGCGGATGAAAAAGGCTTTCAGTATCCGGTGGCCTTTGAGATGAAACCTGCGGGCGACCGGCTTGAGGCTGAGCCGACGGTGGACGCCTCAAACAGCCTCGTGGACGTGAATCAGTCCTTTGAACGCGTTCGCTTTGCCGGGCTGCGGGCACAAAAGGCGGACCGCACGCTGCCTGGTGTCGTCGTGGCGGATTTTCACGAGCAGCGAGCCCCAGCGAACGCAGCCCTGCCCGCACGCATGCCCGCGCTGGTGAGTGTGCATGCCGCCAGCGAGGGGCAGGTATCGCTCACCTTCATCACGCCACGCGTGCAGCCCGTGATACGGCCGGCGAAGGCAGCACCGCGCGGCGCGGGGAACATTCTGCTGACGCCTCGTGTCATCTCGCTGGATCGTCTGCGTGCATGGGAGCTGATGGAGCAGCATGCGGACGATGCCCGCGCCCTTCTCCACCAGTTGAACGGCAGCCTGGCGGATGGTTCCGCGGTGCTGGAGCATATCTCCATGCTGCGCGGAAAACCCGGCATGCGCGTTCAAAGCGAGGCCGTGAAGCAGCACTACTACGGCACCGAGTTTCATCCGCCGACCCCGGCCAAGCCGCCGGCGCAAGCCGCCACTCAGGCTGGCACGAGCAACTTTGACTGCCGCCGCATCGGCTTCAATTGGGAGGCGGAGTCTGTCCTCAGCACGGATGGCCAGATCATCGACATCAACATCATGTTTGAGCGCTGCACCTTTGCCGGAAACCTCGCCGATCCACTTTGGAATGAGCACTACCCGGACTATCCCGTCTTTGGGTGCCAAAAGATCACCACCTCCTGCGCCCAGGCCGCTGGCTCCACGATCCTCCTCAGTACGCTGAATCCGCCCGGGGACACCGGTGTGAACGGACGCAAAGACGAAAGCCGTGTGTGGTTCCTCTTCCTCGAAGCCGTTGTCGAATAACACGCCCCATCCACCGCCATGCATCGGCTCACACTCGTCCTGCTCCTGCTGCTCGCGGCCTGCGTCGCGGGTGGTGGCGTGATCGCTGCCCGGCGGGTGGTGGAGGCGCGTGTGGAGAGGGATCGCACGGCCCATCGTGAGCTGATGCACAGCCTCAATGAGGAGACGCGGCAACTCACCGAGCTCTACGAAGACCACCTGCGCAGCGTGGGCATGCGACTTTCCGACGCCTGGAGCGACGGCACGGACAATCAGCGTGCCATCGCGGAGGAGATCGAAGGCATTCACCGGGTGTCCTGGCTTTACTGGAAAAACTCGGGTCGTGAAAATCACCTCAGCATCGGCTTTCCGACCAACCCGCCGCCCGAGGAGCCCACGCTGGCCAAGGAGCACGATGGATTGCCGCGGCCTCGTGTGCTGCTGGATGCGGGCACGCTTTTTCCTCACGTTTCCGGCCATCATCACGGCTGGATTGATGAACCAGGGAAGCCTCTCATGTTTCACATTCAAAGCGGCGTCGTCGCCGTGCTGTTGACGATTGATCGCGCGGCGGTGCAGGAGGCGATGACGAAACAACTGCGTCAAAACAAGCGGCTGCCGCAGTTCCTGTCCGGACCCGATTTATTGCGACAGGAGGACGGTGCTGTTTTGCATCGCGCGGGCACCGTGCCCGAGAGTCCGCCGGATGTGCTCATGAGCATCGGCTCGCGTTTTGGCGGCTGGCAGCTCGCGTCGTGGGATGCGCGTGAGAGCCGGGTGACATACGACACGCCGATTCTGGCCGCCGGCATGGCTTTGGGCGTTTTGATCGTCCTGGGTGGTTTGTCGATGGATGCGCAGCAGCGGCGTGCGGCAAAAATGGCCGCGCAGCGTGTTTCCTTTGTGAATCGCGTCTCGCATGAGCTGCGCACGCCGATGACGAACATTTTGCTCAATCTCGATGTGATCGAGGAAAGCCTGCCAGAGGCCTCGCAGGACCGTTTTGGGCTCATTCGCGAGGAGGCGGGCCGATTGAGCCGGTTGATCGAAAACGTGCTCACCTTCTCGAAAAGCGAAGAAGGCCGCCTGAAGCTCCAAAACGGCCCGTGCAGGCCTGCGGAGGTCGTGGAGAAGGTTTTGCGGCAGTTTGAGCCTGCGCTGGCCCGTCGCGGCATTTCGCTCACGCACACGCATGAAGGCTCCCGAGATGAAATCGTGCTCGATGCCGATGCACTGGCCCAAATCACCGCGAACCTGCTCTCGAACGTGGAGAAGTATGCGCCGAATGCGCCCGCGAGCCTGCGCACAGCACAAAACGAGCGCGAGTTCACGCTGAGCGTTTGCGATGGTGGTCCCGGCATCGCGGAAAAGGATGCGCAGCGTGTCTTTGAGCCTTTTGAGCGGCTCGATGATCGCGTGAGTGCCGGCGTGAGTGGTGCGGGACTTGGATTGAGCATTGCGCGTGATCTTGCTGCCAGGATGGGCGGGACGTTGTGTTTGCGGCATGCCGGGGTGGGGGCCTGTTTTGAGCTTCAAGTGCCCGCGCTGTCCAAAAATGACGAATGACGAGTTTCCGAATGACGAAGGAATGCCTAAACACGAATGACGAATGCCGCGGCGGATGCGATTGGGGCATTCGACATTCTTTCGTCATTCGGATTTACTCATTCGTCATTCACCGCCCCGCTGTCTCATGACGCTCTTATTAGCAGACGACGATCCCATCACCCTCGACTCGCTGGCCGCGTGCCTGCGGCCGGAGGGCTTTCAGGTGGTGTTGGCGAAGGATGGGAATGAGGCGCTGGCACTGTGGCAGAAGCACAAGCCGGATTTGCTTTGCCTGGACATCATGATGCCGGGTCTCGATGGCTACGAGGTGTGCCGTCGGGTGCGCGAGAAGGACCCGCGGGTGCCGGTTCTCTTCGTTTCGGCCAAGAGCGAGGAGATCGATGTCGTCGTGGGCCTGCGACTCGGCGCGGATGACTTCGTGCGGAAGCCGTTTGGCAAGCACGAGCTCATCGCACGCATCCACAGTGCGTTGCGCCGTGTTTCGACGGCGAAATCACCTGCGACTTGCTTTGAGCTGGGGCCGCTGCGGGTCTTTCCGGATGAATTGCGGGCACAGCGAGATGGAGGTGACAGCGTGGACCTCACACCCCGCGAGGTTTCCATTTTGAAACTGCTGCATGATCGCGTGGGGCAGGCGGTGAGCCGTGATGTGCTGCTCGATGTGTGCTGGGGCATCGATTACATGCCGGAAAGCCGCACGCTCGATCAACACATCGCCAAACTGCGCAAAAAGATCGAGCGCGAGCCCGAGGACATCATCGAGACCATTCGCGGTGTCGGCTACCGCTGGCGTGGGTGATCGAAAGGCTCAGTTTCCGACCGCGGTGGCCTCTTTAAAGGGCGAGGTGACACCGAGCGTGCTCGGCAGAAAGTCATCCGTGCGGAAGCAGGAGGCGGGAAGGCCTTCGGCGTTGATCAAGTTGGCACCTTGAGGCCAGGCGGCCCAGGCGTAGCGGACGCCGACGGGCTGTTTCACGTCGTCATGCCACACGACGACTTCGTTGCCTTCGATCTTGGCCTTCGCCCAGACCCATTTTTTGTCGGCTCCGGTGATCTGGAAGTGCTTCAACTCGCCGCCATCGCGTGTTTTGAGGCCGGTGCCGGTGTAGTCGAATTGAATGCGCACTTTGTCGCCCTGGATGGTGGAGTTCCGATAGAGGGGGCCACTCGGGATGGTGCTCACTTTG
This sequence comes from uncultured Verrucomicrobiaceae bacterium, assembly GCA_937872615.1. Taxonomy (GTDB): domain Bacteria; phylum Verrucomicrobiota; class Verrucomicrobiia; order Verrucomicrobiales; family Verrucomicrobiaceae; genus Prosthecobacter. The sequence continues at coordinate 4,540 of CALMTT010000725.1, read as the reverse complement.
CCGTAATCCTTCGCCAGCGCCCACAGCGCGAGGCGGCGGCCGACCTCCTGCTTGTTCTTCGGATGGATGTCTTTTTCCTCGCCGATGTCGTTCGCGACCGCGAGACCGCACTTCGGCAGCGTGATGGCAGTAAGGTATTGGGCTTCCTGCAATTCGGCCCACGTGTCAGCCTCGCCCGCGTTCGTGCTGACGGGCTTCTTGTTTCCGTAGCTGGCGAGCTGCACGATGTAGAAGGGGAACTCGTTCTCCCAGCGCTTGCGCCAGTCATTGATCATCGTGGGCAGCAGCTCTTGATACTGGAAGGCACGGCGCTGGTTTGATTCGCCCTGATACCAGATGGCTCCCTTCATGCCGTAGCCGACGAGCGGTGCCACCATGCCATTGTAAAGCACGGCGGGATGGTGTTGCGACTTCGATGGATCCTCCGGCGGACGCGGCGCGGCGGGCTTGTTCAGCTTTGGCTTGCCGTCCTTGGCGAGCTGTTTGTTCTGCGCATCGATCTGCTTCACTTTCTCCTGCCAGTCGGCCTTGGCTTTTTCAAAGATGGACTGCTGGAGCTTGTCGTCCCACTTCGCGATGGCGTCCTTCCAATCCGCGAGCATCTCCTTCGCACATGGACGCTCGGCGAGAGCTTCGCTGCTTGTCCAGGCCTCGACTCGAGTGCCGCCCCACGAGGTGTTGATGAGGCCCACGGGCACTTTCAGCACCTGATGCAGATGGCGGCCAAAGTAGAAGCCAGCAGCGGAGAAGGCGCCCACGTTTTGCGGATTCGCCTCCTGCCAGGTGCCTTTGCAATCGGCCTGTGGAGTCATGCTCGGCGTGCGTTCGACATTGAACATGCGGATGCCGGGAAACTTCGCCGCGGCCATCTCTGCTTCCGCGTTGAACGAGCGGTTCACGGTCATGCCCATGTTCGACTGGCCGGAGCAGACCCACACCTCGCCGACGAGCACGTTTTTGATCGTGAGCGTGTTTTTGCCAGCCACGACGAGATCGGCGGGCGTGGCGCTGGCATTCAGCGGGTTCAAAGTGATGCGCCAGGTGCCTTGCTTGGAGGCGGTGGTGCTTTGCGTTTGCTCGCCAAAGGTCACCTTCACGGCCTCACCCGCTTCCGCTTTGCCCCAGATGGGCACGAGCTGGGTCTGCTGGAGCACCATGCCGTCCGAGAAGAGGGCCGGGAGGCTCACATCCGCACGCAGGGACGCGGCGATGACGACGAAGGAGAAGGCGACGAGGCGTTTCATGACGTGCGGCAGTGGGAAGCGCTCCACGCCCTCTGTCAACGCCGGGTCTGCCAGACGTTTGTCAGCGACGGGCGGCTCCAAAAAACAAGCACGCCATTAAATGGCGTGCTTGTGTCGCACAGAAACTTGTTCCGCATTGGGGAAGCTTTCAGGTTTCGACTGCGCCCGGTGGAATGTTGTCAGCAGGTGGAGGCGGCGGCTCGGGCTCTTGCACAGCACTCTCGCCCATAATAAGATCGAACATAAATTGCGCTGTATCTTCGTCCTCCTGTAAGAGGTCTTCCCAAAGTTCAACTACTGAGGCCGGATCGTATTCTGGATACGCTTCTTCAAAAAGGTCTTCGAGAATCTCGTCATAAGATGGTTGCGGTTCTGGTGGACCTTCTTCGGGAAGGGCTGGAAGAAGATATTGCCATCCGTCATCTGTTGGTGGGTCAGTTGGCAACGGTAAATCGTCGGCCCTAAGGCCGTTGGAGAAACCGAGGGGGCCGACAAACATGATAGCGCAGAGCAGTTTAACGAACGATGTTTTCGTATGTTTGAGTTAGGTTGCCACTTCCTAGTTGAGGAAGCAGTACTTGAATTTTGCAATGAAACCCATTGGCGATGCAAGTGCTTTTTAATTCTGGCGACGTTATTTGCTGGTCATGGGGCTAACTAAAGCTGAACGATATGTTACAATTCCCTCTGCGATTGCCCGGGTGAGTCTATCTTGGTAATCAATGGATCGAATCAATCCACATTCGGTTGGATTGGTTACGAATCCTCCTTCTATGAGGATGCCTGGCTTGCGCAGTCCGCTGAGGACGCTCCACTGGGCGCGCATGATGCCACGATCAATCGTCTTTACGGAAGTGATAATCCGTGAATGTACAGCACTTGCCAAGGCGATGTTGGCAGAATCATGTGAATTTCCAGTGCGTCCTTCCAAGTTCAGACCGCCTCCGCGAGCTATGGCGGCAGATGCTCCTTGTGGCGTCAAAGCCCAAGTTTCAACCCCAGATGCTATAGCCCCACCGGAGTTGAAATGAATACTCACGAATATGCTATTTGGTATTTGGTTTGCTATGGATACACGGCCCGAAAGGCTGATGAAAGTGTCTGAGGTGCGGGTTAATACAGCCTTGATTCCTCGAGTGATCAATACTTGACGGAGCCGTGTAGCAGTTGCGAGCGCATAATCTTTTTCATAACCGTAAACGCCACGAGCACCACTGTCGTGACCTCCGTGCCCGGCGTCTATGACTACTGTGTCGAAGTAACCAACATTGTTGATGTGCGACGGCAACAATATCGGGTCGATAAGTTTGACCAAATCTAGTCGTGATATCACGATTTTTTTATCTAGCGTGATCACAGGGTAACTCAGGACAAACTTCATATTGTTCATCAGGAGAGTGGTTGAACCAATTTCCATGCGGACAACCAATCGTGGTGAAGTGAGCCATCGGAAGTTGCCTTTTTCGGCTATCGAACTGAACCCATAGACCGGGTTGTAGAAGTTCCGGATGCTCTCGAGCGTCACGTAATCGCGGCCGCCGATGTCGATGATGTGCCAGGGATTGGTGGCGGAGGGCTTCACCTCCTTTTTGACGTTCGCCGTCATGGTTGCCACGGCCTTCGGCTGCGGGGCAGGGGTGGGCTTGGTCTCGATCTTGGGAGTCGTTTTGGGCGGCTCCGGCTTCTTTTCGGCCACGACAGGCTTGGGCTCGGCCTTCTTCGGCGTGGTGGTCTTCGCAGGCTCGGTTTTGGGCTTCGAGGCCGTGGACTTCGATTTGCTGCTGGAGGTTGATTTGGGCTTCGACTCGGCCTTGGGCTCTTCTTTGGGCACCGCGGGCTTTTCGGCCGGTTTTTCCTCGGTTTTTCCTCCCCCGAACATCTTCGAGAAGAAGCCCTTTTTCTCCTCCTCGCCTCGTGCAGGCTGGATTTGGGCCAGGGCAAAGCCTGCCACGACGATCACGGCGGCGGCTCGACGAAGGGAAGCTGGTGAACCGGAGGTCATGTTAATTTTTGGGGGGACGAGGGGCCGTTTTATAGTCCGCCGGGGTGGGTTTGGCAATCCCGGAAGCTGAGCCATGTGCCGCCGGAATCGTGCCAAAGGTGGCCGCCATGGTGCAAGGCTGCTTCTTTGACCATCTTGACCGAGGCACGAACTTGCCCCATTGACCCACCCTCCATGTCTAAAAAACCCGTTGTTCTCATCATTCGCGACGGCTGGGGCATCAACCCCGGCGGCAAAGCTCAAGCTCAAGCCAATGGCGATGCCACGCTGCTCGCGAAGACGCCCTTCCATGACCACCTTTACGCCACCTACCCGCGTGGCACCGTGAGCGCCAGCGGCGAGGATGTGGGCCTGCCGGAAGGCCAGATGGGCAATAGCGAAGTGGGTCACCTGAACCTCGGTGCGGGCCGCATCGTCTATCAGGACCTCACCCGCATCAACAAGAGCATCCGCGATGGCGAGCTGGCGAAGATGCCCGTGCTCGTCGAGGCCTTCGAGAAGGCGAAGGGCAAGCGCCTGCACTTCCTCGGCCTGATCAGCGATGGCGGCGTGCATTCGCATCAGGATCATCTCGCGGCTTTGTGCAATGCGGCGAAGGCTGCGGGCGTCACCGATTTGATGGTGCATGCCATCACCGATGGCCGTGACACGTCTCCGACCGGCGGTGCGGCCTACATGGCGAAGCTGGAGGCCGATTTAAAGCCGAGCGGCGCTCAAATCGCCACCGTGATTGGTCGCTACTACGCCATGGACCGTGACAAGCGCTGGGAGCGCAACAAACTCGCCTGGGACGCCATCGTGCTCGGTCGCGGTGAAGTCCGCAGCGATGCGCCAAGCGCCGCTGTGAAGGCCGCGTATCCGAGCGACCCGCGTGGCGACGAATTCATGCAGCCGATGATCTTCTCGAACGCCAACGAGCAGCGCATCCGCGATGGCGATCAGCGCTTGCTTCTCACCACCGGCCTTAATCTTTGCCGCATCGGCAATCTTGTTTGCCGCTTGCAGCTGGATGTCAGCACTTACCAGCGTGCTTTGCTGCTCAGCTTGAGCGCGCTGATTTTCCAGTTGTTGGCGCTGAATTTGTGCTTGCTCCTCTTGTTTCCATGCCTTCTGTATTTGCTGAGCTAATTGTTCGCGCTTGCGCGCAACCAGTAGCTCCGGCGGAATAGCAGATTCGGCCATACGAAACTCGAGGATAGAGACGAATTCTCGGTCAGCCTGTTGCTTAGCGAGCGTCAAAATCGCTTCTTCAAGCGACGATCGATTTTCAAGAAGATCGAGAACTTTGACCGGT
>CALMTT010000724.1 GCA_937872615.1 uncultured Verrucomicrobiaceae bacterium | reverse complement strand
GTGTAGGCCTTCTCCGCATCCCGCGCGCCGAAGGTGCGCGACCAGTGGTGGTAGCCGAGGAGGCGCTGCGCCCGGACCAGCCCCTGCTGGGCGGCCTTCTCCAGCCAGCGCCTGCCCTCGACGGGATCCTTGGCCACGCCGCTCCCCTCGATCAGGGCCGTGGCGAGGTTGGCCTGGGACTTGGCGAAGCCCTGATCGGCGGCCAGGCGGTACCACCTCACGGCCTCGGCCATGTCCTTGGACACGCCCTGGCCGTTGGCATGGCAGAACCCGAGGTTGTGCTCCACCGACTTCTCAAAGCACTCCAGCGCCTTCTTCGCATCGCCCGCCTGCTGCTCCACCGCGCCGAGGTTCGCCCACACGAGGGCATTCTTCGGGTCCATCTCGAGCATCTCGTTGTAGGCCTTGCGTGCGGAGGCCCAGTCGCCCTTCGAAAAGGCCACCGCGGCCTTCTCATTGAGCGCCTTCGTCAGCGGCGGCAGCTCGCCCACTTTCTCCACAGGCGCAGGCGTGAGCGGCGAGGTCTCCTGAGCAGGCAGGAGCGGGCAAAAAACAAGCGTGCAGAGCAGCGTGAGGCAGATCTTCATCGCTCCACCATGCCCCCTTTTTGAGGGGAGGAAAACCCCTTGCTCATTTCCTGATGGTCGCGATTGTTCGAGCGAACACAAACCCACCCCGCCGGCCATGAACGCCTTCCTTTCCGCCAGCTCTGCCCAGCTCACCTCCCGTCAGCAGGAGCTGCTCGACTACCTCCGCGGCTATCAACGTGCGAACGGCGTCATGCCCTCCACGCGTGACATCCAGCGCCACTTCGGCTTCTCCAGTCAAACCGCCGCCATGAGCCATCTGCGTGCTCTGGAGAAAAAAGGCGCCATCCGCCGCCATCCCAACATGGCCCGCGCCGTCGTCTTCCCCGAGGACCTCGACCGCGCCGAGATCGTGGACATCCCTGTCTTCGGCACCATCCCCGCCGGCATGCCCAGCGATGCCGCGCAGCATGCCGAAGGCTGCATTTCCGTGGACATCAACACGCTCGGCATCCCGCGAGCCTCCAAAAGCTTTGCCCTCAAGGTCCGCGGCGACTCCATGATCGAGGCGCACATCTGCAGCGGCGACCTCGTCATCCTCGAAATCAAAGAACCGCGTGAGAAAGACATCGTCGCCGCCCTCATCGACGGCGAGACCACGCTGAAGCGCTACCTCATCAGCAACGGCAAACCGTATCTGAAAGCTGAAAACGAGCGTTACCCCGATCTTCTCCCCGCGCAGGAGCTCCTCATCCAGGGCGTCATGATCGGCATGATCCGGCACTTCCGCCGCGATTGAGGCATCCACCCATTTCAAATCGATCTGCAGGCAGGCCAGCGATGGTCTGCCTGCTTTTTTTGACGCCCGAAAGCCTCCTCGAAAAAAACTTGGAGGGATCAAAACGGCCACGGGGTAGCACCCGATGAGCGCGACCAACCATGCGCTCATCAAAACCAACCCAACCCGAAAAACACACCCAACCATGAAAACCACCCTGCTTGCGATCCTCGCCGTGACCACCCTCGTCTCGTGCCATGCGCCCTCCGTGCCCAGCCTCACGCAGACCTACAATGGCAAGCCCGTGCTCACCCGCGCCAGCCATCCCTCCGGCGGCCGCATGACCGAGGTGGACGGCGTTTACCTCGGTCGCCGCTACTACCATCCGCCGGGAGCCAAGACGGGACTCGCCTGGATTGACGTATATGGTCAGCGCTGATCCATGCGTCCGCCCTCTTCCGCCCCAAAACCCACGCCTGCACCTGCCATGAAGCCCGACGATCCCGATCCGCTCGATGATCTGCTCGCTCAATGGCAGGTGTCGCAGGCCGAAGCACCGCCAGACTTCCGTCGTGAGGTCTGGCGGCGCATTTCCGCCACCGCGCCCGAGCCCGGCTGGATCGAAAAACTCGCCTGGTGGCTCCTCCGACCAAAACGCGAGGCTTTCATCGTCGCCGCCGCCATCGTGCTCGCCGTCGTTTGGGGCCTCACGCATCCACCGGAGCCGGAGTTCACGCCGCATGACGCCTATGTCATGTCGGTGAGCCCCTTTGATCCGCATCACCTCGACGGTCGCTACCCATGACACCCGCCGGACGCATCGCCGCCTTTGTCTTTTTGACTGCCGCCGCCGCTGGAGCCGCGCTCTGGGCCACGCGAGAGAGCCTGCGCCCTCGCGAGAGTCCGCAGGAAGTCGGCCTCCGCTGGTTGAAGGACGAGTATCACCTCGACGACACCACCTTTAAAAAGGTCAGCGCCCTGCACCGCGACTACTTCCGGCAGTGCGACAAGATGTGCCGCCAGATCAACGAAGCCGACCGGCCGCTCCTCTGGCGTGCCCGGCATCGCAACCGCCTGCCCGGCGAGCTCGACGCGCAGCTCGCCCGCGATCAAAGCGTATGCGGCGACTGCGAAAAGGCGGCCACCGAGCATTTGAAGCAAGTCGCCGCCCTCATGCCGGGAGAAAGCGGCCAGCGCTTCCTCGAAGACATCCTGCCAGTCATGCAGCAGCAGCGCCGCGTGCATGATGAGAACCTCTCTTCAAACATCCGCCGATGAGCAGCCCCGCTCGTGACGAGCTCGATGCCGACCTCATGCGCACCCTGGCCGAGGGGGATGATCTCGCGCTGAACCGCCTCATGGATGCCTGGAGCCAGCCGCTCATCAGCTACCTCATGCGCCTCACCGGCAGCCACGCCACCGCGTGTGATCTCGCCCAGGAAACCTTCGTCCGCGTTCACCGGCATCGGTTTGAGTATCGCGCCGCACAAAAGTTCTCCACCTGGCTCTTCGCCATCGCCACGAACCTCGCCCGCAATCATGCCCGCTGGCGTTCTCGCCATCCCGAAGCCCTCACCGATCCCGAAAACCTCCGCGAACTGCCCGTAGCCAGCACCCACGCCACACCCGACGAGCAAGCCGCCGCCAACGAACGCCTCGCCGCCGTGCAAAAAGCCGTCAGCGAGCTCCCGCACGACATGCGCGAGGTCTTGATCCTCTCCACCTGGCACGGCATGAGCCACGCCGAGATCGCCCGCGTGCAATCGACCACAGAAAAGGCCGTCGAAGTGAGGCTCTACCGCGCCCGTAAATTGCTACGTGAGATGCTCGGTGATCGTCTCGCCGCGTGATGATCAGCCCACATACCTCTCCCGCAGATGCGCCACATGCCATTTGGCATCGGTCGCCTTGCCGGTGGCATGCTGCATGATCTCCGTGGGCGTCAGGGCCGCGCCCCAGGCATGCACGTTGTCACGCAGCCACTTCAGCAGCGGCGCGTAATCACACTTGTCCAGGCTCGCGGCGATCTTCTTGTTCTTCTTCGCCGTCGCGAAGAGTTGCGCCGCGTTGAGATTGCCAAGTGTATAGGTCGCGAAGTAGCCGAGACCGCCCATGCTCCAATGAATGTCCTGCAAGCAACCGCGGCGATCATCCGGCGGCGTGAGGCCGAAAAGATCACGGAACTCCTCATTCCACACTTTCGGCACATCTTTGACGGCCAGCTCACCCTTCACCAGACGACGCTCAATGCCGAAACGAAGCAGGATGTGCAGGTCATAGGTCGCCTCATCGGCCTCCACGCGGATGAAGCTAAACTCGCTGCGCAGCATCTCCTTCATGAAAGCATCCAGCTTCACCTTCTTCAGATGCGGGAAGAGTTCCTTGGCCCGCGGCAGCCACTTCGCCCAGAAGGTGCGGCTGCGGCCCACGTGGTTCTCCCACAGGCGGCTTTGGGATTCGTGAATGCCCAGCGAGGCCGCGCTGCCGCTCGGCAGGCCGAAATCCATCCCCGGCAGGCCCTGCTCATACAAACCATGCCCGGCCTCATGCATCACGCCGAAGAGCGACGAGAGAAAATCGCCCTCGTCATACCGAGTGGTAAGCCGCACATCACCCGCGCCCAGCGTGGTGCAGAAAGGATGAGCCGTCGTGTCGATGCGCCCGGCCTCAAAGTCGAAGCCGAGGCTCTCCGCGATCTCGCGGTTCAAAATCTGCTGCTTCTCAATCGGGTAGCGACCCTTCAAGACGCCCGGCTTGACCTTCTTCGACCTCGCCACGGCTCCACGGGCGATTTCCGCCAGTTGCGGACGCAGCTTCGCAAACAGCGCCGCCACCTCGCGGGTCTTCGCGCCGCGTTCGTAAAGGTCCAGCAGCGCATCGTAAGGCTCGTCCGCGTAGCCAAAGAGGTCCGCCTTCCGCCTCGCGATGCTCAGCAAGTGCTCCAAATGCGGCGCAAACATCGAAAAGTCCGATTTCGCCCGCGCCTCAACCCACGCCGCCTTCGCATGCGTGGCCGTCTCGCTCTCCTCCTGCACCAACTGAGCCGGCAGCTTCGTCGCCCGATCGATGTCACGGCGCAGACCACGCACATTCGCCGCCTGCGTGGGCGTTTCGGGCATTTCGGTCTCCGCGCGATCGAGCAGCTTGCGGGTCTTTGCCGAAGTTAAAAGCGCATGCGCCTTGCCCGTGAGGTAGGACATCTGGCGGGCGCGGAAGTCGAGCGCCTTAGACGGCATGTAGGTTTCCTGATCCCAGCTCAGCACCGCCTCCGTCGAGGTCAGCAGCGAGATTTCCGAGACAACTTCACAAAGCGATTGGTAGGCAGACATGGTGCCATGCTCTGGCAGCGGCCGGAAGACGGATCAAGAGCCGATTCAGCCATTTCGATGCTCCAATTCTTCTCGAAGCCATGACGGCTCCATTCGCAGATCCAGAATCGCGAAGACTTGGACACACTCATCCTGAACACGGTAATAGATGCCAAAGGGAAAACGCTGCGCCAGCATGCGGTGAAGCCCAAACTGCACCCGATGAAAGCCATGCACGCGGGAGAGCTGGTCCAGATCCTGAAGCAGGCAGTCCACGAAGTAACCACCGGCACCCGAATCAATGCGGTCGTAAAAATCCAGTGCCGCTTCGATATCCTCGGCGGCCTGCGGCAGGATAACGACGGGCTTCATGCGCGTCCCAAACGCTGTTTCAATTCATCGAGTGTGAGGAAGTCAGCGTCACCAGACTCCACCTTTGCCAAACGGCCTGCCAGAATTCTGCCGTGCCAGGCTGGCGAAGCCGCAGCATCGCGTGTCGTGGCGAGCGAATCCCAAAGCAGTTCCATGGCCTGGACGCGTTCGGCCGCAGTCATGCGTTCAACAGTATCGGCGGTGATCATGCGTTGAGTCTATCCACCTGCCCTGCTGAGGTCAATTCCTCCTTCATCGACCGCTTTGGCAGTAGCCACCTCCCGCGCTCGTGCTATGGCTGCCGCCCGCCATGTCCGCCGCCACCTCTTCAGCCACGCCTCCGCGTTCGAATCGTGCCATCCGCCTCTTCCTCGGTCTCGTCTGCTTCCTTGCGGGCGCGGCCATCATGGTGATCGAGATCAGCGCCTTCCGCCTGCTGGCACCTTACTTTGGGAACACGGTCTTCACCTCCACCGCGTTGATCGGCGTCATTCTCGTCGCTTTCAGCGTCGGCGGCTATCTTGGCGGCTGGCTCGCGGATCGAAAGATGGCGCTCGACCTTATCGGCTGGCTTTTGGCGGGCGCAGCGGTGCTCACGCTCTTCATTCCGGCCTTTCACATGGCTTTCAGCCTGCGCCTCAGTGCCCTCGGCGTGATCAGCGGACCGGTGATGATCTCTGTCATCCTCTTTGCCGTGCCTGGCATCCTGCTCGGGGCCATCTCACCGGCATCGGTGCGCTTTTACAGCCTCGCGGATAAAGACAGCCATGTCGGTGCCTCGGCGGGCACGATCAGCATGCTCGGCTCGCTCGGCAGTTTCGTGGGCACCTTCCTCTCTGGCTTCTTCCTGCTCTCGACCTTCGGCGTGCGCGGCATCTTCATCGGCACCGGCATTCTGCTGCTGGCGCTTTCCATCGCCTCCTTCATCATGGCGAGAAACGCGGGTAAACTGGTGCTGCCGATCATTCTCAGCGGCGGCGTGGCCGGAGTGGTCGGCTGGTGCTCGGAGCCCATCGCGGTCAAAGGGCTCGTTTATGAGCATGAATCGTTTTACCATCACATCCGTGTGCTGGAGGAAGGCTCCAAGCCCTCTCGTCTGCGCCTGCTGATGCTCGATTCCACTCAGGAAGGCGGCATGAATGCCGATACCGGTGACATCATCCTGCCCTATCAGGAATACTGGAAGCTGGCCCTGCTGCGCGAGAAGGAGAAGGTGGAAAGCGCCCTTTTCATCGGCGCGGGAGCCTTTGGCATGCCGGAGAATGTCTCGCGCGATTTTCCGGACGCGAGCGTCGATGTCGTCGAGATCGATCCGATGGTCATCGAGGTCGGCAAAAGGTTCTTCAAGCTCAACGAGCACCCCAAAGTCTCCGCGCACGCCGCCGATGCTCGACGCTTCCTCAACCTCGCTGGCGACAAAAAGTGGGACCTCGTCTTTGGCGATGCCTACAACGGCCGTCATGCCATTCCATCGCACCTCGCCACGCAGGAGTTCTTCCAGCAGATCGCCGATCACCTCACACCGGATGGCGTTTACATCATGAACATCATCGCCAGCGTGAACGGCCCACAGTCGGAGCTCACGGCTGGCATGCTCACCACGCTGCGCGGCGTGTTTTCGCATATCCATGTCTTCGGCGTGGGCGGCCGCCCGGATGAAACGCAGAACGTGATCCTCCTGTGCAGCCGCCAGGACCTTCGCCCGCGCTTCATGGACCGCTATTTTGCCCGCGGATCATGGCAGCAACGCCTCACCAGCCGCCTCGTCCCCACCGGCCAGCTTCCGAAACCCAGCCTGGCCTTCACCGATGATCACAACCCCGTGGATGCGATCATCGCCCGTGGCTTGCTGGAGTAAACTCGGTTCTTTTTAACTCTGCCGTTCAAGATCTTCCCCCAAATGAAATCCTTACCCCTTGCCGTCATAGCCGTTTTCAGCCTATGGCAACTTGCCGTTGCTGAGGAGCCTGATGATGGGTTTCAAAGCATTTCCGATCTTAGGAAGGCTAATCCTCGACGTTGGTTCCGGGAGTCAAACATCGACGAGATTTTCGACACACGCGGTGTTGCAGCCCACTTTGCTGCGGTCAAACGCGTTCGACTGTTCCGCAGGCTTCCTGGATCCATCAGCGATCCCGACATTTACCAGTATTTGGAGGGAAACGGCCCGGTGAAGACGCTTTTTAGCGTGAAGTCTGAAACCAAAGAACTCTCCAAATCTCAATTCAGGCCTGTTTTAGAAATCGCCGCAGACTTCGAACAGTATGGAGACATAACGGAGTGCGCTTTCAAGCCAGGGGTAGCGGTTCTGATCGGCGAGGACGAGCCTGAAATCATTTTGGTGTGTTGTTTTAGCTGCCATGAGATTCGAGTCATCCGGCGTCCGACCTCCAAACATCCCAAGCTGCAAATGGCAGTTGCCACCATGTCACCGAAGTTGGATAAGGCGATGTTCGACCTTACGCTGGCCACCTACCCAGACGACACTGAGCTACGCTCCTTTGAACATGATAAAGCCAACCGCTCGAAGAAACAACAGCCCGCTGTCATCCCCCCTTCGGAGCCAGAGTCTGAAAAACAGAATCTCACAGACTCGAAGCAGTGACGACTCAGACAAAGGGAGAGAGCTTAAACTCCCTCGTTTCACCCATCACCCAATGTGCGCCGCATACGCCGCGGCATTCATGAGCTGCTCGAGCTCGGCCGCGTTGGACGGCTTGATCTTGAAGATGTGACCACCGGCATAGGGATCGGTGTTGATGAGGCCGGGCTCGCTTTGCAGCGCCTCGTTCACCGCCACGATCTCGCCGCTCACTGGCGCATAGATGTCACTCGCGGCCTTCACGGATTCGATCACGCAGACCTGCTGGCCTGCGGTGACCACCGTGCCGACCTTGGGCAGATCGACAAACACAACGTCGGTCAGTTCCGCCTGGGCGTGATCGGTGATGCCCACGGGCGCAGGGTCCTGCGTCGGGTCGATCCATTCATGCGAGTCACGATAGCGGAGTTGGTCAGGGATGTTGCTCATGGTGGGATGGTGTCAGGCTTTGCGATAAAACGGCTTCTTCACGATTTCAGCCGGGAATTTGCGGCCGCGCACCTCGATTTCAATCGCAGTGCCCAGCGTGGCGAGGGTGGAAGGAAGATAGGTCATGCCGATGCCGGCGCTCAGCGAGGGCGATTGCGTGCCGCTGCACACTTCGCCTACCACTTGTCCGGCATGCAGCACCGGATAGTGCGGACGCGGCGGAGGCGCGGTGCCCGTCATACGAAACGCGGCCAGCTTGTCCGGCATGCCATTCGCCTTTTGCGCGGCGAGAGCCTCGCGACCGGTGAAATCGCCTTTGTCCATCGCCACGAAGAAACCGAGTCCCGCCTGCAGCGGCGTGCGTTCCTCGCCGAGGTCGTTTCCATACAGCGGATAGCCCATTTCGAGACGAAGCGTGTCACGAGCACCGAGGCCGCAGGGCACACCACCCTCGGCTTTGACCGCATCGACGATGCTGCGGAACCACGAGGGCGATTTCTCGGCCGGAACGAAGAACTCAAAACCGTCTTCACCAGTGTAACCCGTGCCGCAGAGCCACATCGGGCCGCCTTCGGTCATCGTGATGAGGATGGTGTTTTTCTCCGGATAAGGCGCACTGCCCTGAAACAAGCGGTGGAAGACCTCGCGACTGCGCGGCCCCTGCACGGCGAGGCCTGCGGTGAAGTCGCTCGCGTTCGCCATCATCACATCGTCCTCCTCTTTGAGCTGCTTTTCCAGATGCGCCCAGTCCGCGTCAATGCGGGAGGCATTCACGACGAGGAAAAACTCCCGCTCGCTGGTGCGGTAGGCGATCAAATCATCCACCACGCCGCCCTTCTCATTCAACAACAGCGTGTACTGTCCCTGACCGGGGGCGAGCTTTGACACATCGTTGGTCAGCGTGCGGTTCAGGAAGGCCTCAGCGCTCTTTCCGCTCACGAGAAACTGGCCCATGTGCGAGATGTCGAACACGCCCACGGCATTTCGCACCGCCTTGTGCTCCTCCACGATGCCCGAATACTGCACCGGCATCTCCCAGCCGGCAAAAGGCACCATGCGGCCTCCGAGTTCGAGATGCACATCGTGGAGCGGCGTTCGGCGGAGGGGGGCGGAGTCAGTCACAGCCCGCGCATCGTGGGAAGCAGGCCCGCTTTGTCAACGCTCCCGGCTCACACCAGCCGCCAGCTCATCTCCAGATTCAAACCAACCGGCAATGGCGTGACCGTGCCCGCGGGTGTTTCGAGCAGCACGGCCTGCGACGAGGCCTTCTCCATCTGAAACGTCTGCTGCGAGGCTGCGAAGCCGTAGAACGCAGGGCCGTTCAAGCACAAGAAACGCTCGAAGAGTTCCTTGCCCGCTGCCGAAGCCAGATCAGCCCCAGCTTCCTCAAATGCCATCGCATACAATTGCGGTGCACAGCCACCCGTGAAGCATCCCGCGGCACAACCACACGCGGTCGCCTTCGTCGTGTGCGGAGCACTGTCCGTGCCCGCGAAGAACTTCCCCTGCCCCGCCGTCATCACCGCCGCACGCAAAGCCGCGCGATCATCCTGAAACTTTACCACCGGCAGGCAGTAGAGATGATACTTCAGCCCCTGGATCAGATGCCCCAGCGTGTAGAGCAGGTGCTGCGGCGTGATTGTCGCCCCCACATGCGCCGGAGCCGCTGCCACAAATTCCGCCGCCGCCCGTGTCGTGATGTGCTCGCACACGATCCGCAGCTTCGGATGTGCCGCGATCAACCTTGGCATGCGTTCCGCATAAAAACGCGTCTCCGCATTCTGCAGCGCATCGATGTAGTCAGGCCCGCTCAGCGCATGCTGCTCGCCATGGATGCACAAAATGACACCACACTCCTCCATCGCGCGGAACACCTCGCCGCCGATCAGATCATCCATCGGCATGCCGTGCTCTGAATTCGTCGTGCCATGCGGCGGGTAGTATTTGCAGGCCCGCAGCCGCCCGGAGGCCGCGCCTTCGCGAATCATCGCCGCGGTGGTATGCCGCGTGAGATAAAGCGGCACGATGAGCTGCTCAAAAGCCTCCGCGCCCGCCGCACGCAGCTCCGCCGAGTAGCTCTCGATGCTCCAGCCATCGCTCTGCGCCGCTCCAGACACCCGCGAGACCGGCGGCTGCGTGTTTGGCATCGCCAAAGCACCCGCACAGCCCATGTCGAGATGCGCTTGGATATACGAAGGCACTGCCGGGCCTTGGCGGAAGTGTGTGTGAAGATCGAACCACTTGGGAAGCGTGAGGGTCATGCAGGTTTCGTTAGCCTGCGACCGCCACTGATCAATCGTCATCTCTGATCAAGAACACTCCGGCCCCATCAAGATGCGACTGGCGACGCGAAACTTTTGCTGATCTCTGCATTCGCCGCGGCAATGGAGGGCACGCGCTGCATCAGGGCGGCATATCGCACGGCAAAAGTGCCGGCCTTCTCCTGACCGGTCAGCAGTTGCTTTGCCTCATTCACCAGCGCATCGGCACGTTCACGTGTGATCGGCGGCTTTTCCTCCATGGCCTCGTCCATCATCACGATGAGCTGGGACAGCTCCCGCAGCCAGGCGAAGCGCTCATCGGACGTCAGCAGTTGCAGGAAGTGATTCGACGACTGGATGACGTTGCCCTCCTTCTCATACATCGCACGCTCCGCGAGCATGAGGATCTTGTGAAGGCTGAGGAGCTGGTTGCGAAGCTTCGGCAGAGGATGGTCGTTCATCGGGCAGGAAGATCGCTTTGGTCGCACCAGCGGGCCTTGTCGAGCACTCTCGCTGGAAAGAGCCGGCTCACCTCCCTCGCGTCTTCATCGAAAGAATGCTCGCGCCATGCGTGACGAGCCCGCTACCGCCGGTGATGATGCGGCGCACCGGCAGGCCGGTCTGCGGATCGGTCGTCAAAGCCGGATCACTCATCTTTTGCTGCACCTCGAAGCGTCGCGGCTGCTCTTCGGGATTCGTGGGGATCGTTTCGTAAACGTAGGTGGCCATGGTGATGAAGTTTGGGTCCAGAAATCGTGTTGGGAGGCCCTCACGTTTCAACTTCAAAATTCACCAGGCCTTCGCGCCGATGATTTCTCCGCGATTTCGGCAAAAGCCGCCCTGCTTCGTCGTTCACGATCTCATGACCTCGCACCCGCTTGCCCGTCGCAACTTCCTCGGCACCGCCATCGCCACCGCCACCGGCCTCTCGCTTCCTCGATTTGCTTCGGCGGCTGAGAAGCCGAACTCGGTCTTCAATGGCGTGCGCGTCGGCTGCATCACTTACAGTTATCGCAGCATGGCGAAGACGGCGGAGGAAACACTGAAGGCGCTGGTCGAAGATGGCCTCAGCGAGACCGAACTCATGGGCGGGCCGACGCAGCTTTATGCAGGCATCAAAGGCGGCAAGATCACCGATGCGGAGCGGGAGCAGCAGATCGCCAAGTGCGTTGAGATG
Organism: uncultured Verrucomicrobiaceae bacterium; assembly: GCA_937872615.1. Classification (GTDB taxonomy): domain Bacteria; phylum Verrucomicrobiota; class Verrucomicrobiia; order Verrucomicrobiales; family Verrucomicrobiaceae; genus Prosthecobacter. Next base: position 7,781 of record CALMTT010000724.1, on the reverse strand, counting down.
CGGAAGATGTTCAACGACGCGGGCGTGAACATTCACATCCACAAGATGGGCTTCGGGCAGTCGAATGAGGAAATCGAGTTCAACTTCCTCGTGGCCAAGGCGCTCGGTTGCACGGCCGTGACCACGGAGCGCAATGCGGTGCTCGCCGCGCGTGTCGCGCCGTTTGCGGACAAGCACAAAATCTGGGTCGGCTTCCACAACCACACGAACAACCTGCCGGAGATGGACAAGTTCGACTCCATCCTCGATCTCGGCCAATACATCGGCTTCAACCTCGACATCGGCCACTACGTCGCCGGCACGAAGGGCAAATCGCCCATCCCAGTGCTCGAGAAGTATCACAGCCGCATCACGAACCTCCACCTCAAAGACCGCACCGCCGACGGCGGCAACGTGGAGTGGGGCAAAGGCCAGACACCGATCAAGGAAGTGCTCCAGCTCATGAAAAAGGAGAAGTGGACCTTCCCCGCCGAGATCGAACTGGAATACAAGATCCCCGAAGGCTCCACCGCCGTCGCCGAGGTGAAGAAGTGCGTGCAGTATTGCCGCGAGGCGCTGGCGTGATCTCTGAGGTCTAACGACAAATGTGCTCTGATCGAGTTCCGGCTTGGCGAGCCGGAGGCTCGCGAGAAATAAGCCGGTGGTGAAGCGAGGAACGAGCGAGAACCACCGGATAGGATAGGTGTCATTGACTCACTGGCACCCGCGCACCGGCAGGTGCGCGAGAAGCTGCGTTTTCACCTATGATCGAGGATTCGCCAACTTCTGGCACCGCTTTCGCGGCGCGAGGCTCGCTCACGGAATCTTGAGCAGCTCCTGTTCCGTCCAGGAATCGGTGCGTCGTGCTTCCTTTTCGCGGATCGCTTTGAGGAAGTCCGGCGAGATGGGCTCCGCGCCATGCTCCCACTCGCGCCGGAGATAGGTGAGAATGGCCGCCAGAGGTTCATCGCCCAAAGCGCCCAGCGGAGGCATGTCGAGCTGGTAACGCCGCTTTTTGACCGTGAGGTAGCCGCGCACTCCGTGGAGGACGATGCGGCTGAGGCGTTCGGGCGAGCCGGTGACCCATTCGGAATCGATCAGCGGCGGGGCGATGCCATCGAGGCCGGCACCACTGGGCTGATGGCAGCCAGCGCAGATGCCGGAGTAGAGCGCCTTGCCCATCTTAAAGCGATCCTGCTCATCCGCCGTCAACGGACGTGGCGGCTTGAAGCCTGCGGGAGCAGGTTTCCCCGGCCAGGTCAGCATGTCCGCCACCTTTTCGGTGCCGGGAGTGTCGAGAAAAGCAGGTCTGGCTTCGAGCTTCACCTTCCGGCGGGCGAAGTCCGCCGCATTGGCGCTGAAGCCAGCGAGCAGTGTTTTGCGCGGCGTGGCACCGGCCTTTTCTGCGAGCGCCAGGAATCGTAAGACACGGGCCGGATCGCGTTCGGCAGCCACGCAGCCTGCCAGGCTGGGGATCAGCGTCTTGCCGCTTCCCGTGGCGAGGCAATGCTCCAGCAGTTCGAGTTCGCGGCCTTTGATGCCGCTGAGGATGGCTTCGGCCAGATAAGGATGATCGAGCACGCGGCTCGCCATCGCCGCCATCGCCTGATCGGCCGCCGAGTCGTTGCACTCGCCCAGCGTCAGGGCGATTTGCGTCTGCACCTGCGAGTCCGATTCAGTGGAGGAGAGCGCGATGAGCCTCGTCATCGCAGCAGCGCGGCCTTCTCCGGCGAAGAAACCTTCCGCGATGCGCACAGCACCGTTGCGCACATGGGCATCGGCATCCGCGAGCGCTTTCTCGATCACCGGCCAGGTGCTCTTGCCCATGCCATCGAGCGTCCACAAGGCATGCAGACGGCCGAGCGCGACCTCGCCGCGCGTGAGAGCTTCCAGCGCAGGGACGACCGCCGCATCTGCACGTTCAACGAGCAGACGCTGCGCCGTTTCGCGGTGCCACGAGTTCGTGTGAGCGAGAATGGGCACGAGTTCAGCACTGCCAAGCTTCGTCAGATTCGGTGCCGGACGTGTCTTGGCCTTTTCAGGCACGATGCGCCAGATTCGTCCAAGGCCTCGTGGATCCACGAGATCGTGGTCCTGGATATACTTTTCCAAGTAGGGACTGAGGGAGATGCGGTGCTGGATGATGCCCCGGTAAAAATCGATCACATAAAGCGCTCCATCAGGTCCCGTGGTCATGCTCACAGGACGGAAGCGCTCATCCGTGGACGCGAGAAACTCACGCTGCTGGTAGGCTTCACGCGCCACGAGCTTGCCGTTTTCCATGGTGAGAATGTCCCGCTTCACGAGATGCAGCGCCGGCTCGCAGGCGAAGGCATTGCCAAGCGCATCTTCTGGGAAGAGATCGCCGCGATAAATCCACGGCGAGCACGCGGCGGTGAAGTTCTTGATCTTGTGACCCGCCATGTTCTCCGGGATGTAGGCGCGGTTCGTGCCGGGCGTCACACGGATGGGCCACACGGCCTGGTTCACCGGCGGGTTGATGCGGCCTCCCGACCTCGCAAAGTGCGGATTGCGCAATCGGTAATGGGAGGGCCACATGTCGCCCTGCAGGTGGCCGGAGTTGAAGTTGTAATAGAGACGGCCGAAGTCGTCCTGGCTGAGCCCATACTGGCCGCGCATGGAGGAGATGCTGCGCTCAAAGGCACCCGCACCACGCCAGCGAAAACGCGCCGCGTATTCCGCAAAGTAGATCCAGTTGTCCAGCCCCCACAGCGGCGAGTTCGCGCCATGCTCCGGGTTCGCCAGTTCAGGGCGGCCAGGGATGGTTTGGGCACCGGCATCCTGTGCCACCACGATCTTCTCATCCGCCTTGCCATCGCCATTGTTGTCCGGGCAATACCACAGCATCGGCGGTGCGCCCACCAGCGCACCATCGCCGACCGGCAGGACCGTGCGGGGCATGATGAGTTGATCGAGGAAGACCTTGCTCTGATCGAATCGCCCGTCGCCATCGGTATCGGTCAGGATCACGATCCGGCCCACCGGCTCATCCTCACGGTTGCCGTGAATGTCCGGCATGTAACCCCGCATCTCCACCACCCAGAGCCGACCATCCGGACCAAACTGCGCAAAGATCGGATCGCCCACCAGCGGCTCGCTTGCCGCCAGTTCCACCCGGTAGCCCGGTGCCACCTGGAAGCTTTTCAGCTCCTCCTCCGCCGACAAAGCCCGCGTGTCAGGCACCAGTTCCGCCGGCACCAGCGAAGGCGGCACCTCCGCCGGTGCGCCCGCCTTTTGGGCAAAAACCGTGGAGACATAAAACAAGACAGGCAGAGCAAGGATTCGGGAGAGAGACATGCGGGGGGAAATTCATCGGTGACTGCGAACGCGGCTTCTGCAATACGACCATCCCTTCGGCGATCTTCAGCACCGTTGGCCAATCGGGCTGGGAGAAGGGAGCGCGGACACTCCTGTCCGCCTCTTCTCTTCGCGGCTTCGCCGCCATTTGAATGAAGCGGAGAAGAGTCTCCGCGCTCCCCTCAGCCTAGCTTAGCTCCCAAAGCACAAAACCTGCCTTCAAGCCCGCTTTGGCCGGATTTTCGCGAATGTAGGCCTTCACCGTGTTGAAGTGCTCGGGACTGCGAATGAGTCGGTCGAAGTAATCGGGCTGCCAGAAGGGCTTGAGGGTGCAGAGGCCGGTTTGGTGGATCAAACGGCTCGAAACGCCTTTCCAGCCTTGCAGCGTGTCAGGGAGCGATTCGTCATCGCGGAGCGTGAAGAGCACGTGGACGTGATTGGGCATGATAACGTAACTCCAGAGGTCGTAGCGCTGGCCGTGGAAGTGATGGAGACGGTCGGCGACGACTTGGGCGAGGCGTGGATCACGCAAGGCGCAGGAGCCGTGCGCGGCGTCGAGGTGTTCATCGAGTTTGTCGGAGAACTGACGGTGGTAGCAGGCTTCGGTGACTTCGTCCCACGGTGGTGGATTCGCGGCGAGGAAGGCGTCGCGGGCGCGAAGCCAGTCATCGAGGAGTTCACGCGGCAGCGAATCGGCGAGGCGGAAGGTGACGAAGATCGCCACTTCGCCCTGCTGCCAATGCGGCAGCTTGTGGGTGGTCTTTTCGATGTCGCCTCGCGGATCGAAGAACTTCATGACCCCAGCTAATCGAGGGGAGCGCGGGCACTCTTGCCCGCTTTTTGAAGTGACGGCGAAGAGCTTTAAGGCCCAAGCCCCCCCCAATAGGCATACTTGAAAGCATTCGAAATCTGCTGCTGGATCGAGCTATGAGTGAATTTCGAAGGTATTTCGTCCCTGTCGCCATAATCATTGTCGCACTTTGGGCGCTATGGTGGCTTTTTGCATCGTTATGGACATGCGATCCGGCTAAACAAGGGCAGCTAGGAGATCTGTTCGGAGGGGTGAACGCCTTGTTTTCTGGCCTAGCCCTCGCCGGCGTTGTAACGGCTGTGATCTTGCAGAGTCATGAGTTACATCTTCAGCGCAAGGAGCTTGAGTTAACACGGCACGAGTTAACAAAATCTGCGGAGGCGAACAGAAATGCCGCAAATGCACTAGCCGAACAGATATCCATGCAGGTTCAAGCAGCCGAACTGATGACCATTAGCACACTACTAGCCTCCGTGAACAGCCAGCTTGGTCCTGGCGTCACACCACAAGGCACTCCTGTGAGCACCTTGGTGCAAGCAAGAGCCGCTTATCATCAACGCCTTCATGAAGTGCTTCAGAGAATGAATAAAGGAATAACGCTGCCCAAAGATTAATGGCTACACAGGAAGAATGCAGAGTTTGAAGGGAGCACGGGCACTCTTGCCCGCTGTGTTGAAGTGGCGTCGAAGCCGCGAAGAGAAGAGGCGGACAGGAGTGTCCGCGCTCCTCTCGATGGGCTTGGCTTACTTATGATACTCCTGCAACGCCCGCACCTGGACCTCGCTGCCTTGCAGTGACTTGATCGCCTTCAGCGCGGCATCGGCACCGCGGAGCGTGGTCATGATGGGGATGCGATTCTGCATCGTGGCGGTGCGGATTTTGACTTCATCCTCGCGGGTGTTCTTTCCGGACGGGGTGTTGATGACGAGGGCCATGTCCTTGTTTTTCATCAGGTCGATGACGTTGGGGCGCTGGCCGCTGGCGAGTTTGGGGAGGATGTTGACCGGGATGCCGGCGTCGCTGATGACCTGGCCGGTGCCGGGCGTGGCGTAGAGGGTGAAGCCGAGGTCGGCGTAGCCTTTGGCGATGCGGGCGACGTTTTGCTTGTCGGCTTCCTTCACGCTGATGAAGACGTTGCCTTTCGTGGGCAGGGTGCCGCCGGCGGCCATCTGGCTCTTGGCGAAGGCGAGGCCGAGGTCGGGGTCGATGCCCATGACCTCGCCGGTGCTCTTCATTTCGGGGCCGAGGATGATGTCCACGCCGGGGAACTTGCTGAAGGGGAAGACGGCCTCCTTCACGCTGTAGTGCGTGGGGATGACTTCTTCGGTGAAGCCGAGTTCTTTGAGCGTTTTGCCGGCCATGATCTTGGCGGCGAGCTTGGGCAGCGGGACGCCGATGGCCTTGCTGACGAAGGGCGCGGTGCGGCTGGCACGCGGGTTGACCTCGATGACGTAGAGGTCGTCGCCTTTGACGGCGAGCTGCATGTTCATCAAACCGCGGACGTTGAGCGCCTTGGCGAGCTTTTTGGCGGCGTCGCGGATGCGGTCCTGCATCTGCGGGGTGAGGCTGAAGGGCGGGATGACGCAGGCGCTGTCGCCGGAGTGGATGCCGGCCTCCTCGATGTGCTCCATGATGGCGCCGATGACGGTCGTTTCGCCGTCGGTGATGCAGTCCACATCGACCTCGGTGGCGTCTTCGAGGAAGCGGTCGATGAGCAGGGGCTTGTCAGCGGAGAGCGTGGGCTTGTTCGCGATGAGTGAGGCTCCGGCCTGGCTGGCACCTTCCAGCTCGAGGTTGGTGCGCATGTAGTGCGCGAGTTCGTTGTCGTTATAGACGATCTGCATGGCGCGGCCGCCGAGCACGAAGCTGGGGCGCACGAGGCTGGGGTAGCCGATCTTGGCGGTGACGGCCAAAGCCTCCTCCAGGCTGGTGGCGATGCCGCTGGGGGCCTGGTTCAAACCGAGATCGTCGAGCAGCTTGGCGAAGAGTTTGCGGTCTTCGGCGAGTTCGATGCTCTTCGGCGAGGTGCCGATGATGCGGACGCCGTTTTCTTCGAGGCCTTTGGCGAGATTGAGAGGCGTCTGGCCGCCGAACTGGACGATGACGCCGAGCACCTGGTCGTTGCGGTTTTCGCGGTCGTAGATGTTGAGCACGTCTTCGAGAGTGAGGGGCTCAAAGTAGAGCTTGTCGCTGGTGTCGTAGTCGGTGGAGACGGTCTCGGGGTTGGAATTGACCATGATGGTCTCAAAGCCGAGCTCGCGCAGGGCGAAGCTGGCATGGACGCAGCAGTAATCGAACTCGATGCCCTGGCCGATGCGGTTCGGGCCGCCGCCGAGGATGATGACCTTTTTCTTGTCGCCATCGCGCACCTCGTCCTCGATGCCGTAGGTGCTGTAGTAGTAAGGCGTGAAGGCCTCGAACTCGGCGGCGCAGGTGTCCACGAGGCGGTAGGTGGGGATGATGCCGAGGGCTTTGCGAGCAGCGCGAACGTCATACTTCATGTCACCAAAAAGCCATGCCAACTGCGTGTCAGAGAAGCCCATCTTCTTCGCACGGCGAATTAGAAGCAGCGCATCATCGCGGTGATCTTCGACAGGCATTTGTTTCCTACCTTCGAGTTCGTTGAGCCAATAGTGAAGATTGTAATCACTTTCTATCGTTGCGGCTTCCTTCACAATCTCCTCAATCTGCCTCAAGAACCACCGGTCGATCTTCGTCAGCGCGAAGATCTTCTCCACGTCCCAGCCTTTCGCGAAGGCGGCGCCGAGCCAGAAGATGCGCTCGGCGTTCGGCACGCTGAGCTTGGTTTCAAGTTCCTCGTCTTCGAGCTGCTTGTCCGCGCCGTCGCCGATGAGACCGAAGCGCTTGATCTCCAGGCCGCGCAGGGCCTTCTGCAGGCTCTCCTTGAAGGTGCGGCCGATGGCCATGACCTCGCCAACGGATTTCATCTGCGTGGTGAGCACCTCGTTGGCACCGGGGAATTTCTCGAAGGTGAAGCGCGGCACCTTTGTCACCACGTAGTCGATGGTCGGCTCAAACGCGGCGGGCGTGTGGCGCGTGATGTCGTTCTTCAACTCGTCGAGCGTGTAGCCGACAGCGAGCTTCGCGGCGATCTTCGCAATCGGGAAGCCGGTGGCCTTCGACGCGAGCGCGGAGCTGCGGCTGACGCGCGGATTCATCTCGATGACGATCATGCGACCGTCCTTCGGATTGATCGAGAACTGCACGTTCGAACCACCGGTATCGACGCCGATCTCGCGCAGCACGGCGATCGAGGCATTGCGCATGATCTGGTATTCACGATCGGTGAGCGTCTGCGACGGGGCGACGGTGATCGAGTCGCCGGTATGCACACCCATCGGGTCAAGGTTCTCGATCGAGCAGACGATGATGCAGTTGTCCTTGCGGTCACGGACAACCTCCATCTCGTATTCCTTCCAGCCGAGCAGGCTCTCCTCGATCAGCAGCTCGCTGGTCGGCGAGGCTTCGAGACCGCGTTTGCAGATCTCGACGAACTCTTCCTGGTTGTAGGCGATGCCGCCGCCCGAGCCGCCCATCGTGAAGGACGGACGGATGATCGCCGGGAAGCCGATCATGGCCTGTACCTGCTGGGCCTCTTCCATCGAGTGGGCAATGGCCGAACGTGCCGAGCCGAGGCCGATCTTGGTCATCG
>CALMTT010000723.1 GCA_937872615.1 uncultured Verrucomicrobiaceae bacterium | reverse complement strand
CAACCTGTGGATCGATACCCCGCTCAATCCCGACGCGAAGATCAGTCAGTCGGTTGCGGTGTTCGATCTGAACGCGCTGGAGAAGCCTGCGGCAGTGATCCCGATCGCCGAATGGGCCAAGATCGGCGACGGCGCGAAGCGCGTGCGGACCGGTGTCGCGTCTGCGCTCATGAGTCGAGCGTGGTGAGGCCGCGGCCGCCGTGGATCGGCGCCGGCAGGTTCGGCACGCCATTGCCGATGACAAAGCGGGTCGCGCCGGGGACAGCGAAGCCGCCTTCGGACACGTTTGCCGAGGTCCCGGCAGCTGCCGGGACGGCCCGCAGCAGCATCTTCAGATCGGTATAGTGATAGGCCTCGACCCGCCGGGTCGGCAGGCCGGAGAGGCTCAGTCGCTCCGCCGCCGCAGTGGCACCGGCCTTCTTCGCACGGCCCGCGGCCTCACTGAGTAGTCGGGCGCCCTCGCGGGCCTCGATGGGCACATCGGGGTCTTTGGCTCCGACACGCACCGCGAAGGTCTTTTTCCACGAGCGGAAGGTGTCGCCCCAGGCCTCGACGAGGTATTCCCAGCGTCCCGCCTTCTCAAAAGCACAGCTCGCATGCCAGCGGTCATTGCTTTCGAGCTTCATCGGTGCCTCGCTCCAGCGCTTCGAGCCCGCGAGCCGCCAGCGCAGCACGGCGCTCATCACATCGTGGCCGTCTTTGAAGATGTCACACCACACGTCGAGTGGTTCGCCGATCACGCGCTTCACCGGATGGCGGCCGCCTTCGAGGCAGGGGTAAAAGTTTTCAATGACAACGGTGGGAGCGTGTGTGGCGGGCATGGGTAGGCATGGATAGCCGTGAATCGGATTTTGGAAGAGAAAATTCCCGCTGGAGCCTCGCGGGCTTTGCGCCACCTTCGCAGGATGCCCAGCCAAGCTCCGAAGAAGAAGATCCTGCTCGCCGAAGACGTGCGGGCAATCGCGTTGCAGCTCTCGCATGCCTTGGAAAAGGCGGGTTACGAGGTGCAGGTGGCCCGCGATGGCGAGGAGTGCCTCGAAAAAGTGGCCTCCTTCCATCCCGATGTGCTCGTGCTGGACCTCATCATGCCAAAGATCACCGGCCTCGAGGCCCTGCGCACGCTGCGGGCCGCTCCGGCCACGGAAAACCTCCCGGTGATCGTCACTACGGCCAAGGACTACTCCACGGAGCTGAAGCACATCCGCCAAAGCGGCCCCGTCGATGTGCTCATCAAGCCCTTCGCACCCGATGTGCTGGTGTCAAAGCTGGACAGCTTCTTCCACACCTCCGCGAGCTGCTCGCTGGTGGCAGACCGGCCTGCCCGTGAAACACAGAAAGAAATCTACTCGCCCATTTTGGACACGCGCCGGCCTCATGCACGGTTCTGGGGCACCCGCGGCTCCATTCCCGTCTCCGGCGGCCGTTACGCCCAGCACGGAGGGAACACAACCTGCTTCGAGTTTTGCACCGGCCACGACCGCATCATCTTCGACGCGGGCTCAGGCATCCGTGAGGCAGGCCTCTCCCTGCTCAAGGACGGCCCGCGGCACATCCACCTCTTCATCACGCACACGCACTGGGACCACATCCAGGGTTTCCCATTCTTCACACCGATCTACGTGCCTGGTTTTGAGATCACCGTGTATGGCGAGCGTGGCTTCGGGAAGAATCTCGAGTCCCTTCTCGTCGGTCAGCTCGACCGCGACTACTTTCCTGTGCAGCGCGAGGACCTCGCCGCGAAGATCAACTTCGTCTTCCTCGACGACAAACCTGTCACCATCGGCGGCGCGAAGATCTCCCGCGAATACGTGCAGCATCCAGGCGCCACGGTCGGCTTCAAAATCGAGCATGATGGATGGAAGGTGGCCTTCATTCCCGACAACGAATTCCTCCAGGGCTACACCGGCAGCCCGGTGGGCCTCACGCGGGAAAGCGATGTTGTCGTGCCGCATCAGCCTGTGATTCAATTCGTCGAAGGCGTCGATCTTCTCGTCCATGAGGCGCAATACCTCCCGGCCGACTACCCGAAAAAGATCGGCTGGGGGCACTCGAACCTCGCCAGCGCGTGCGCCCTCACCAAACTGGCCGGCGTGAAGAAATGGATCGCCGTGCATCACGACCCGGATCACGACGACACCGCGCTGCACGCGAAGCACAATCTCACCCGCCAGATCCTCACCGACCTCGGCCACCGCATCCCGTTTGCCCACGGCTACGATGGTCTCGTCGAGTATCGCTGACGCATAAAATGCCGCCGGGTCATCCCCGACGGCATTCGTCATTCGCCATTCTGGTTTCGTCATTCCGAAAGGAACATCTCCCACTCGCGCACCCGATGCGTGTTCCTGATCAGCAGCGTCACCGGTACCTCACGAGGCACGCTTGGAGCACGCAGCAGCTTCAAACCAGCCTCGGCAGGCAGTTTCGCCCCTTTGCGGCTGTTCACGCGTTTGTCGGCGAGTACACAGTTTTCCCATGAGGTGGGTCCACCGCGAGAAAGCGGCACGACGTGGTCGATGTTGCCTTCGTGCGGGCGCAGCTTGCGGCCGGTGTATTGGCACACACCGCCATCGCGTTCCCAGATGCCGCGCACGCCGAACTTCGGCCGCTTCTTCGGCACCTTGTCGAATTTCGCCAGCACGAGCACCGAAGGCACGCGCACCGGCCCTTTGACGGTGCCGATGACGTTGTCGCCCTCGCGCACGGGCAGCGTGAGCCATTCCTTCCATGTCACGGGTCGGATGTGGCCGCCCGTTTCGATGTCCAGCGCTGTCGCCGCGCCGCCCGCGATCATGCTGAAGGCCTCCACCGGCGTTTTTACGCCAATGGCCTGCCAGTTGCGGTTGAGCACGAGGACGGTGCTTTTGTTGAGGAGGTCATTCATGAGTTACAAGTGAGTTTGAGGTGTTTGCGGTGCGGGAAATGACGAAACCAGAATTCCGAATGACGAAGCCCTGAACGACGCGGTGTTCGTCCTTCGGAATTCGTCATTCATTCGTCATTCCTCATTCTGATTTCGTCATTGGAGCGCAGCGACTCAGTCTTCCGCCGGTCCTTCCGGGCACATCTTCACAATCCGCGGCCATGACGCTGTGGATGTCTTTGTACACGCCGGGCACTTCGTCGATGCCGGCGCTGAGGAGTTCGACGCCGGCGGCGGCGAGCTGCTTTTTCACGGTGCTCCAGGTGAAGCTCTGCTTCGCGGCGGAGCGGCTCATCACACGGCCTGCGCCGTGCGAGGCGCTGTGGAGCGACTCGGGTTTCCCCTTGCCGCGCACGACGTAGCCAGGAGTGGCCATCGAGCCGGGAATGACCCCGAGCACGCCTTCGCCGGCCGGTGTCGCGCCTTTGCGATGCACGATGACCTCGCGCTCCGCGCCGTTGACGACGTGCGTTTCCTTCCAGGCAAAGTTGTGATGGTTCTCGATGTCGAGCATGACGTGAGCACCGACCTTCTTCGCGATGTGCTTGTGAATGAGCGCATGATTCGCTGCGGCGTAGCGGCCCATGAGGTTCATCGCGGCCCAGTATTCCTGTCCCGCTTCTTCCTCAAAGGTCAGCCACGCGAGATGCTTCAGCTCCTTCGGCAGATCGTAGCGACGATCCATCGCGATGCGGCTGAAGTGCTGGCAAACCTGCGCCCCTGTGCCGCGCGAGCCGCTGTGGCTCAGCAGCGCGAGGTATTCGCCCGGTGGGATGTCGAAACCGCTCTCCTTCAGCGCGGCGGACTGCTCCGCATTCACGTCAAAGGCACCGAACTCGACAAAGTGGTTCCCGGAGCCGCTCGATCCGAGCTGCGCCCAGGCCTTGTCTTTGAAGCGTCGCGTGATCGGCGAGACATCCCAGTCATCGTCCATGACCTCGTGTTGACGCTTCACCTTGAACGCGCCGCCCATGCCAAAGCAGGTCTCGCTTTCGAGGATGTTCGCCAGCCGGTCCTTCTGACCCGCGATGGTGCCCGCCTTGCGATCATAAACGGAGAGCCGCATGCGACACGCGATATCCACACCGACCGCGTAAGGGATCACGCAGCCTTCCGTGGCCAGCACGCCGCCAATCGGCAGCCCATAGCCCACATGCGCATCCGGCATCAGCGCGCCCGCGACCGCCACCGGCAGCGCACACGCGTTCGCCATCTGCTGCACCGCCTGCGCTTCAAGCCCGGAGCCCCACTGCGCCCACGGCGCGAGCACATCGCGCTGCTTATACGCAGGCGCATACAGATCCCGCGCGAAGACCTCGCGCAGCGGATCGCCGAGAAAGGCCTCCGGTTTCGCAATGATCGCGCCCAGCTCCTCTTCGAGCCGCGCCGAGTCACCACCCTGCGTCATGAACTTCGCAATGAAGTCCATCCCAGACTGGATCGCCGCGCCCTGCGGCACACCGAGTCGGATGAGGTCGTTTGGTTTCATGGTGGTCAGTGGGTGGAGTGTTGGAGAAATGGAGTGATGGAGTCGTGGAGGAAGGGGAATGGGCACGAAGGTCCCAGTAGCGGTGTTCGTTCTTGGATTTGCAGAGTCAGAAGGTTGGCGCTACGACCTCTCCTAGCCCTTAGAAAGTAGCTCCAATCACGCGCAATCCATGGATCAAGAGCCGAATAAAAAGCCTTCCAAGTCTCTTCCACTTGAGAACATTGTGGCTGGGACTGTCGCGATAGTGATCTTGGCGTTGGTGACCGCTCTATTTATGAAGCTGTTTCAGTAACCTGGTTGTCAGGCATTGAAGAAAGGCGCTGCCCATCTAGGTGCCAAGTCTTGACGAGCGGGGGCTTTGCTTTTGTCATTCGTGGTGACGCGCAGCGCTCCGGCGCTTCGTCAGGTCAGGGTGTGCCTAGCGGCTTCAAGAATCGACTAATGAACTCTTCTGGCGTGATCGGCTGAGGCTTGTAGCCGGAGCCTTTCATGGGCTGGAAGTGCTTGTCGAGGGTGATGATAAAATCCGCGTGAGCGCAGATGGCGCAGTCGGCGAATTTGTCGTCGTCCACATCGTGCGGGATTGTTTGAAAGCGAAACTCAGGTGTGATGAGCTGGATGCATCCGCGGCTCTGACGAGCGAGTTCGATGAAGAGGCCGATTTGAGCCCCATGAGCCGGGCTCATCTCGCGGGTGGCGATTTCTTCATATTCCAAGAGGATCTCATTGGAGAGCGCCCAGATGAATTCGCCTGCCAACAAGCCTTGCCGGAGTCGCAGCCAAGGGGCTGTGCGGCCAAACATGCCCATGACCACATTGGTGTCGATGCAGACGACCATCAGCGGCGATAAGGATGAGCTGCTCGATGATCCGCAATGGCCTGGGCGATCCTATCGGGTGTCAATCGGCCTGCTGCACGAGCCTGGTCGGCAGCGTCATCGAGTTCTTCGAGAACCTGCTGCATTTGAATTTCGAGGATCAACTGCCGCGCAGGTGCCAGATAATCATCCGACAGCTTGTCGAGCTCGGCGTGAAGCAGAGGACGCAGTTCCTTGGGATCGGTGGGTTGGATGGTGGGAGCGCTGAAATTCATTGTTGAGCTGATTTTGCCATGTTCCGTGAAAATGCGCAAGGGTCGCCACATCGGCCGAAACGACTGCCCGGAAGCAACGGAGCATGGAATGACAGGCCGAGGCCCATCAATCCCATGCTCCACCACTCCACAGCCGCCTCACCTCACAGCTCCACGGCCTCGATCACGCGGATCAGCGCGCCTGGGTCGGTATCGAGCAGTTTCAGGGTCTTCAGCGTTTCATCGCTGAAGCCGGCCAGGCAGCAAACCTGGCGCTCCGGGAACTGCAGGGAACCGTAACCGTTCAGGTCGAAGCTGAACACTTTCGGATCGCAGCGGTGGCGCTCCTTCCAGCGGCGGAACGTGTCCACCGGCGCATGGTGCCCCATCCAGCCCTGCATGTCAGAGAGGATGATCACACGGTCATACGCGCGGCTTGCGCGCTGGAAGATGGAGTGGAAGTCGGTGCCCGCGGCCTGCGCCTGGCCTTGCAGCCACTTTGCGAGGCTGAGCGTGCTGTCCCGCTTGTTCAGCGTGACGTATTGGGCGTCGTTGCTGAAGAGCAGCACATCGGCGTCGTTGGCCTTGAGCAGAGTGGCGGCAAAGAGGGAGCCGATCTGCAGCGGACGGCCCACCATGGAGCCGGAACCATCCAGCGCGATGAGCGTGCGGCCCGGGAAGGATGGCACGTTCGCGAGCGAGAGGTCCACGGCATCGCTGAGGGCCGCGAGCGCATCGGCGGCACGCGGCAGCGCGGTGGCCTGCACGGCATCGAGCGCCGTCTGGAAGCGGAAGGGCAGCACGAGAGATTTGCGGATGAGTTTTTCATCGCGCAGCATCGCCAGCGCGGCATCGACGGCCTCTGGAGCGGACTCGAGCACGTTGCGCAGGTTTCGCAGCAGGGCGAAGTAGCCGATCTTCCGCGTGCGGATGAGGTCCGACCAAGCATCGCGTTTCAGCGAAGCGAGATCGTCGTCATTCTGCGCGGCCGCACCGGCCTGCGTGAGCTTGGTTTCCCACGTCTCAGCCACGGCGAGCGTGCCTTTGACGAGCTTTCCAAGCGCTTCGGTGGCAGGCGGGTGGACGAGGTTCACGACATCGACCAGCGAGAGCTCGGCGCGGTCCTTGCGGTATTTCGCGAGCTGATACTCGTCGAAACGCGCGAGTGCGCGGCCGAGGCCCTTTTTGAGCGAGTTCGGGATCACCTTGCCATGCGCCCCGCGGTAGCACGCGAGGATCTCGATGGCATCGTCCGGGCGATGCACGACACGGTCGTAAAACCGCGCCGTCCAGGCCTCGCCCTTCACGCTTTTTGCCAGCTCCGCCGCCGTGAGGTGGCTGACGCTGCGCATGCCGGCCTGCTTGCGGGCATACAGCGCCGCCTTGGCGACGAAGCGCTTGTCCGCCTGCGCGGCGATGAGCTGTCGCAGCCGCTGCGCCGTAGCATCGCTACTGCGGTAGAACTCGTCCTTCAGCATCGACGTGAGCATGATGGATGCGAGCTCGAGCTTTGGCGTCTCCGTGAACGCCTCGCCACCCGCGAGGTTGAGCGTGTCAGCGCGTGGTCGTTTTTTGAGGAAGTTGAATTTCATGGTGTTGGTTTGGGTGGTTGTGAAAAGTAGTCATGGGCTTCAGCCCGTGATGAGGTGTTTCTGGTGATTCGTGATCGTTTGGGATCGACGCCAACGGTGCGGGCTGAAGCCCTGCACTACTTTGGAATTGGGGAGAAAAGTGACCCGGAAACGAACGCGTGAGCGTTCAGCTGCTCTACCACTGAGCTACAAGCATCGAATGATGCCCGGCAGGACTCGAACCTGCGACCAACCGATTATGAGTCGAAGTAACCCTGATCTCACTGCCCCAAAATGAAGCCGCAGCGCCGGTGGGCGCTGCGGATGAAAAGAATCGCGGAGAAAAGCAGACAGGCTCTAACTGAGATCGCCGGGAATCGAACCCGAAACCGGCTTCCACCGATCCCCACTCAGGGCAACCGCACTTCAGTTTGTGTTTGGAGCGAAGAAATCCTGTCTTCACTGCCGCGAAAAGGTTTGAAAAGGGTCTGAGGAGAAAAACAGCCGGGGAAACATCCCTGTCACCGGGATGCTGGGAGTCGAACCCAGTGGTTACCGAAGGATCCCACGGCATCGCTGCCTCAGAAAGGAAGATGGTTTTGCGGAGAACGGCGAACAGAGTGGTAAAAGGCCGGTCGCCCGGCATTTCGGCAGGATTTGAACCTGCTACATCTTGTTTCAAGCAAGTGCTCTACCGATGAGCTACGAAGGAACTCTGCTCTCACTGCCGCAAAAGGGTTTTGGTCGCCCGTGGAGGATTTGCGCCTCCGATTTCAGGATGTAAGCCAGACGTGATGCTGTTTCACCAACAGGCGAGGAAAGTGGTCCGCACAGTCCTCTGTGCGGGTTTGGAGTCGGGTGGTGTTCGAGCCGCATAGAGGACTGTGCGGACCACTTTGAATGAATGGTGGGCCTGCAGGGACATGCACCCTGCTAAACCGGTTAAAAGCCGGTTACTTCGCTGTCTAAGTTTCAGGCCCGAAATTAGTGCTCATGGCAGGACTCGCACCCGCACTGGCGACGTTCTCAACGTCGTGTCTCTGCTGTTGGACTACATGAGCATGAAAAATGGCAACCCTGGCGGGATTCGAACCCGCAGTTATCCGATAGAAAGTCGGATGTCTTGGCCAGTTAGACGACAGGGTCATGAAATGGCGGAACGTCGAGGACATGCTCCTCATGCCGCACGATGGCGGCACGATCTCGTTAGCACCGAGCCCCGGCACGCTGGTCCGGTTGGCGTTCCATTGTAAAATGAACTTCCAAGTTCGTTCAGCCACGAGCTTGGAAGCTCGTGCTACGCTGAGTGGCACTCCCGGAAGGACTTTCGCCTCCAGCCTCCGCGTTCGAAGCGCGGCGCTCTATACTTTGAGCTACGGGAGCATTTAAATGGTGCCTGTGGTGAGAGTTGCACTCACACTCGACCGGGTTTGAGGCGGTTGTCTCTGCTGGTTGGACTACACAGGCATTGAGAGGTGCTCCCGGTGAGTCTCGCACTCACACCGACGCCGGGTTTAAGCCGACGGCCTCTGCTTTGGGCTACGGGAGCATGAAATGGTGCCCATGGCAGGACTTGCACCCGCACTGGACCGCTTCTGAGGCGGTTGTCTCTGCATTGGACTACATGGGCATAAAACTGGCAACCCTGGATGGATTTGCACCATCAACTCCGCGCTTCAAAGGCGCGTGCTCTGCTGGTTGAGCTACAGGGCTATCGTAATTGGTCGGTCCGGCTGGAATCGAACCAGCGCACTTCAGGTTATGAGCCTGACGCTCTACCGCTGAGCTACGGACCAATAAAAATGGTCGGATACCCCGGTGCTGCCCCGGGCGCGTCTTGGTCCCAAACCAAGTGAGTTCGCTGGCTCTCTCGTATCCGATGAAAAGTGGACGTGCGCCCCAGGCTCGCACTGGGTAATGCGGTGTTGCAGACCGCTGGCTCGGCTCTTTGCCTTGCGCACGATGAATAAAATTGGGCTTCTCAGTCGGTTCCGCCCCGACTCTGTCTCTTCCACAAAGAGAAGTGCTGCTATTACACTATGAAAAGCATCTGAAATGGCTCCCCCGGTGAGATTCGCGCTCACATCATCCGATTTACAAGATCGGTGCCTTTCTCAGTCGGCCACAGGGGCATGGTTTAGTGTGGTGCAGCCGTCTCGGCTGCCGGGCAGGCTGGAAAGCCTGCCTCACACCCAATTAAATGGTGCTCTCACAAGGACTTGCACCTCGAGCCTCCGCCTTCGCACGGCGGTGTGCATGACTCTTACACTTTGAAAGCTTTATAAAATGGTGCGGCATGTCGGAGTTGCGCCGACACGATCTGTTTGGAAGACAGGCATGCTGCTGTTACATCAATGCCGCGTTGAAAAAGGTCGCTGGAGTTGGTATCGCGCCAACCTGATCGGGGCTTCAACCCGCTGCTCATCTGTCTGAGCCATCCAGCGTACAAGAAGGTAGCTGCGGCTTTAGCCGCACCGGATTGGGCTGAGGCCCAAACTACTTTGGAAAATGGTCCCTCGGCGTGGTGATGCTCCACGGTCTCCCGCTTATCGGGCGGGTGCTCTGCTGTTGAGCTACGGAGGGATGGGAAGTGTGGTTCAGCCGTCTCGGCTGAGCTTGAAGAAGCAGTCCAGAGGACTGCACCACACTCTTGAAATGGCTCCTCGGGTTGGATTCGCACCAACGCGGCCGCTTTAACAGAGCGGCATCCTACTGTTAGATCACCGAGGATTCTGAAAGGGTGGACTCGGACGGTAACGCTCCGTCGCCTGCCGGGTGCAAGCCGGCCTTGCTGCCTTCTATCACTACGAGCCCTTTGAAAATGGCGGTCCGTGCGGGTTATGCTCCCGCTACCTTTCGCTCGACAGGCGAGTGCTCTGGCTGATTGAGCTAACGGACCTTAAATTGGACGCAGGGGCCGGAGTTGCACCGGCATAGCATGCTTATGAGACGTGCTGGAGCGCTGGCTCTCCCTGCATTGTGGAAATGAGGCCATGGAGCACATGCGCTGACACGACCTACTGCGCCTAACCTGTGGCGCGGTGATCCTCTGTCGTGCCGGGCATGCGGCATGTGCTCCATGAAAAATGGTGCGGTGTCACGGTAATGCTCCGTGTGGGGCTTTGAGAGCCTTCGGGGTTACAGTCCGAACCGCCTCTTTAGCGGGCTAGCGCCGCGTTCTTTGGTGATGGCAGCCGGGACGGCTACACCACACTCTTTGGAAAATGGCACGGCGGGTGGGTATCGCGCCCACATTCGCGGGTTTTGGAGGCCCGTGCATTGCTTGTCTGCCACCGCCGTGTTTGGAAAATCTGCGTTCTACCATCCAAGGGCACAGAGACGGCCACGCCACCACACACTCTCCCCAGAGTCAGGCCACTATTTGCCGTCCTCTGTGCCCTTGGATGGCAGATCGGCCCCTTTTCGAGGGGCGATCTGCCAATAAAGAACGAACACCGCTACCACGCACGGGATGGAGTGGAGGTCACTCGATCGCTGGCGTCGTACCCGCAGGTGTTTCACGGCGGATGTTTCGGTGTTTATGGCACACCTCCCAGGGAAGCCGTTTGGTTCTGTGAAATTGGGACAAAAATCCCCCTTGTTCCTCGCCTCGGCATAAGAACTTTGCGTATTCGTTGGCTGTCATGGTTGACATTCGGGTGGAGGGTGCAAACCTGCGTTCAGGTTCTTGCTTGGTGTCTCAAAACGGCTCCTCCCGGAGTCTGCCTGGCGGCCTGGCCCCGGTGTCGATTGCAGTCGATGCCGGGGTTTTTTCGTGCTGTGAGGGAATAGCGGCGGTCAGGCCGCGGGTGGGTTCATGAGGTCGGAATGAATGGGGTTGGGGTTCGATGACGAAACTGAAGGGGGAAAAAGAAGAAGCCCTGCCGCCTTGGAGTGGGCGAGCAGGGCTTCCTTCGGAAAACTGGCCTTTGAAGGCTAGGTGGGCGCAAATTCGCCCTGCTCGTGATGTGGGTGGTTTATGGAGAGACTCCAATCGCAGGCCGGGTAGGCGGGCATCAGTCCTTTACCATGGTCACTGAAGTGACGACCGAGACCGGCGACCAAAATCTCTCCCTGACGCTCGAAGCGCTTGGTTGAGTTAAGCTGTGTCCGGTTCGTGTTCATGGCTTGTGTTGAAGGTAAACGCAGTCTGCCACGGTCTTATTAGACCGTCAACAGCAAAATATAACTTTTTCTTATCTGAGTCGTTTCGCGTCGGCTTTTCATCCCTAGAACCTCAGAAGGTCAGGGAAACGCCTTCTCGAGGGCTTCAATATTGCCCTTCATGACACTGAGGAAGTCGCCGCCATCGGGCACGTTGCCGCAGGGATCAAAGACCAGGCTCTTCACGCCGATGGCGTCCAGCTTCGCGACACTCCCCTTCGCGGGATCACCTTCCCAGAGCATCCACTTGGCTGGATGCTTCGCGAGAATCGAATTGAGCTCCTCCATCGCCTTGTCATCGGGCACCACTTCAGGTTCCCACAGCACGGCTTGCAGGTTCAATGCATAGCGACGGGCGAGATAATGATACACGGGATGGGAAGCAACGAGCGGTGCATTGGCGAGGCGTTTGCCCACGGCGATCAATCGTGCGTCGAGGGCTTCAAGATCGCTCTTCAGTGCGGCGAAGTTCTTCTCGGCATCGGGCGTGAACTTCGCCAGGGCCGTCTTCACAGCTTCCGCTTGTTGAACGGCTTGTGTGAGGTCGATCCATGTTGTGAAGGCGGTGCCGCTGTGGCTGTGCTCGCCGCCGGGCCCGTGGCTATGGGTGGAGTCCGCCTTAATCTCGATGTATTGCGCTTTGAAGGCGGCGGAGGTGTCCACGAGCTTCGATTGCGGCAGCGTGACCTTCTCCGCCCACTTCGAGTAGGTGGCGCCATTCATGAGGATCACATCGGCGTTTTGAAACTTCGCAATGGCTGCATCATCCGGCTGCCAGAAGGCGGGATCTTCATCGCCAGGCGCTGGAAACACGACCTCGACTGCGTTGCCACCGATACGCTCGGCGAAATACTTCAGCGGATAATTCGCGACCAGCACCTGTGGCTTGCCACCGGTCTTCGATGCGGTGTTGGTAGTGGCTTCACGATCGCAAGCGGCGAGCAGCAGGAGGGAGAGAAGAGCAAGTTTTTTCATGACGATGCCTCAACGTGGCGCAAGGCGATGTTTTGCCAAGCGGAGTGCTTGGCCAGCAATTGGGTGATTAACTCATTGAAATCCCCTTCTGGCAGCGGCTTGGTTTCCGCACATGGCCTTCAGACTCGACCAGGCAATCGTCAAAGGAGAGATCGACAACACCGAGCGCGGACGCGTGCGTGGGCTTATCTGGCTTTTGGGACGAAAGGAGCCCTTGAAGCTAGATCTCGAAGGCGATGCGTGGCGTGATGTGGCCGGGGCAAAGATCCTGTTTGTGAATCCTGAGCCACGTCGGCAAAAGCGGCAGGGCGAGCTTCGCCAAATCCAGCAGGGCATCGTCGGTGACATCACGGCATCACGAAAGGTGAAGCACATCACTGCCTCCGATGAGGAGTGGCAGCGCTGCATGGAGGATGACAAACCGATCCCGTTTGAGTGGCGGAATTCGCTCTACATCGAATGGTTCTCGGAGGAGAATGGACGTGTGATCATCGAGACGACCGACTTCGAGACCCAGATCACGGAGTTCACCTGGCAGATGGACGAGGCAGAGGAGCAGGCGCAGCAGTTTGCGAATCTCAATGCCATGCGAAACTGGCTCGCCACCATCATCAAGCGCCCTGAAAAGACCGAGGAGGACGATGATGACGAGGCACCGTTCTCCGAAGATGCGTGGGAGGAGTCCTTGAAGCTGTCCGATCGTGTCTCCGAAGCCCACATGGAGGCGATGGACAAGTATGGCGATGATGATGACGACGACACCAAGGTGGCCTTTGTCATGGGCTGGGATCACATGCTCGGCATGATGGCTGATGCGCAGGAGAATCAGAACAGGTCATCACCAGCGGAGGAACTGGAAGACTTCGACGACGATGATTCGGATGAAGAAGGTGAGGAATGGAAGGATGCTGAGGACGATTTGACCGATGATGACGATGACGATGACAATGACTTTGACGACGGCTTGGATGAAGATCCGTTCCGCGAACGCGAGCGTCATCCTCTATTGAAACGCTCGCGAGATCTGGTGCTCCGCGTGCTGCGGGATCTGCGTGATGACGATCGCGATGACTCCGCGGATGCTGACGAGGCGGACGACTCGCCCTTGGGCCGATTCATTGGCAACACGCTGAACATTGGCGGGAAACTGGCGGGAGCGCTCGGCTCCCGCCGCTTCGCGCAAGGCGAGGAGGCCGGCTACACGCTCGCCATTCTGAAGCGATGCCTGAACTGGGCCAACGAGGCTCTCGCTGGCCTGAACAGCCTCATGGAGGACAGCCGCTGGGAGGATCGCCATCCCTTGTTCAGCGAGTTCAAACGCGAGTTGCATGCCATCCGCGACGGGATCACCGATCTGCGGCAGGAGATCCGGCGGGCAAACCCCGGCGTCTGAGGTGAAAACAGCGCTCAAGAGCCCATCACACCGCTTGACCGCCGAACGGCGATGCGGAGGATACGCGGCGCATTATGAAAACGACCCTGCTGCTGTGCCTTGTGACTCTCTGTGGTGCCTCGATGGCATTCGCTGCCGAACCGTCGAAACCCGAAACGGCCAAAGAGCCCGCCAAATCCGGTGATAAGCCCGCCGAGTCCGCGAAGGAGATCGTTCTCTTCGATGGCAAGTCACTCGATGATTGGGAGATGGTCGATATCGGCGCGAGCGGTGCTGTGGAGCTCGAAGGCGGGCTCATGGTCATCAACGCGGGCGACAGCGTGAGCGGTGCTGTTTACAAAAAGGCCGCTTCGCTGCCGACGACGAACTACGAGATCTCGCTGGAGGCAAAGCGGCTCGAAGGCGTGGACTTCTTCTGCGGCCTCACCTTTCCAGTCGGCAGCCCAAAGACCTGCGCCACGCTCGTCTGCGGTGGCTGGGGTGGCGCGGTGACAGGCATCTCCAGCATCGACGGCCTCGATGCCAGCGAGAACGGCACCTCCAACTTCGTCCGCTATGAGGACAACAAGTGGTATGCCGTCAAAGTGCGTGTGACACCCGCGAATCTCAGCGTGTGGATCGATGGCAAGCACCTCATCGATCAGGAACTCGAGGGTAAAAAGGTCAGCGTGCGTCCCGGCCCCATCGAAAGCTACCTGCCGCTTTCGTTTACCACCTTCGCCACGACCGCCGCGATCCGAAATGTGAAGCTCACGGTGCTTGAGGAGCCGAAGAAGAAACCATGAGGCAGCGTCTCGCGGCCTGCCTTGCCTTCTCCACCCTGCTCGTCTCCTGCGGAAGCCTGGGGACAAAGCGTTTGGCATCCGATGAGGAACTGCCTCAAAGCACTCGTCGTCTCCTCGCTGCCGATCTCGACAAGATGGCCGGCAATTGGGATGGCATGTCTCGTGGCAAAGCCCGCACCCGTCGCGAGGCCGAAGAACACTACGAGAGTGCGCTGGCAGGCTTTTTGAAGGCTTGGACGCGTGTTCAGTCACCATGTCACTGGCGCACTGGGCAGGTCTTTCATCACGAAAGCAGTGACGCACGGTATGTGGTGGATCTCGAGCCCTCCGAGGCATTTCCACAAGATGTCTCGCCACTGGTTTATGATGATCTGATCCTGCCAAAGCCCGGTCTCTCCGACCAAAGTGCCACTGGGGCCATCCGGACCGGATTAGGGGTGCCGGTGGTGGGACGGCTGGAGAATACGCCCGATGTCAAAGAGCGTCTGCCATTCCTGCCGCCCAAAGGCGGAAACTTCACGCTGACTGCGCTGATGCACATCCAGGAACCTGATGCTGGTGGCATCCGTCACTGCAAACTGCGGCTGATCAACACGCTCGACACCGACACGGTGAAATCGCCGGATGGCGAAAGGCAGCTCGCCGCGGATTTCACGGCACCAAAGCACCTCGCGCTATCGCGCAAGGCGTTTGGCAGCATCTCGCTCCAAGGCCTGCTGTATCCGGAAAAGGCCATCGGAGACTGCCAGCTCTACCGCATGGATGAATACGACCCCGACCGTATCCCGGTCGTGTTTGTCCACGGGCTCATGAGTGATCCGCACATCTGGCTGAATGTGGTCAGCGCCCTCTGCGCCGATCCGGTGCTGCGAAAACGATACCAGCCATGGTACTTCCTTTATCCCACCGCCATGGGTGTGCCGCAGGCCGCGGCGATGCTGCGCAAATCACTCGAGGCCGCACGTGATCACTTCGATTCGGATCACAATGATCCCGGCATGAGCCGCATGGTGCTCGTGGGCCACAGCATGGGCGGCCTGCTCAGCCGCATGCAGGTGACCGACAGCGGCAGCAAGCTCTGGGACGGCATCTTCAGCAAACCACCGCAGGAGATGAACGTGAGCGAAAAGGTCCGCACCAGCATGACCGAGGCGCTTTTCGTCAAACCTCTGCCCTATGTGGAGCGTGTCATCTTCATCGCCACGCCGCATCGTGGCAGCAAGATCGCCAGCCTGAACATTGTCCGGCGGCTCACCTCTCTCATCCGAATCCCGCTCGATTCGCTCACGATGGTGAATGAGATCCTGTATGGGAACATGGATGCTCTCTCGCCGCAGATCACGAAGTGGGGCGTGTTCTCCTTCATCAGCATCGGCATGCTTTCAGACAAGCATCCGCTGCTCCAGGGCCTGAACGAGACCACGCCCGCCGCGGATCACCACTCCATAATCGGCGATCGAGGTCGCCGTGTGCCGCGTGAGGAGTCCAGCGATGGCGTGGTGCCCTACTGGAGCTCGCATCTCAGCACGGCGGAGACGGAAAAGATGGTCCCGCATGGTCATGGATGCGTCGAGGAGGCCGATGTCGTGCGCGAGGTGCTGCAATTGCTTCACGAGCACTTGGAGGCCCGCTGAAACTTTGTGGCTTTTGAGAGCGACTTGAGGTCGTGAAACCTCTCGCAGCTCTTTTTGCCCTCGTTTCGATCACTTTCGCCGAAGGCCCATTTGCCACCATTCCGGCTGAATTTGCCTCACAAAGCCCCGTGGGTGCCTCACCGCTCGTGTTTCGTGATGGCTCAGCCGTGAAGACACCGCAGGACTGGCAGCGGAGACGCCAGGAGATCCTCAGCGAATGGCATGCCATCATGGGCGCATGGCCACCGGTGATCGAGAAGCCGCAAATCGAGGTGCTCGAGACCACGACACGCGGAAACGGCATCACGCAGCGCAAGGTGCGCATCGAGATCGCACCGGGACAAACAGGTGAAGGATATCTTTTGTTCCCAAATGCCGCTGGAAAGCGTCCCGCGGTGTTTGTGCCGTTCTATGAACCGGAAACGAGCACCGGACTGGGTGGCAAGCCGATGCGTGATTTTGCCTGGCAGCTCACTCAGCGTGGCTTTGTCACGCTTTCCATCGGCTCGCCCGGTGGCGATGCCCGGAAACCGGTCCTTAGCGCCGGTGCGCAGTGCCAGCCGCTGTCCTACCTGGGCTACATCTGCGCAAACATGTGGCACGCGCTCGCCTCGCTGCCGGAGGTCGATGCCTCGCGCATCGGCATCACCGGGCATTCCTATGGCGGGAAGTGGTCGCTCTTCGGCTCCTGTTTGTGGGAGAAGTATGCCTGCGCGGCCTGGAGTGATCCTGGCATCGTCTTTGATGAGACCCGGCACAGCATCAACTATCAGGAGCCGTGGTATCTCGGCCTCGATTCAAAGGTCACCCGCAAGCCCGGCCTCGTGCGCGAGGACAGCCCGCGCACCGGGGCCTACCAAGTGCTCATCGAAAAAGGCCACGACCTGCAGGAACTGCACGCGCTCATGGCCCCACGGCCGTTTCTGGTATCCGGCGGAGCCGAAGATCCGCCGAAGCGCTGGCTCTCGCTGAAGCATGCCATCGCTGTGAACCAGCTCCTCGGTCACCACGACCGTGTGGCGATGACCAATCGCGAGCTCCACGACCCGAACGAAGCATCAAACGAGGCCATCTGCCGCTTCTTTGAGTATTGGCTGAAGCCGTGATCAAAACTCGATCACCGGCGCTTCATGCTCGCGAGTGCTCTTGAAGGTGCGCAGCACCAGATCAGGCTTGGGAAGCTCTTCCTCCTTCGCGAGACTCCAGCTCAAACCGGCACAGAATCGTGACTTCCAAGCTCCGCGATGCAGGATCGTGTCCGCAGCACCATGCCGTAGCCATGAGAAGATCTTCTTGTGATTCAAAGCCAGTCGCAGGGCATCCAGATCGTCTGCCACACTGACGATGTGCATCGGCCTTACCGGCTGCTTTTGCGCGAGAGCTTCATAGACCAAAATCGCTGACAACGCTGCAGCACCAGCTCCGAGGCCATCGTCCCAAATAACCACGGGCGTGTCATTCTTGGCTTTGAGTAGCTTCGTGAGCTCGGGAAGCTCCTCGCGGATCTCCGTTGGCACCACGGCACCGGTTTCGAGATGGCGGATGGATGAGCCGTGAAGCTCAAACTGCCCGATTTCGCTCACGGTGGCGCTTTGGCCGCGCTTCGGTGGCTTCACCGGATGATCAAGATCCTCCTCGGCGAGGATGGCCCGCTTCTCATGATAAAGCGGCAGGAAGCGATCCTCCAAGATGCTCGTGCGAATCTCACGCATGAGCTGGTGGTAGAAGTGGATGTTGTGCTGGCCGATGAGCGTCCAGCCGAGTGTCTCCTGCGTCTTCGTGAGGTGATGCAGGTAGGCGCGGGAGTGTGTCGCGCAAACCGGGCAGGTGCAGGCGGCATCCAGCGGCACGTCGGCGAATTTATACACGCTGCGACGCAGTTCGACGATGCCACGAGAAGTGAAAGCGGTGCCGCGTTTCGCCACCTGCGTGGGGATGATGCAGTCAAACATGTCCATCCCGCGATGCACGGCCTCCAGCAGATCAATCGGCATGCCCACGCCCATCAAATAACGCGGCCGGTCCTCCGGCAGCAGCGCGGCGGTGAGCTCGCAGACGTCTTCGCGCTGATGTTTTTCCTCTCCCACGGCCAGTCCGCCGATGGCAAATCCATCAAACGGCATCGTCACCAGCCCGGCGGCGCTTTCCTTTCGCAGGTGCGGATACAACGCGCCCTGCACAATGGCGAAAAGCGACTGCGGCGAGTCTTCGCGAGCCGCGAGGCTGCGTGCGGCCCAGCGTTGCGTGACCTGCAGAGCCTTCCGCGCCGTTTTTTCATCGGCGGTGCTCGGGATGCACTGATCGAGCACCATCATGATGTCACTGCCGATGCTGCGTTGCGTCTGGATGCTCAGCTCCGGGCTGAGCAGGATGCGGCGGTTATCGACATAGCTTTGAAACACCGCGCCCTTCTCCGTCATCGACCGCGAATGCGGCAGCGAGAAAATTTGATAGCCGCCCGAGTCCGTGAGCACCGAGCCCGGCCACTTCATGAAGCGATGAATGCCGCCCATCTTCTCAAACACCTCCGGCCCCGGCCGCAGCAGCAGGTGATAAGTGTTCGCCAGCAAGATCTGCGATCCCGAAGCCGCCAGCGCTTCCGGCGTCTGCGCCTTCACCGTCGCCTGCGTGCCCACCGGCATGAACAGCGGCGTTTGGATGACGCCATGCAACGTCCGAAACGTCGCCGCACGCGCCCGCGAGCCGCTGGCACGCGCTTGCAGTTGGAAATCGAGACGAGAGGGAGGCATGACGGATCAGCCGCGTCGGATCTCCGAGCCTTTGAACTGCACGGCGATGCGGAAGACTTTTTTCTTCCGGCATTCGATCTTGCCGGTTTGCAGGTCGAAGCGATCGGGGATCTCGATGACGTGGAGGTCGGTCTTGGCGTGGAAGCCGCGTTCGGAGAAGATGTCGATGAGGATGACGAGGGCTTCGGGATCGTGGAAGAGCTTGTCCTCGGTGTTGATGTCGGCGCGGCCGGAGATGGCGTGGCGGACGATGATGGGCATCATCTTGGTCTCGATGAAGGCGACGACGGCATCCATCAGTTCGGGCTTCTCGACCTTGTAGGCATCGAGGCGGCGCACGAGGTCCTGGCGTGCGTGGCGGATGATCTCGCTGGCGAGCGGCAGCTTCCGCAGAAGGTCAAACGTGCGCGGATCGAGCTCGAGGGAGCTTTGATACTCGAGCTCCTTCAC
>CALMTT010000722.1 GCA_937872615.1 uncultured Verrucomicrobiaceae bacterium | reverse complement strand
ATCTCGCCAGCGACATCGACTACCCGCCGGATATGGCCGAGGCTTTCTGGCGCGCCGACATCGCCGCCGATGGCGATCTCCGCCGCTATATCGATTTTCGCAAGGGTGTCGTCACCTCGCTGGTGGCCGAAATTCGCGCCGCCGTGCGGCCGGATGCAACGGTCGCCGTCATCCCGTCAGTCGCACGTCCGACCGGCGGCGCCTGGTACGAAGGCAGCGATTTGCGTGCCCTCGGCGACGCAACGGGAATCATCGAGGCCTGTTTCTACGAGCCGTGCCCGGCGCGGGTGAAAGCCGATCTCTTCGACATCCGTCGCCGTCTCGGCAGCAACGTCAGGATCCGTGGCATTCTTCGTCCGTCCTTCCCCGATCTCGCCAGCCGCGACGACGTCGTCTGGTGTTACCGGACCTTGCTGGCGCGCGAGCCGGCGTCCCACATCCTTGGCTACAAGGATTTCTGGACGCTGCGGCTCGGCGTCTCCTCCGCCGTGCTCACGCCGCGCCCGGAAACCGAACTCGTCGTGAAGACTGCGCTCGAAATCATGAAGCCGGATGCGCGCATCCTCGATCTCGGCACGGGATCGGGCGCGATGAAATCAAACAACGACTCCGGCTCGGAGATGGGCAGGGACTGGCGGTAACCGATGGCTTTCATGGTCGCGCTATTTGCATGCCATCCGCCGTTCACGCAACGGCGCTTCATTGACACCCCGCCTCATCCACCTCCATGCTCGCGGTGTGTCTTCCCTGCCCAAATCGTGGCGCTTCGGCCTCGGCTACCTCGCGTTTGTCATCGCGGGGTCGTTGCTGCTGCTGGCCTGGCTGAGGCAAAGAGAGCGTGAGGAGTCCTCGAGGTTGTTTCAAGCTCTCGCGCAGGCCGATGCGGAGTTTGTCCGCCGCATGAACCTCCCGCGCAGTGAAAAACTCGCTGGCGACCTCGCGCAGCTCCTCGGCATGCGCATCGAATTCACCGAAGCAGGCCAAGGCACGGCCACGAACGACGACACGCTCGTCATCCGGCTCGATGCGAAGAACGCCATGATCTTCACGCGGCCACCCGTCGCCTCGCGGCTCTCGCTGCGTGATCCCGCCACGCGAAATGCCTTCCTCGCCTTTTGGTTCGTCGCGGGTCTCGTCGGCTGGCTGCTCGCTCGGGAACGTTCGAAACGAGCACAAACCGAGCGTCTCGCCATGCTGGGCCGCGTCGCCACCAGCCTCGCTCACGACATCAAGAACCCGCTCGCGTCCATCCAGCTCCACGCCCAGCTCATCACGCCCGCGGATGCGGAGGACACCAAGGCTGTGCAGCTGATTCAAAGCGAATCGGAAGTGATTGCCGGCCTTGTGAACCAGTGGCTGCACCTCGCCAATCCCGTGCCGCCGAGGCTTTCGCGACTCGATGTGGCCGAAACGATTCAAAACGTGATCAACAGCCTCCAAGCCCAAGCGCAGCATGCAGGCGTCGAGCTCGAAATGGACCTCCAAGGTCCGCTTTGGACTCAGGGCGATCTCCAACGCCTCTCGCAAGCCATCCGCAACCTCGTCATCAACGCCATCCAGGCCATGCCGCGAGGCGGAAAACTGCGCATCCGCGGCGAAAAGCACGACGACAGCCTTTCGCTCACGTTTGCCGATTCCGGGTCCGGTTTCAGCGAGGCCGCGCTCGCTCGCGGCACCGAGCTCTTTTACACCGAAAAAGAAGGCGGCATGGGTGTCGGCCTCAACATCGTCGCCAGCATTGTCGAGGCGCACGGCGGTCGTCTTTCGTTGCAAAATGATCCCAAGAGCGGCGCCATCGTGCGCGTGTCGCTCCCTCACTGCTCATGAGCCCTGCCATTCTCATCATCGAAGACGAATACGCCCTCGCCGCCGCGCTCTCGACGGTCGTTCGCCGACTCGATGCCACACCCGTCGTGGCCGCCTCAGGTCAAAGCGGCATCGACAAGCTCACCGCGCAGCCTTTTTCGCTCGTCTTGCTCGATGTGGGCCTGCCGGACATCAGCGGGCTGAAGGTGCTCGAGAAGATCCAAAAACTGCCGAAGCCGCCACCCGTCATCATCATCACCGCGCATGGCACACTCGATACCGCGCTGGAGGCTCGCCGACTCGGCGCACGCGAGTATTTCCTCAAGCCTCTCGACCTCGCCGCCATCCAGCGGACCATCCGCGAGGTCTTCGCGCCGGTGAAAGCCGCGCCACGCAGCGAAACGACCATGATCGGCACCAGCGAGCCGATGCAACGAGCCTTTGCCGCCATCGCCCAAGCCAGCGGCTGTGACACGCCCGTGCTCCTGCAAGGCCCGCCAGGCAGCGGCAAAAGCCTCGCCGCCGAAGTCATCCATCGACACAGCGCCCGCTCAGACAAACCTCTCGCCGTTTTCCGCGCTGATGAATGGCCGGAAGACCGGGCGGAGGCCGCGCTCGACGACGCCATCCATCAAGCCGCCGAAGGCGTGATCTTCCTCGATGAGATCAGCACCTGGCCAAAGCCCTTGCAGGCCGTGCTCATGCATCGCATCACCGCCGGAAAACTCCGCGCACGCCTTTTCACCGCTTCCAGCCAGGATCTCGCCGCGAAAGTGGCTGAAGGCAGCTTCCGCGAAGATTTGTTTTACGCCCTCGCCGTGCTCCGCGTGATCCTCCCGCCGCTCCGCGAGCGCACCGGAGACATCCCTGCCCTCGCCGCCTCGCGCACCAGCGATCTCGCGCTGTCCGCCGAGTCTCTCGCCGCGCTCAAATCGCATGCCTGGCCCGGAAATGTCCGCGAGCTGCAAACCGCGCTCGCCCATGCCGTGGCCGTTTGCGGTGGCAACACCATCCTGCCGCATCACCTGCCCGCCCACCTCACCACCAGCGAGCCTTCGAATCATCTCGAAGACAGCATGAAACGCTCGCTCGCCGCCTGGCTCGACCAAAAGACCACCGGCGATGACGACAGCATGCCCGCCTACGACGACCTGCTCGAAACCGTCGAGGCCAGCATGCTCGAAACGCTCCTCCAACGCTTCGATCAAAAGCCCACCCGCCTCGCCGCCGCCCTCAAAATGAACCGCGCCACCCTGCGGCGGAAGTTGAAGGAGGATTAAGCCTGGATCGCGAAGTTCCCCCGTAATCGGGGCATTCCTGCCCCGTGGAACTTCGGCATCCGGATCAAGCAGGCATCGGCCAAACAATCAGATCGATCGGATACAATTCCCCGTCCGCGTCGCTGCGAATGAAGTTGGTCTCGTTGGCATCGAAAGCACCAATGCCATCCCGTTGCCAGGCGTGATCACGCAGCGTCACGGACACATCGCGCCGCATGTGCAGCGGCTCCCAACCTTGGGCGATCATCCACTCACGAATTTCACGTTCCGTGGGAGCTGTTCCGGCGATGAACCGCTGGGCCAAGAGCATGCCAGCATCGTCGCCGATCACCGCATCGAGTTCACAGCCAAAGCCAAGCACCTCCCAGCTCAGCTTTTCTCGTTCCAAAGCCTGCGACATCGTCCCCGGGCCATATTCGATCATGCCGCGTTCATTGCGCACAAGGATGCAGCCGAAGCCTGCTGTGCCGTAACCATTCTCCTCGCGACCTCGCAGCTTGATGATGCGGTTTTTGAGGAGGTCGTCCCAAAAGAGCACCGCCTCGCCACGGCTCCCGATGATGCGGTAGCGACTTCCTTCGGGCCCGAGTGGTTCCCAGTCCAAGGTGCCGTTGATGCGTCTGCTCAAGATTTGCGCCACATCGAGCCAGCCTCCGCGTTTGCGAGACAAACGGTCGATTTCACGATCCACGGCCGGACCATCAAGCAACTTGGCAAAGTCGCGCTGGCTGAGTCTCGTGAGCATGCACTTGAGCCTTCATTTGCACGGACATCGCACCGTCCTCATCATCACGCAGATGACGGCGGACTTGCTGATAAACCTCCTCATAGCTCAGCTCACGCCGATTGGGCGGCGGAAGTCGCAGCTTGGCGCCAGGAGGCGGGAGCTGGATGGTTGAAGGATCGAAGGACATGCGTTGATGATACCGGAACAGGCCCGAAAAGGCAACCACGCCTTCACCGCCCGTCCGCCTTGCCCGGCACGCGGGGGTCGTGAGCAGGGAAAAACAGCTTCTTCGCCGAGTCGAAGTAGATGGCCTGACAGGCACCGAAGCCAGGCGTCGGCGCAAGCTTGTGGCCGAGCTTTTCGACGCGTTGGAGGGTTTCATCGCCGAAGGCTTTTTCGATCTTCAACTCATCCGGGTTCCACTGATGATGAAAACGCGGCTCGGCGAGCGCGGCGGCGGGGAGCTGGCCGTCGTCGATGATATGCGTGAGCAGCAAAAGAGCCTGCGTGATGATCGTGGGGCCGCCGGCGGCTCCGGTGACGATCACGGGCTGGCCGTCCTTCAGCACGATGGTGGGGCTCATGCTCGACAGCGGCCGTTTGCCGGGCGCGACGGCATTCGCTTCGGCACCGACGAGCTTGAAGGCATTCGGAATGCCGGGCTGCACGGCGAAATCATCCATCTCGTCATTCAACAGCACGCCCGTGCCGGGAATGACGACCTTGCTGCCAAAGGCCGTGTTGATCGTTTGATTCAGTGCCACCCAGTTTCCTTCCGCATCGGCAGTGCAAAGGAAGGTGGTGTGCTTGCCAAAGATATCGCCTTCCCAATGCGGCGGCATGCCGTGACCGGAAACCGGGGTCGCGTGATCGAGATCGATCTTTTTCGCCAATTCAGCCGCGTAAACCGGATCAACGAGGCCACGCGGCACCTTCGCAAAGTCAGGATCGCCCAGCCAGTGGGCGCGATCCGCAAACGCGAGCTTCATCGCCTCCGTGATGACATGCACGCGACTGCTCGCTCGGAAGTGACGAATCGGAAAATGCTCCAGGATGTTCAGGATCTGCGCCACATGCACACCACCGGAACTGGGCGGCGGCATCGTGATGAGGTCGTAACCGCGATACTTTGAACGAATCGCTTCACGCTCGGGAGCTTTGTAGGCCGCGTAATCAGCCACAGTGGTGATGCCACCGTTCGCTTTCATCCACTCTTCGGTCTTTTGGGCAAATTCACCCTCGTAGAACCACTCGATGCCATTTTTCGCGACGGCTCGATACGTGGCCGCGAGATCGGCCTGCACGAGTGGCTGGCCTTTTTCGATGGGTTTGCCGTCTTTGAGGAAGATGGCGGCAGAAGCGGGGAACTTCGCGAGCTTTGCGGCCGTGGCAGCGAGCTTGCGGGCATAGACCTCATCAATGGCAAAACCCTTCTCAGCGATATCGGCGGCAGGCAGCAGCACATCAGCGAGCTTGAGCTTGCCATGCTTCGTTTGAGCCGCGGCGCAGGCTTTGAGGTAGCCGGGCACGCCGCTGGCGAGTGCGCCGGTCTTGCTGGCCTCGTCATCGAGCTTGCCGTTGATGACATACATGTCGCGATGGGCCTTCGCGGGGGCCATTTCGCGACCGTCGATGCAGGTCACGGTGCCATCCGCGGCCCGAATCACAAAGAAACAGCCGCCGCCGATGCCCGAATTGTGTCCATCGACCACGCCGAGCGTCAAACCGGCCGCGATGGCCGCGTCGATGGCGTTTCCGCCTTTCGCGAAGGCATCCATCCCCGCCTGCGTCGCCAGCGGATGCACCGTGGCGATGGCTTGTTTCGGATACGCGGCGTCCTCGGCACGCAGCAGGCCGGCGAGGATTACAAAAAGACAAGGAAGAGCCTTCATCTCACGAGGCTTATCACAGCCCGATGGCCCGTCGATCAAAAAAGCCTCGCCATAATCGGTGAGTTCACCCTTCCCTTCTCACGCAAAAAAAGCGGGAGCCCCTCGCGAGGCTCCCGCTGTGTGACGATGGCGATCGATTAGACCTTCCACTCGCCGCGATACTCGCGGGTGAGCCACTTCGGATCGCCACCGCTCACGAAGGTGTGCGCGGCGGGGTTCCACTTGATGTTGGCTCCATACCAGTAGCCGAAGTTCATGAGGTGGCAGGCGATGGCGCTGCTGGCTCCCGTGCTGGCCGGACAGATCGGATCTTTGCGGCTCTTCACGCAGGCGATGAAGTCAGCGATTTGATCCTTGCTCTCATACAGCGAGACCTTCTTGTCCTTGAGGAACTCACGCTCCGAGAGCGCCACTTCACGATCCACGCTGGTGCCAGCGGTCTTGTCCTTGCCGTGGAAGGCATGGACTTCCTTGCCGCCGAGGCTGAGGGCAAACTTGCCGCGTCCGACATTCACTTCACCTTCCGTGCCGTGGAAGGTGCAGCCGTGGCTGCCTTCCGCGTGCGTGAGCACCGCACCGCTGGCGTAGATGAGCTGGCAGCCGCGCTTCGCGTTTTCGTAATCGGCAGGCGCTTTGACCTCCACCGGGCCGTTTCCATCTTCACCGAGGCCCCACTGGGCGATGTCGATGTGATGCGCACCCCAGTCGGTGATCATGCCACCGCCGAATTCGCGGGTCTTGCGCCAGTTCGGGAAGGTTTTGCTCTCGCCGACGGGGCAGAGCTCGTGGTTGAAGGGCACCAGCGGGGCCGGGCCGCACCACATGTCCCAATCGAGGCCCTCGGGCTTCGGCTCTTCGGGATAGGCATTCGGCTTGGCGGGATCCCCGATGGAAATGGTGATGCGCTCGACTTTGCCGATCACGCCATTGCGCACGAGTTCGCAGGCGATGCGGAATTCCTTGCTGGAGCGCTGCATGGAGCCGGTCTGGAGCACGCGGTTGTGCTTTTTGACGGTTTCGACCACGGAGACGGCCTCGTGGATGTTGTGCGTGAGCGGCTTCTCGCAATACACGTCCTTGCCATGGCTGAGGGCGCTGTTCGTGATGATCGCGTGCCAGTGGTCCGGCGTGGCGATGCACACGGCGTCGATGTCCGCACGCTCGGTGATCTGGCGGAAGTCGCCGGTGGTCTCGCAGGGCTTGCCCGTGCCGCCGTTCTTCGCGTAATGGTCGTCCACACGCTTCTTGTAAAGGTCACGGCGCACGTCGTAAACGTCGCAGACGGCCACGACCTCAACTTCGGGATACTGGAGGAATTTGCCAATGAGGCCGCCCATCTGCTTGCCGAGGCCGATGAAGCCCATGCGGATCTTGCCATTGGCCGATTGGGACCAGACGCGGGAAGGGAGAATAAGAGGCGCGGCGATGCTGGCGGCCGCGGTTTGGATGAAATGACGACGGTTGTTCATGGATTGGAGTGGGGGCTCGAAGGTGGGCGGCTTTTACGATGCTGGCAAAGGCTTCCTTGCGCCCAAGTGAGCTCCCCCATACGATGCGCGGCCATGAAACACCTGCTGCTGCCCGCCTTCGCCGTGCTGCTCTCGAGCTGCATCGATCCTTACATGATGAACATGGGACCCGCCCCCTACGGGGACCCCTACCGCAGCCAGTATCGCCAGGACATGCGCGACCAGGGCCGCCAGATGAACCAGATGGCCTACGAACGCGGCTGGCAGGACGGACAGGCCGATGCGCAGCGCCGCCAAAGCCAGAACTACAACCGCTACCGCACGTCCCGCTTCGACCGCAGCACGGAGATGGCCTACCGCGATGGTTACAATCAAAGCTACGCGCAGAGCAGCAGCAGCCTGAACAACCTCAACCAGCCACCGCCCTACTACCCGCCGCAGGGTGGCGGCTATCAGCAGCCTCAGCCCGCACCCGCGGAAAACGACGCCGCTTACCAGCAAGGCTACGACTACGGCCTGCGCGACCGCGTGGGAGGTCGCGTGGCCGATCCGGCAGCGCATGTGGGCCGCTACGATCCGCGGAAGCGCAGCAGCTTTGAACGCGGCTACTACGATGGCTACAACTCACGCTCGTCGATGAACAGTCCTGCGCCTGCCACGGGCAGCCGGCTCTGGAACCTGTGAATCTACGCGAACGCGGCAGGCGCACCTTGGTCGAAACTCCCCTCATGAGTGCCGCTGACGATTTCCTCCGCATCTCCGCCGACTTCCAACTCGGCAGCCTCGAAACCGAAGCGCAGCATCCGCTCACCACGGATCTCTCCCGCCTCGCGAACGAGAACCTGCCCGAGGCCCTACGCCTCATGCGCGAGGTGGACGTGCTCGCTTTGAAGCGATTCGAAAACGCACGCGAAGGCCTCATCGGGCTCGCCACGGCCATCGGTGATACCTTTGCGAAAGAGAAACGCGTGTATCTCTGCGGCTGCGGCGCCACGGGAAGGCTCTCGCTGAGCCTCGAGATCTTCTGCCGACAAGGCGTGCTGCCATGGCCGCGTGAGGACAGCGTCCGCGCCTTCATGGCCGGTGGCGATCTCGCGCTCATCAAGGCCATCGAGACCTTCGAAGACCATCCCGAGTATGGCGCGAGGCAGTTGGAGGAGCTCGGGTTTGAAGATGGTGACCTGCTCATCAGCCCCACCGAGGGTGGCGAGACGCCGTGGGTCATCGGCGCCACCGAACGTGCCACCGAGCTTTCCCGCACGCCGCCGTGGTTTCTCTACTGCAATCCCGATGACGTGCTCTGCCGTGCCGCCGAACGCTCTCGCCGCGTCATTGAAAACCCGCGCATCAAAAAGCTGAACCTCACCGTCGGCCCCATGGCCATCAGCGGCAGCACACGCATGCAGGCCAGCACCGTGCTCGAGGCCGCCATCGGCTTCGCTTTGCTCCACGCTCAAAATCCGGCCAAAGCCTTCGACGAGGTCAAAAACCTCCAAAAGCTCGTCGAAGCCCACGACGGCCAGTTCCTCGCTCCTTTCATCGAACGTGAATCCGCGCTCTACGCCCAAAACGGCCA
The DNA here is from genome assembly GCA_937872615.1 of uncultured Verrucomicrobiaceae bacterium. Lineage (GTDB taxonomy): Bacteria > Verrucomicrobiota > Verrucomicrobiia > Verrucomicrobiales > Verrucomicrobiaceae > Prosthecobacter. The sequence continues at coordinate 2,974 of CALMTT010000722.1, read as the reverse complement.
TCTCATGTATGACGGCGGCCCATTTGGCATCACCGTCGTCACCGATACCACCGAGCGTGCACCCACCTTCAGCCTCGCGCCCTTTGAAAAGCAGGACGATCCGCACGCGCCGCTCTCGTGGTGCCACTTTTACCTGCCAGATGCTCCCGATGCTCTCACCGCGTGGAGGCACCTTCTCGGTCGCGAACCTCGCACGCTCGAATGGCCGGAGGTCCGCCACCTCGCCGGTGCCGAGGTGCTGCGTTGCTACGACATGTCGCGAAACGTTGTGAGCAAACGCCAGCAGCGACTCGGCGGCATCGAGCAGCCCGTTTTCAAGCTGCGTGGCGGCACCGGCCGCATCGAATGGCAACTCGGCGACCATCATCATGTCGAGACGCTCGACGCATCGCTCTTTCAAACGCACCTGATGCTCAAGATGTGGATCAACATCCACTCCACGCTCGTCATGGGACGCATGGGCCGCTACCTCGACAACCTCATGACCTACGTCAAACCGAGCAACAACAAGCTCATCGACCGCGCCGCCCGCTACGTCCGCCTCCTCGCCGAAAAACGCACCGGCATCCTCCCCGCCTACGACACCACCATCCACGCCCTCTTCGCCGAACGCGAGATCATGCAAATCGGCGAACCCATCGTGCTCAAGACGCTCAATCGTCTGCTCGCGCAACAACGCTGAGGAAGTCTCGGGCGCCCGTCGCCTGTAAAGACATTTGCAGGCCGGAGTGTTGGCGTTAACCTCGCCGCATGAGTTTATCTACGTTCAGCCTCGACGATCTGCATGACGCGATGTTCCGCGATCAGGTGCTCCAAGCACGAAGCATGGATGAGCAGGCACGTTTCCGCGCTGGCATGGAGCAGGGCGAGTTTGCCAGCGGATTGATGCTCAGCGGCATCAAGGCGGAATTCCCTGAGGCGGATGCTTCCGCGGCGAAAAACCTGCTGCGGCAACGGCTGCAAATCCTACGCCGGGTGGAGGAGCACGGGTTTTACATCCCGGCTGAGGCCGCGTGAACCAGACGCAGCTAGTCGTCGCGGTCATTGATGCGCTGAACGAGACGCGGGTGCCCTATCTGCTCGCCGGTTCTCTTGCTGCGAACATTTACAGCATTCCTCGCTCTACCAAGGATGCGGACTTTGTTGTGGAAATGGACGCTGCGGCGTTGGGAAGGCTTGCATCGTTACTCGACGCCCACTTTGAGCTCGATCCTCAACAGCATCTTGAGACATCGACATGGACCCGACGCTACATTTGGAAAGCACGGGAGACTCCTTTCGATGTCGAGTTGTTCCTGAAAAGTGACGACCCACATCATCAGGAGCAGTGGGGCCGCCGTCGCGAGATCTTCATCGAGGTGCTCAGCCGCAAAACCTGGGTGCCGACACCAGAGGACATCGTCATTCAAAAGCTGCGATGGGGCCGCGCCAAAGACCTCACGGATGCCGCTGCATTGATCAGCGTTCGAGGCATGCTCCTTGACTGGCCTTACATCGAAAAATGGTGCGGCATCCACGGCAGCCTGCCGCGTCTGGAGGCAATCAAGGCCGCTCTTCCGGCTGATTTACGGCCCTGAATCACATCCGCTCCGTCGTCTGGATGCCGAGGAGGCCGAGGCCGGTCTTCAGCACGCGGCTGGTGGCTTCGCAGAGCGTGAGGCGGGTGTTGCGGGCGGTGCCTTCGGCGCGGAGGACGTGACACGCTTCGTAAAAGCTGTGGTAGGTGTCCGCGAGCTCGTAGAGGTAGTTCGCGAGCAAGTTCGGACGATGGTCGTCGAGGATGTCGTGGGCGTTTTCGGCGAACTGCGCCAGTTTCATTGCCAAAGCACGCTCGGCGGGCTCGGTGATGGCGAGATCGCTGGTGAGTGTCACGGCACCGTCGAGCTTGCGGAAGATGCTGCGGGTGCGGACGTAGGCATTTAGCAGATACGGCGCGGTGTTGCCTTGCAGGCTGAGCATCTTGTCCCAACTGAATTTGTAGTCGGTGAGGCGGTTCTGGCTGAGCTCGGCGTATTTCACGGCTCCAGAGCCGATGATGCGGGCGACTTCGTCTTTTTCGGCATCGCTGAGACCTTGGTCTTTTTCATCGGCGGCGGCACGGGCGCGTTCGATGGCCTCGTCGATGACTTCGAGCAGGCCCACGGTCTCGCCGCTGCGGGTTTTGAACATCTTGCCATCCGGCCCCAAAATGCTGCCAAAGGCGATGTGCGTCATTTTCGTGGTCACTCCGCGACGCTGCGCGGCGGCGAAGACCTGGCGGAAGTGAAGCTGCTGCGGCGCACCGACGACATACCAGATCTCGTCGGCTTTCCATTCCTTCACGCGGTAGTCGATCGTGGCGAGGTCGGTGGTGGCGTAGAGGAAGCCGCCATCGCCTTTGCGAATGATGCACGGCGCGGCTTTCCACTCGTCCTTCTCCTTGATGAGGAAAGGATCGGCCTCCGGCTTCACGCTGCCATCGCTGAACACGACCGTCGCGCCATCGCTGATCGTGGCAATGCCCTTTTCGAGCATGTCGGCCACCAGCGGGGCCAAAGCGTCGTTGTAGAAGCTCTCGCCGAGGTAGTGGTCGAAGGTGATATCGAGCGTGGAATACACCTTCTCGAGCTGCTCGAGCGTGAGGCGCACGCACTCCTTCCAGATGGCGAGGTTTTCGGCATCGCCTTGCTGGAGCTTCACGAGTTCGCCTTTGCAGGTCTCCAAGACGCTTTCATCGGCCTTCGTGGCGGCGTTGACGGCTTTGTAAACGCTGACGAGTTCGTGAATCGGGTCCGCTTTGAGCTTCGCCTGATCGAGCTGCGTCTTCCAGCCGTGGATGATCATGCCGAACTGCGTGCCCCAATCGCCGAGGTGGTTGTCGGCGACCACCTCGTAGCCCACGGCGCGCATGGATCGCTTGATGGCGTCACCGATGATGGTCGAGCGGATGTGCGCGATGTGCATCGGCTTCGCGACGTTCGGCGACGAGTAATCG
>CALMTT010000721.1 GCA_937872615.1 uncultured Verrucomicrobiaceae bacterium | reverse complement strand
TGCAAGCGCGCCACGGCATGACGGCCATGGTGGGCGACGGCATCAACGACGCGCCCGCGCTCGCCGCCGCCGATGTCGGCATCGCGATGGGCACGGGCACAGACATCGCGATGGAAAGCGCTGGAGTGACGTTGGTGAAAGGCGATCTGCGCGGCATCGTGCGCGCGATAAAACTTGGTCGCGCCATGATGCGCAACATCCGGCAAAACCTTTTCTTCGCCTTTGTCTATAACGCGCTCGGAATTCCGATTGCGGCGGGCTTGCTCTATCCATTCTTCGGCGTGCTGCTCAGTCCGATCATCGCAGGCGCAGCCATGAGCTTGAGTTCGGTTTCGGTAATCACCAATGCGCTGCGCTTGCGCCACGCAAAATTGTGAACCGCAATTCATCGCTAGTTTTCCGCAATTCACCGCAAGCGGGAGCTTTCCATTTCGGATAGCTTCCTGTCTCGTGGTGAACCGTCAAATTGCAACCCGCCAAGCAATCGTGTCTGAACAACTCGAATCGCCAGCCAAGCCTGCGACCAATCGCGGGCGTTTCGCGTTTCGCTTGTTGCTCCTGCTGGCCGCGTTGATTGTCGCTGGGGTATTGGTCTGGCAAGGCATCACGTCAGGAGGCAATCCCGATCCCACCGCCCCAAACACCAGTCCGACCGCCGCGTTGCTCAACATCGCCGTGCTCGTTTTCCGCGAGGGGTTGGAGTGCATTTTGGTTCTCTCGGCCATCACCGCGAGCATGACCGGCGGCAAGCAGGCGCATCGTCGGCCAGTGATGGCGGGCGCGGGCATCGCTTTCTTGGCGACGCTCATCACCTGGTTCATCGCTGCTGGTATCGTCAGCAATTTGACGGGCAGCGTTTCCGCGCTCAATCTGCAAGCCGCGACTGGATTGCTGGCCGTCATCGTCCTGCTCGTGATTATGAATTGGTTCTTCCACAAGATTTATTGGGGCGGCTGGATGACGATGCACAACCGGAGGAAAAAGGATTTGATGGAAAGCGCGAGCGACCCGGAAGTTTCCAAATCAAGCTTGCTGTGGGGATTGGGCTTGCTTGGCTTCACTTCACTCTACCGCGAAGGTTTCGAGGTCGTGCTGTTCCTGCAAAGTTATTATCTGCGGATGGGCGGCAAGGCTGTCTTGGGCGGCGCGTTGCTCGGACTTTTCTTCACCGGCATTGTGGCCGTGCTGACTTTCGTGGCGCACCGCAAATTGCCTTATCGGAAAATGCTGGTTCTCACCGGCATCATGCTTGGCGGTGTGTTGCTCGTCATGGTCGGCGAACAAGCACAGGAAATGCAACTCGCTCATTGGATTCCCACGACGGAGATCAGCAGCCTGACCAACGCAATCCCGCCGTGGATGGGATTGTGGTTCGCCGTTTTCCCGACGCGCGAAACGTTGATTGCCCAGGCACTCGCCGCGATTGTCGTCGTCGGTTCTTACTACCTCGCTCGCGGCAAAACTGCTCCTCCTTGTCAGGATGAGACCGAAGTTATTTTAGGCCACTCCGCGAATTGCCCGATGGCGGCAGCAACCGCAGGACAGGAAAAGCCGAGCCAGTGCCCGCAATGCGGCATGAAGTTGGTCAAGAAAGCGTGACTGCTATGCCTGAGAAAGATTTCATTGAACATTTGTTGTCCTTCTGGCATCCATAATAGGCGTGCGGTATTTTAGAAACATTGTTTTTGCGCTGGCTGCCTTTATCTGGCTGCCGGTTTCCGCACATTGCCAGCTAGAATCCGTCCCCGGCTTTGAGTTTCTTCGGTGCGCTACTACCAGCCAAAACTCCCAAGGCCATTGCAACGACGGCGGCTGTTGCTCCGTTGAAAAGTCGCAATACAAATCCGAACAGCAGCGCGCCACACTTGCATCGCCCATTTTCCTCCCGGCTGTTCTCACGCCGATCCTCGACGCGACGCATAGCCTGCCTGCCGAAGTCTCTGTTGGCATCCTGACGGCCGCACCGCCGGAATTGCCGACGACCTGGCACTTCCTTTCCCGCACGGCACTTCCCGCCCGTGCTCCTTCCATTGCTTCGTAAGTAGTCCCGTCCGGGACTTCCCCTCTCATCGCAGCGTGATTTCACGCTGTGCGCAGTTTTATTTTTTCCGTCGGTGATTTGTCGGTTTGAAACAATTATGAAGCGAATTAGCTATGTCAGTCTGGCGACCTTGTTGGCGGCGATGCTCGGAAGCGCGGCGGCGCTGGCGCAAACAAACCCTCCGCCCAGCGCGCCTTCACCCGAGCAACGCGACGCCGCTACTCTGGAAGTGCTCATCTCGGAGGCGTGGACGAATAATCCCGAAGTGCGCTTATACGAGGCTGCGGTCGCGGGAGCGCGGGGCGAATTAGTCACGGCCAAGACTTGGAACAATCCCGAAGTGTCCTTCGCCCCGGGGGCGGTTCGCACCGAGGAGAGTGGTAGTCCGTCGCGCACAGGTTTCCACGGTGATTTCGGGGTGTCGCAAACCTTCCTTTTTCCGGGCAAGCGCGCATTGCAAAAGGCGGTTGCCCAAAAAGCGGTTGATTCGCGCCAACTGGCATTGTCCGCCTTCCGCACCCAACTGGCGATTCAGGTGCATCGTGCGTTTTACAACCTGCTGGCCGCGCGACAGGTGGTCGCCTTGCAGCAACGGCATCTGGAATTAGCGCAATCATTCCTTGAGGCGGCGAAGAAGAAAGTCGAAGGCGGATTCGCACCGGACTTTGAGCAGACCAAAGCCGAAGTGGACGTGGCGGCGGGCCGCAAATCCTTGCGCGAGGCGCAGGCGCAGGAAGCCGTTGCGCGCACCGCGCTCAACTCGCTCGTAGGCCGGAAGCTGGATTCGCCAGTGACGATTGCGGGTGAGTTCAGCGAAAGCCCGACCGTGCCGGATGAAGCTACGCTGTTGAACTATGCAATGGCGCAGAATCCGAGTTTGAAAATCCAGACGGCGGAAGTGGAGCGCAGCGGGTTAAGCCTCGCGCTGACGAAGAAGTCGCGCCTGCCGGATTTCACGGTCGGGCCGTCGGTGGAATATCGCGAAGGCGAACAGATTTACGGGCTGGGCATTTCGTTGCCGCTGCCGTTTTGGGACAAAAAGAAAGGCGCAATCACCACCGCGACCGCCGAGCAACAGCGCGCACTGGCCGAACTCGACACGTTGCGCCGCGATATTATCCGTGAAGTGAGCAGCGCGGGACATTTGCTGGCGGCGGCCCGCGAATCGCTCGCGATCTACACCCCGGAGTTTCGCGGGAAACTGAAAGCCGCGCTCGACAATGCCTCTCAAAGCTACGCCGAAGGTCGCACGTCGCTGCTGGTTTATCTCGAAACCGAGCGCACCCATTACGACACGGAAGCCGCCTATTACGAAACCCTGCAACGTCTTTATGACGCCCAAGCCGCGCTGGAAGCGGCGTTGGGAACGCCCTTGAACGAACTCGAAAAGAACAAGCCATCCACCAACAAGTAAACCTATCAGCACCATGAGCCATCGAATCATTTCCCTGTTCACCGCCGCACTGCTTGCGGGCGGACTCGCGGGTTGCGGCAAAAAAGCCGAGCCGGTTGCCGAGACCAAACCGGAAGCCAAGCATGACGAAAATATCGTCACGCTCACGGCGGAGAATTTGAAACACATCACGTTGAAGACTGAACCCGCCACGTCCAGCAGTCTCGGCATGACGCTGAAGGCGGCAGGCCGCATCAGCGCCAACTTGAACAAGACGGCCAAGGTGACTTCGACCTTTGAAGGCCGGTTGACCAAGCTCAACTTCGACCTGAACGACCGCGTAACGGCGGGCCAGGTGATGGCTTTGGTCGAATCGCCAGAACTGCTCGGCAGGCAGCTTGAGATCAAAGCGCCAATTGATGGCGTCATCATTGAGCGCAAAGGGACGACGGGCGAGTTGGTGGACAAGGCGAAGGAAATTTACACCATCAGCGACCCCACGCAGCTTTGGGCCATCGCCGAAGTGAAGGAGCGCGACATCGCGGCGGTCAAGGTGGGACAGGACGCCACGTTTGCGGCGCTGGCTTATCCCGACGAGAAATTCCACGGCAAAGTCATCCTCATCGGAAACCAAGTCGAGTCAGGTTCGCGAACCATCGAAGTCCGCATCGCGGTGGACAACGCGGACGGGCGCTTGAAACCCGGCATGTTCGCGGATGTGGAGATTGTCACCACCATCCTCGACAACGTGCTGCTCATTCCCGACAGCGCGTTGCAAACCGATGGCGAGGAACAAATCGTTTTTGTGGCCTTGGATGGCAACAAATTTGAGAAGCGCATTGTGAAGCTGGGGCTGGAGCAGGCAGGCCGCGTGCAAATCCTCGACGGCGTGAAGGCGGGCGAGAACATCGTGACGGAGGGCAGCTTCATCCTGAAATCCGAAATGCTTAAAGGCCAGCTTGGGGAGGAATGACGCCATGATTACCAGCCATTGTCTGTTCCTCATAACGCTCCTGTCGCTCGTTGCGGGCGCTGGTTGCGCCACCACTTCGCCGCCTCCAGGTGTGCGAACCGAGAAAATTTCAGCGAGTGGAGTTGAAGTCCGCAGCGTTTACCTGCTGCCGGAAAATGCGGGCGTATTGATCCACGGCGTGGTGACTAGCACCACGGGATATTCAAGTTCACCGTTCCGTCATCTGGACGTGGAAGTTCGCGGGCCAGCGGGAGAACTCGTTTCCCAAAACGCCGTAAAATTCTTCCCAAATCCCATCCGCCATTCGCGTTTCGGACACACCAGTTCGTCCTACTCGCTTCGGCTGGCTGCAACGCCTGCGCCGGGAAGCGTTGTCCGTGTGAGCGTGCATCCAATCTCGCTCTCTGAATGTCAACTCGCTGCGGCCAAACCATGAACTCCCAGCCGAAACCCAACGCCTTTCCCGCCATTGTATGATAAATCCGATTCTAAATTTTTCCGTCCGCCAGCGACTGCTCGTCGCGCTGGCGACTTTGATTCTCACCGGCTTCGGCTGGCTGTCACTCCGGCAAATCCCGATTGACGCATTCCCGGACGTGACCAACGTGCAAGTGCAGGTGCTGGCCACGGCGGGCGGCATGTCGCCGCCAGACATGGAGAAGCTGGTCACGCGACCGATTGAAATCGAACTGGCTGGTTTGCCGAAGCTCACCGAAGTGCGCTCGGTTTCCAAGATCGGGTTGAGTGCCA
>CALMTT010000720.1 GCA_937872615.1 uncultured Verrucomicrobiaceae bacterium | reverse complement strand
CCTCTTCCTGCAGGGGAGTGGTGGTGATATCAACCCTGTGCAGTACAAGGATCCGGATAACCCCCGCAACGCCGAACAGCATGGCAACCTGCTCGGCCTGAGTGCCATACGGGCGCTTCACAAGATCCCCGGCACGGAAACCGGGCCGCTGAAAGTCATCAACCCCGTCGGCATGACCACGGGGATGAGCGGTGGCTTCACGAGTTTCAGCCTGAGTCTGCCGCCGTCGCCGCGAAAAACGGTGAGGCCAGCGCAGCCGCCGCCTGATCCAGAGCCCTCGTTTCATCGCCAGCATGACCCGCACCGAGGCCTATCTGGCACTGAACCTTATCCCGCAGGTCGGCCCCGTGCGGGTGAAAAAGCTGCTGCGGCACTTTGGTAGCCCCGAAGCCGTTTTGGCGGCCAAAAGCCGTGATTTGATCCTCGTGGATGGCATCGGCCAAACGCACGCGGATGCCATTTCGCAATGGGAATCCCAGATCGACCTCGCGGGCGAATGCAAGAAGATCGAGGAACGCGGCTTGAAGCTGCTCACGCAGGAGGATCCGCTGTATCCGCGACTGCTGCGTGAGATTCACGATCCACCCGTGCTGCTCTATGTTTGGGGGGAGTTGCTGCCGCGTGATCACAACGCCATCGGCATCGTCGGCAGCCGACATGCCACCCATTACGGCCTGAGCGCCACGAAGAAGCTCGCCTTTCAGATCGCTTACGCAGGCTACACGGTCATCAGCGGCCTCGCGCGAGGCATTGATACAGCGGCGCACGAGGCTGCCCTCGCTGCCAAAGGCCGCACCATAGCGGTGATCGGCTCTGGCATCGGAAAACTGTATCCGCCGGAGAACATGGCCCTCGCCGAGCGCATCGCCCAAAACGGCGCGGTGCTCAGCGAGTATCCCGTGGACCGCATCGCGGACAAACAGACCTTCCCCTATCGCAACCGCGTGGTGGCAGGCTGGAGTTGTGGACTCGTCGTCGTCGAGGCGCCGGTGCGCAGCGGATCACTGATCACCGCGCAACAGGCTGCCGATCAAGGCCGCACCGTCTATGCCGTGCCCGGTCCCATCGACAAACCGACCTCCGCCGGTTGCAATCGCCTCATTCAGCAGGGTGCCAAGCTCATCATGGATGGTGCCGATGTGCTCGATGACCTCATGAGCCTCTTTCCCACGGCTCCCACGGCCCCGAAAGTGCAGGAAAGCACACCTGCTGCCGAATTGAGCCTCGATGAGCGCATCCTCTACGATGCCATCGGCACCGAGGAAGCTCACATCAACGACATCACCACTCAATCAGGCCTCACCGCCGCCACCGTGAATGCCACGCTGATGCGCCTCGAAATGAAGCGCCTGGTCCGGGCTCTACCGGGCAGGCGCTACGTGCGGATGGTGTGAGCCTGAAACTCAGCCGTTGCGGGCGAGCAGGGCTTTGGCGGCCTTTTCGATCTTCGGCAGCAGCTTGGCAGGCAGGCTGGTCAAAAGGGGCAGCGCAGGGCCGGTGTTGGCCACGCCGGCGAGTTCGACGGCGTGATGGAGCACCATGATGGGGCTGTGGGCATTGCGAAGGTCTTCGAGGCCCGTGAACTCCTGGCGGATGGCATCGGCGGTTTTGTAATCCTTGTCCAAAATGGCCTTCAGCATGGCGGTGGAGCGGCTCGGTGCCACGCAGACGCAACCCGCGGTGAAGCCCGCAACGCCGAAGTCACGCATGTGAACGATCGCCGGCTGCTCGCCGATACCGCTGATGATGATGTTGGGATCGACGAGCTTGGTGAGCTTCTTCAAATAAGGGTCTTTCTTCGGATCTTCGACCACGATGGCGTATTTGATCCACGAGATGAGGCCGTCATTGACGAGGCTGGCCGCCAGTTCGGGCGTGATGTAGGCACCGTCTTTGATGTAAAGCACCGCCTTCATGCCGGACTTCTCGACAAAGTGGCGCACCGCGGTGGCGACGCCTTCCGGTTTCGACGGGAAGAGCGTGGGCAGCAGCATCGCCGTGGGGAAGGCGAACTCGCGCAGGATTTTCGCCTGATCCATGGCCGTGCCATACATCGGGCCGACGGAGGGAACGATCCACATGTCATCCGGGGCGAGATCGACGAGCATCTTCAGCAGCGAGTGATACTCACTGATGGCGATGTTGTAGAGGTTGGCATTGCCACCATAGAGCAGCGTGCGGATGCCGCCCTTGTGCATGTGCTTGATGAGCTTGTTGTTGTTGGCCTTGCTGAGGGAGAGATCCTTGTTCCGGCAGAGCGGCGGAACGGCGATGACGGAGGATTGCAGGTCGGCGAACGTGACAGGAGTGGTTTTCATGTGGGCGGCGCAAAGGAGCGCAGGGGCGAAAGCGTGCAAATGCTTTCAAGATGAGTGACAAGCCAGGTTTGAGCTGGCTCCCAAGGGCTGCAACAACCAATCCCCTGCCCCAACGCGGCAAGAAATCCGACTGCGGCATGACGCACGGCATCCGCACCAGCGAGGCAGAACGCTGCTGGTGCGGCGAAGATCAAGCTCCTTCCAGCTCAGCCTCGAGCTTCTTGCGCTCACGCTGGCGGGTGTTGTGGTCGAGGATGCGCTTGCGGAGGCGGATGGACTTCGGCGTGGCTTCCACGAGTTCATCAGGGGCAATGTACTCAATGGCACGCTCAAGGCCAAAACGGATCGGCGGCGGGAGCTGGGCGTTTTTATCGTTTCCGGCGCTGCGGAAGTTCGTGAGCTGCTTCGAGCGCGTCGGGTTGACCGGAAGGTCGTCCGTGCGCGGGTTCTCGCCGACGAGCATGCCGTCATACACCTGGTCGCCGGGGGCGATGAAGAGCTTTCCACGCTCCTGGATGGTGTCGAGGGCGTAGCTGGTGGCCTCACCGGCCTCCGTGCTGACGAGCGTGCCGGTGGAGCGGGTCTGCATCGGTCCGGCGTGGGCGCCGTATTCGCGGAAAAGATGGCTGTGAATGCCATGACCGCTCGTGAGGTTCATCAATTCGAACTCAAAGCCAATCAGGCCACGGGTGGGAACGCAGGCGGTGATGCTCGTGCGGTTGTGCGCGGCTTCCATGTTCTCGATCTTGCCTTTGCGCTCGGAGATCGACTTCATCACGCCACCGAGGTACTCGTCCGGCACGTCCACGTAGAGGGTCTCAAAGGGCTCCATCAACTGGTCGCCTTCTTTGTGCATGATCACCATCGGGCGGGAAACAAGCACTTCGAAGCCTTCGCGGCGCATCTGCTCGACGAGCACGGCGATCTGCATGGCACCGCGGGCGCTGACATCAAAGATGCCGGCGGTGTCGGTGTCCTTGACGCTGATGGTGACGTTCATCTTCTGCTCACGGTCCAGGCGGTCGCGGATCTTGCGGGAGGTGACGTGGTCACCCTCGCGGCCGGCCAGCGGGCCGTCGTTCACGGCGAACTGCATGACGATGGTCGGCGGATCGATGGCGACGAAAGGAAGCGCCTTCGCATCGGCGGCTCCGGCCACGGTTTGACCGATGTCCACGTCTTCAAAGCCAGAAATGCCGACGATGTCGCCAGCGGTGCCTTCAACGGAGTCGCTGGTGGTCAGCGTGGTGTATTGGAAGACCTTGGTGACCTTGATGCGCTTCGCAGGCTCGCCTTCGGCCTTGCCGAGGAGCCACACGGTATCGCCCATCTTCACGCTGCCACGAGTGACCTTGCCGATGGCCACACGGCCGACGAAATTATCCCAGTCGATGTTCGACACGAGCATCTCAAAGGAACCCTCGACCTCCGCTTTCGGGGCGGGGATGTGCTTCACGATCTGACCGAGCAGGAAGGTCATGTCATGCTGCTCACCGTCTTTGGAGTCACTGACCCATCCGGCACGGGCGCTGCCATAGACGAAGGGAGCATTGAACTGCTCGTCGTTCGCGTGGAGGTCGAGCAGCAGTTCGAGCACCTTGTCATGCACCTGCTCCGGCTGGATGTGCGGGCGGTCCATCTTATTGATGAGCACGATGGGCTTGATGCCCTGCTCGAGCGCCTTCTTCAAAACGAAGCGGGTTTGCGCCTGCGGGCCTTCATAGGCATCGACGACGAGCATGACGCCATCGACCATCTTCATCACACGCTCCACCTCGCCGCCGAAGTCGGCATGGCCGGGGGTGTCCACGATGTTGATGATGTGGTCGTTCCAGTGAACGGAGGTGTTCTTGGCCTTGATGGTGATGCCCTTTTCCTTTTCGAGGTCCATGCTGTCCATGGCGCGTTCGGCGATGGCCTGGTTTTCGCGGAAGTTGCCGCTGGCGCGCAGCAGGCCGTCAACGAGCGTCGTTTTGCCGTGATCGACGTGCGCGATGATGGCGATGTTGCGAATTTTGTCTGGGGTCATGAGGTGGGGGCTAGGGGGAAAAGGGCGCGGAGACTAGCCGCGATTACCCCAATGGCAACCGATCCCTCGTGATGAAATCGTGCAGAGCCCGAAAGCCCGGTTTTACGGGGACTCGGCCTCCTCGGTGCGCTCCACGAAGCGCATGGCGTGGTCGATGAAGCGAAGATGAACGTCGTCGGTGGGGCCGTTTCGGTTCTTGGCGAGGATGAGCATGGCCTCGCCGCGCTTCTTTTCCTCTTCCTCCTCGTCGCCGACCTCCATTTTGCCCCCGGCGTAGTCGGCGCGGGTGAGCAAGCCCACCATGTCCGCATCCTGCTCGATGGAGCCGGACTCACGAAGGTCGGAAAGCACGGGGCGCTGGCCTTTGCGGGACTCGACGGCGCGGTTGAGCTGGGCGAGCACGATGACAGGAACGTTCAGCTCCTTGGCGATGCCTTTGACGCCAGCGGAGATTTCCGCGATTTCGATCTGGCGGTTGTCTTTGGCACGACGGCTGCCGCTGGTGACGAGCTGCAGGTAGTCGATCATGATCATCTGGATGTCGTATTGCTTCTTCAGACGGCGGGCCTTGGCACGCATCTCCATGATGTCGAGACCCGGGGTCTCATCGATGAAGATCTGCGCCTTCTGGAGATCACGTGTGGCTTTGGCAAGAGCATCCTGCTGGGCTCGCGAGAGCAACCCACGCGAGAGATCCTGCATGCTGAGTCGTGCCCGGGAGACGAGCAGACGGCGAACGAGCATTGTGGCGCTCATTTCGAGGGAGAAGACGACGCAGGGCTTGCTGCAATCCACCGCGATGTGCTCGACAATGTTCATTGCGAGGGAGGTCTTACCCATCGAGGGACGGGCGGCGATGACGAACATTTCACCGCCTTGCAGGCCGCTGCTCATCTGGTCGAGCTTTGAGTAACCGGTCGAGAGACCGCGGAGCTGGCCGGGATGCTCGAGCATGTATTGAATGCTGTCGATGGCATCCATGACATGCTGGCTGAGCGTTTTGATGCCTTCTTTGGCACCCACAGATGAACGCACGGCCAGCGCCCGCTGCTCCGCATGGTCGAGCACGGTGTCAATGTCCTCATCGAGCTGCTCTTTGCCATGCTCGTAGGCGTAATGGATGTTCAAAGAGGACGCGTGGATCAGCTCGCGGAGAATGTGCTTCTCCATCACGATCTTCTTATAGTGCGGGAAGTGCGCCGGGATCGGCACGAAGGTAAACAGGTCGCTGATCGCCGCCGCACCGCCGACCTTGTCGAGAAGGTTCTGGTCCCGCAGCGCATGCGTGACGGTCACCGGGTCGATGGGGAGGTTCTTGTCGTAGAACTCCAGCAGCTTCTCGTAGATCGTGCGGTTCGCGTCGTGGTAAAAAGCATGCGCAGGGAGGTTTACACGGCAGTCGCTGAGGCGCTCATTAGGATCCTGGAGGAGGCAGGAGAGCACGCCTTTTTCGGCTTCATCTGAGAATGGCAACGCCCGATTGATCGAAGCGAGAAGCTCCTCCGCCGTGGGCACTTCGTTGCGCTTTTTGAAAGGCGCCTTCTCATTGGAAGCGGCCGCGTTTGGAGCAGCGGGAGTGGCAGGGGATGTCGCGGGATCGGCCATGAAACAAAGGTTCGGGAGGGGTGGGCAGAATGGATGATTCGTCTCTCTGAACAAACAAAGACTTGCTTTTTTTATGCTTTCTCCCGAAAAATGAACGCTCCCCGCATCACCGGGTCAAAAGGCCACCCTTCCCACAACCACTTATGCTCCTCAAAGCGATCAAACACAACCTCGCCATCCTACTCGCCGCACTCTGCCTGCACACTGCAGCATTCGCTGCCCCCGTCGCCGGCATTGAAAGGGCTGACCTCGTCAAACCAAGCGCAGAATTGGACAAGGTGCTCAATGCTCTCGAAGTCGAGCAGGCCAAGATTCAGAAAGACCCTCAGAACGCGAATGCCAATGGTGACTGGACCAAGGCCTTCAACACCGCGGTGACCCAGGTTCAGGAGCTTGCTAATAAGAAGGACCCGAACGCGGCCTATGTGCTCGCCAAGTGGGGCATCCTCGTTGGTGGGAACAACGTCAATGTGAACACGATCGTCGATCTCTATCGCGCCGCGGGTGAGGTGCCTGCCGCTCAGATCGAACTCGCCCAAGTCCTCCTCCAAGGCTTCCGCCAGGATGCTGACAAGACGCGTGAAGCGGTCAGCCTCATCGTGAAGGCTGAGGCTGCCGGAAACAAGCTGGCCCGCCGCATGAAAGCCCAGCTTCACCTCTCCGGTGGTGCCGCCCCCACCATTCCGCAGGACAATAAAGTCGCCGTTGAATTGCTCGAAAAAGCCAGCGCTGATGGCGATGGCGATGCCACGCTCGGCCTTTACCAGATCTACTCCCGCGGCATCACGGGCTACGCCCAAGACTTCGCCAAGGCTCTTGAATACCTCAAGACAGCCGCTGAAAAGCAAAACAACGCCACCGCCCTCGGTGAATATGGCGCCCGCCTCCTCGCAGGAGACAAGGGTGACGGCAAAACCGCCCCGAACCTTGTGACGAAGAACGTCCAGCAGGCACTCAAGATGTTCGAAGATGCCGCCAAAGGTGGTCTCGCTGCTGCGAATCGCATCCTCGGCCAGATCTATGAAGGTGGCGTGGGTGAAAACGGTGCCGACGTGAAAGCCGACATCGAGAAGGCCATCGAATACTACGGCAAAGCCGCTCAGGGCAGCGATCCTGCGTCCCTCTTCCGCCTCGCCCAAGCCTCCGAAAGCGGCGTCGCGAAGCCCAACGCCAAGCCTGATGACAAAGGCAACTGGGATCCGAAGGACATCCTCGTGGCCCCGAACGCCAAGAACGCCCTCGACCTGTATCGCCTCGCCGCGCAAAACAACGCTGCTGAAGCCTTCTTCGCCGTCGGCCGTTTCTATGAAACCGGCACCGTGGTGGACAAGGACCCCCAGAAGGCCTTTGCCCTCTACATCCGTGCTGCGAACGCCGGCGTGCTCGCCGCCATGAATCAGCTCGCTGGTCTGTATGCCAACGGTGCTGGCGTGACCCAGGACATCATCGCCGCCGCCGGCTGGTACAAGCGTGCAGCTGATGCTGGCTATGCTCCCGCCAAGATTGCCTACGGCATGATGGCTGAGCAAGGAACCGGTGTGGAGCGCAGCGGCGTTGTTGCTGAGCGTTACTACTCCGAAGCCGCCGCTCTTGGTGCCCCGCTCGCCATGATCCGCCTGTCCACGCTGCACCTCGCTGGTGTGGAAGCTGGCAAGCCGAACTACGCGCTCGCCTGGGCTTATGCGCAACTCGCCAGCGAAGCCACCAAAGGCCAGTCTCCTGAAGTGAACCAGTATGTCGCCGCTCTTGAAGACGCGAAGAAGGACGACAAGAAGGTCTTCACCGAAGATGTGATCAAGCAAGGCAAGACCGAGCTCGAAAAGCTGAAGAAGACCATCAACATCGCTCCTGCTGCTGCAGCTCCGGCAGCCGCGGCACCTGCTGCTGATGCCCCGAAATCGGATACGAAAAAGAAGAAGTAATTTCCCCTCGAAAACGGCAGGCAAAATTGATAAAAAGCTGCTTGCCAAAACATCGAGTCCCTCTAGTCTCCGGCTCCCTTCGCAAGAAGGGAGCCGGTTTTCATTTTCCGGGGCATTAGCTCAGTTGGTAGAGCGCCTGCATGGCATGCAGGAGGTCAGCGGTTCGAACCCGCTATGCTCCACCAAACCGTATGCAGGTTCCGCCATGAAGCGTGTCATCCTTTCCCTGCTGCTACTGACTACCTTCGGGCTTTCGCGTGAAGTGCAAAGTCACGGATTGCTCTTTGAGAAATGGCTGCGTGATACCTTCTTCGGCGGCTATGAGCCTGCCAGTCACACGCAGAAATGGGACATCCCTGCGACCGCGAACCAGAATCACGGCCACATTCCTGTGAATCCGAAAGCGGCGAAGCATGGCACGCCCATCAGCCTTGGTGACGCGTTGAGGCAGTTTGAGATCGACGAGCC
>CALMTT010000719.1 GCA_937872615.1 uncultured Verrucomicrobiaceae bacterium | reverse complement strand
AAGACACCAAACCGCTCACTATCAAAACCGACGTTCCTGTGCCCACAGCGCCCACCGCCGAGCAAATCGCCGCGTGGGAAAAGCGCGTTCCGGCCATTCTTGAGGCCTTGAAGCAGCAACCCGATCTCATCGAGATGGCGCTGTGGTTTCATGATGCGGTCTATGATCCGAAAAGTGGCGAAAATGAGGCTTTGAGCGCGGCGATGGCCGTCGAAGCCCTCGGAGGCACTTCCACAGCGCACGAGGTGGCACGGCTGATCCTGCTCACGAAGTCGCACCAGCCCGGTGAAGGCCCGGATGATGCGTGGATCATCGACATCGACCTCGTGATCTTTGCGCAGTCGGCTGCGCGAGTGCTGGAGTATGAGCAGCAGATTCACGAGGAATACAGCTGGGTGCCCGAGGAGGTTTATCGCGAGAAGCGGGCGGAGGTTTTGCGCAGCTTTTTGGCCCGTGAGCCGATTTACCGAACGCCGTGGGCTCGTGATCGGTTTGAGGTGCGGGCGAAGGAGAATCTGCGGGTGTTGGTGGATGGATTGACGGATGGCTGAGGGACCGTATCACGAGCCGGAAGCTCAAAAGAGATTAGCCGGTGGTGAAGCCACCGGATGCCGAGAGCATCCGCCATCACCATGTCACCGCGCCCCGGAGGGTGCGCGAGAAGCATTCGATAGTGGTGTGGCATTCACATCCCTTCTCGCGTCCTTCCAGGGCGCGAGCGAATCGACTAAATCGCAGGCATTCAACTCAGCTGCGAACTTTGGCCAACATCTCAGCAAATGCGGCCTTTGACTCAAGCCCTGCCGCCGTCGCGATCGTCATCTGTTTGATGGGTTCACGGATTACATCGCCATTTTCATCCACCGGGTATTCGAGGCCCAGTTTTCGCATGAAGTCACAAAGCTGCCATGCATCGCATTCGGAGCTCTTGTCGGTATCGTAAGCCTTCGATTGTGAACCGGATGGCAGTAATTCCTTATTGGTGAGGTAACGGGCTATGTTCTCAACCATGACCCCCGGCCAGTTTGCACAGATCACCTCAGGGCGTCCTTTCAAGCGCAACGCCTCGTCATCGGATGCTTTGGCGAAGTAATTTGGGCTCGAGCTATATGAGTCGAGCACCTGACCGCCTTGAAATAGGTCATAACTCCACACCACATCGTCACTGAAATGGAGTAGCACACAAGGCCCAGGCAAACGGATTGAGAGATGCCGCGCCAAACCTTCTGCATCGTGCAGCATCTGCCCGGGCATGATCAGGCAGTGTCCCGATGGGCTTTGGTAGAGTTCGACAAAGTCACCTTCTGGCGTCTCGATAGCTTCCAAAGCTGCGAGCAGCTCGGACGGCTCGGGTTTTGCGATTCCAATCAGGCAGAAATAAGCTCCCATTCGATCAGAGGTATGTGATCGAGCCTCAAATCGCCAGCGCGTTCTCCGCGTCGCCGAAGTGGGCGGTTTTCACGCCCATGCGGTCCATGAGGGCGATGTGGAGGCGGCAGAGTTTGCGGTTTTCGTCTTTGCTGAGGTCGTGGAAGCGGCCGCCTTGGATGGTGCCGCCGCCACCACCGGCGAGGACGACGGGGAGCTGTCGCGAATCATGCGCGTTGCCGTCCATGAGGCTGCTGGTGAGCAGGATCATGCTGTTTTCGAGCAGGGTGCGCTCGCCTTCGTTCGTGGCTTGCATCTTGGCGAGGAATTCGGCCCAGAGTTTGACCTGATGTTCGTTCACGCGCTGATACATGCTGAGGCGGTGCTCGTCGCCCGCGTGATGCGAGAGCTCGTGAATGCCGCCGCTGATGCCGTCGAGGCTGGGGAAGCGCATGTTCGAGAGGTCGTTGTTCATCATGAAGGTGGCGACGCGCGTGCGGTCCATCTGGAAGGCGAGGAGCATGATGTCGAACATGAGGCGCAGGTGGTCCTCGCTGCTGGCGGGGATGCCGGCGGCGGGGCGGCCGAGCGTGACGGTCTTCACGGTGGGCTGCCAGCCCTGGCCGTTGGTCTCGGCCTGGCTGATTTTTTCGGCCAGTTCGACGCGCTGCTCGATCTCGCGCACGGAGGTGAGGTATTCGTCGAGCTTCTGCTTATCGCGGCTGCTGAGCTTGGGTTTGAGGCTGCAGGCGTCTTCGAGCACGAGGTCGAGGATGCTTTTGTCGCGCTTGCGGCGGCTGCCGTCGTCAAAGAGCTGGTCAAAGGCCTGCTGGGGGAAGATTTCCTTCGGCGCGGGCGTGGTGGGCGTGCTCCAGGAGATGTAGGCGGAGTAGATCGACGTGAAGCCGCTGTCCGTGCTGTAGCTGGGGCGCTCGGTGCCGAGCACGACGCTGGGCACGGGCGTGAATTTGCCCGTGTGCGCGGCGATGAGCTGGTCCATCGTGGTGCCGACCTCGACATCGGTGGTGGTCTTTTTCACCTTCAGGCCGCAGAGCACGTTCATCTTCGGGTAGTGGCCACCTTCGCCTTCGACGGTCGTGGGATTCCACAGGCCGGTGAAGACGTTCACGTGCTTCTTGAGCCCTTCGAGCGGGCTGAGCGACTTCATCAATTCCATGCCGCCAGCGCCCATTTTGGCACCCCAGTGATGCGGGTTCACGCCATTGCCCGTGAAGCAAACCGCTAGCCGGCGCGGCGCGGTGTTGTTTTTGACCGATTCGGCTCCGAAAGCGCAGAACGACTCCAGCCACGGCAGGCCAAGGGCCACGCCGGTGCCACGGAGAAAGTGACGACGGGAAGATTTCATCATGTTTGGGGGGGGCAAAGGACACGCGGCGAGAGCGTGTTTTTTTGCAGGCTTCTCAAGGGAAGCACGCTGGAGGCCAAAATCGGTCGCAGGAAGGCCGCTGATTGCCTGTTTCCGGTCGTGGCCTAGCATGGGCGATGCTTCAAACCGCTCTTCGCGCCCTGTTTTGTGTCCTGTGCCTCGCGGCATGTGGTCGCGTGCAGCCGCGGGCGGACTTGGTGTTCATCCAAAGCGCCGAACCGGAGACGCTCGATCCGGCGATCGTGTCGGATCAGGTGAGCATGCGCATCTCATCGGCCTTGTTCGAGGGCTTGTGCCGCTTTGATGAGCATGGAAGGCCTGAGGCGGGCATGGCGGAGCGTTGGGAGGTCTCGCCGGACCGGAAGCACTACGTGTTTCATCTGCGTGAGGGCGTAAAGTGGAGCGATGGCAGGCCGGTGGTGGCGCAGGACTTTGTGGATGCCTGGCTGCGCATGCTGAAGCCGGAGACAGGCGCGGATTACACGAGCCTGCTGCATGTGATCCGTGGTGGGAAAGCCTTCACCGAGGGCAAAGCGGCCGACGCGGCCTCCGTCGGCGTGCAGGCAAAGGACTCGCGCACGCTGGAGGTGGAGCTCGAGAATCCCACGCCCTTCTTCCTCGACCTGTGCGCCTTGGTGCCCTTCTCGCCGGTGCCGCTGCGCACGATCAATGAGCATGGCACGGCATGGATCAAGCCGGCGCATCTTGTGAACAACGGCGCTTACTTGCTTGACTCGTGGCGCATCGATGACTGCATCCGTTTGCGCAAGAACCCGGACTACTGGGATGCGGCGAACGTGAAGATGGCCACGGTGGAGATCCGCCCGGTGGCGGATGCGAACACGGCGCTCAATTTCTTCCACACCGGCCAGTGCGATCTCATGATGGACAAGGGCATGACGCCTCCGACGCTCGCGGGGAAGCTCAAGGAGCAGCCGTGGTTTCACACGGGGCCGTTTCTGGGCACGTGGTTCATCCGGCTGAACACGACGAAGCCGCCCTTCACCGATCCGCGGGTGCGGCAGGCCTTTGCGCTGGCGGTGGACAAGAAGCGCATCGTGCAAAACATCACGCAGCTCGGCGAGGTGGCGGCGCATGGCATCACGCCGCCGGGTGCGGGCGCGAACTATCAACCGCCCGCGGGGCTCGATTACGATCCGGTGAAAGCACGTGAACTGCTCGCCGCGGCCGGCTTTCCCGAGGGGAAAGGCTTTCCGCTGGTCGAATACCTGCACCTGCCGCTGCCGGTGGAGCGAAACATCGCGGTCGAGCTGCAGGCGATGTGGCAGAAGAACCTCGGCGTGACGGTGAACCTGCAAAAGCAGGAGCAGAAGATCTGGCTCAGCAGCATGCGCAGCCTCGACTACGACCTGTGCCGCAGCTCGTGGGTGGGTGATTACAATGATCCCGGCACGTTCTTGGACATGTTCACGACGGACAATGGCAACAACAACACCGGCTGGCATCGCGCCGCGTATGATGAACTGATCGCCGCGGCGGCACGCGAGGGTGATGCAGCACGACGAAACGAGATTTTTGCCAAGGCGGAGCAAATGCTGGTGCGTGATGAGGCCGCGGTGCTGCCGGTGTATTACTACGTGGGCGTGCAGTTTTACCATGGCGAACGTCTCACCGGCGTGCGGGCCAATTTGATCGATGATCATCCCTTCCGCTGCATGGCGTGGAAGTGATGCGGGCGACTTCTTTCTTGCCTGCCCGGCACGGGTATGGCTACTCTCGCGCCCATGTCGCAACAAAAAGAAGCTTGGGGATCACGTCTGGGAGTCATCATGGCCGTCGCGGGCAGCGCGGTGGGATTGGGGAACTTCCTCCGCTTTCCGGGCTTGGCGGCGCAGTATGGCGGCGGGGCCTTCATGCTGGCTTACGCGATCAGCTTCCTGATCATCGGCCTGCCGATCGGCTGGGCGGAATGGGCGATGGGACGCTACGCGGGCCAGTTAGGCTACAACTCGGCACCGGGGGCCTTTGCCTGCATCACACGCAGCCGCCTGGGCAAGTTCATCGGCATCATCGGGGTGATCGTGCCGGTGGTGATCTACATGTATTATGTGTTCATCGAGTCGTGGTGCATCGGCTACGCGGCGAACTTTTGGAGCGGCAATCTGCACCTGAAGGATGCGTTGGAGACGGTGGGCTACTTCGCGGCCTTCACCGGCGCTGGAGCGGATGCGGCGGCGATGAGTTTCTCGTTTGATCGGGCGCTGCCATGGCTGCTCGGGGTGTTTGTGTTCAACTTCTGGCTCATCTACCGCGGGCTCTCCGGCGGGATCGAGAAGATGTGCAAGATCGCCATGCCGCTGCTCATCATGCTGGCGCTGTTGCTGCTGGCCCGCGTGCTCACGCTGGGCGCACCGGATGCCGCGAAGCCGCATGACAATGTGGCGAACGGTCTCGGCTACCTTTGGAATCCCACGAAGGTGCTGATGGAGAAAACAACGCCCGCCGCGGAGGACAAGCCGCGGGAGATCGTGGGCGCGAAGGCCCTCGAAGAGGCCAAAGCCGAGGTGGCGGCCAGTGGTGGTGCTTTGAAACTGCGTGAGGTGGGCGTGCTGGAGCAGTTGCTCAATCCCAGCCTGTGGCTGGCGGCGGCGGGGCAGATCTTCTTCAGCCTCTCGGTGGGCTTTGGCGTGATCATTGTGTATGCGAGCTACATGAAGAAGAACGACGACGTGGTGCTCAGCGGCCTCACGGCGAGCAGCGCGAATGAATTCTGCGAAGTGGGGCTCGGCGGGCTGATCACGGTGCCGGCGGCGGTGGCCTTCCTCGGCGTGGCGGGTGTGGCGGGGCAGGCGGGCGTGGGCCTGGGGTTCAAGATTTTGCCGCTGGTGTTCTCGAAGATGCCTGCGGGTGCGTTTTTCGGCGGCGCGTTCTTTTTCATGCTCTTCCTCGCGGCGGTGACGAGCTCGATTTCGATGCTGCAGCCGGGCATCGCGTTTGTGGAGGAATCGCTTGGAGTAGGCCGAAAGGCTTCCGTGGCCATTTTGGGCCTGCTGACGACTTTTGGCACCGGTTTCGTGCTCTACTTCACCGCCGACCTGAAGGCGCTCGACACGCTCGATTTCTGGATCGGGACGTTTTTGATCTTCGTGCTCGCCACGATCCAGATCATCATCTTTGGCTGGAAGTGGGGCATCGACCGCGGGTTTGAGGAATTGCATCGCGGCGCGGCGATCCGCGTGCCGTGGGTCTTCCGCCCGATCATGAAATGGATCTGCCCGGGTTTCCTGCTCTCGATCTTTGTGATGTGGCTGATGAAGGAGATTTTTGGCTACGACTTCGCCAAAGGCAGCATGGGTGCCGCCTCAGGCTATGTGACCGATCTTTTCGGCGAGAAGTCCAATTTGCCCGCGCAGCTCAGCATGGCACTCGTAATCGCGATTTTTGTCTTCTTCGGCCTGCTCACCACCCGCTCAAAGGCCTACGCCCGCGCCGAGCAGGGCCTGCCAAAGCATGATTAATCCCCACTCTCTCTTCCCATGACCACTTCAGGCCTTCTCGTGATGCTTTTCTCCGTGGGCACCGTGTCCACGCTGTTTGTGTGGTGCATCGTCAAGGTGCTCACCACGCCGAATGAGACTGAAAAAGTCCATGGCGTGGAATTCCAGACGCCGGACATCGCCGAGGATAGCTGAGTTGTGCTGAAGAAGGCCATTCCGTGCTTGCGGGAGGGCCGATTCTCGCCCCCATCCACGGCCTCACGCGGATGCCCGCGGGTGCGTTGCATGCGCGTTGCCATCCTGATTCCCAGCTACAACACCGGAAGACTTCTGAAGACGACTGTCTTGCAGGCGCTGGCACGGTGGAAGGATGTGTGGGTGGTGGTCGATGGCAGCACCGATGGCAGTGAAAAGGACGCGGAAGCCCTCCAGCCGGAGCATCCCGGCCTCCAGGTCGTGAAACTGCCCGTGAACCGCGGCAAGGGCTCCGCCGTGCTCGCCGGGGCGGAAATGCTCTCGGAGGCGGGGTTCACGCACGTGCTCACGATGGACTCGGACGGCCAGCACCCGGCGGAGTTCATCCCGAAGTTCCTTTCACTCGCGGAAGCGCATCCGGAGGCCGCGTTGCTCGGCCAGCCGATCTTTG
>CALMTT010000718.1 GCA_937872615.1 uncultured Verrucomicrobiaceae bacterium | reverse complement strand
CGACCGACATCGCGCTGATGGTCGAGGCGCCGATCTTCCACGTCAACGGCGACGATCCGGAAGCCGTGGTGCACGTGGCCAAGATCGCCACAGAGTTCCGGCAGAAGTTCCAGAAGCCGGTCGTGATCGACATGGTCTGCTACCGCCGCTTCGGTCACAACGAGAGTGACGAGCCGGCATTCACGCAGCCGATCATGTATCGCAACATCCGGTCGCACGCCTCGGCGGTCGAGATCTACTCCAAGCGGCTGATTTCCGAAGGCGTCGTCACCGAGCCTGAAGTCGACACGATGAAGGCGGAGTTCCGCAATCACCTCGACACCGAGCTTGCCGCTGCCGATAGCTTCCGCCCGAACAAGGCGGACTGGCTCGATGGCCGCTGGTCGAACGTGGGCTTCGCCGATGACGAGGCGCGTCGTGGCGACACCGGCGTCGACATCGAAGTGCTGAAGGAGGTGGGCCGCCGCATCACCACCATCCCGACCGACTTCAACGCGCACAAGACCATCCAGCGCCTGCTGCAGCGCCGCCGCGAAATGGTGGAGACAGGCGAGGGCCTCGATTGGGGCATGGCCGAGCATCTGGCATTCGGCACGCTGTGCAAGGAAGGCTTCCCCGTGCGCCTGTCCGGTCAGGACAGCGAGCGCGGCACCTTCTCGCAGCGCCACTCGGTGCTGCACGACCAGGACAGCGAGCGCCGCTTTACGCCGCTCAAGTATATCTCGGCCGATCAGGGCCGGTACGAGGTCATCAACTCGATGCTCTCCGAAGAGGCGGTGCTGGCGTTCGAGTATGGCTATACGCTGGCCGAGCCGAACGCGCTTGTGATGTGGGAAGCGCAGTTCGGCGACTTCGCCAACGGCGCGCAGGTGGTGTTCGATCAGTTCATCTCGTCGTCGGAGCGCAAATGGCTGCGCATGTCGGGCCTCGTCTGCCTTCTGCCGCACGGATTTGAGGGACAGGGCCCGGAACATTCCTCGGCCCGGCTCGAACGGTTCCTGCAGATGTCGGCGCACGACAACTGGATCGTCGCCAACTGCACCACACCGTCGAACTACTTCCACGTCCTGCGCCGCCAGATGCACCGCGACTTCCGCAAACCGCTGATCCTGATGACGCCCAAATCGCTGTTGCGCCATCCGATGTGCATCTCGGACACCGAGGATTTCACCACCGGCAGCTATTTCCACCGCGTGCTGTGGGACGATGCGCAGAAGGGCCATTCGGCGCTGAAGCTGAAGCCCGACGCCAAGATCAAGCGGGTCGTCCTCTGTTCGGGCAAGGTCTACTTCGACCTTCTGGCCGAACGCGACGCGCGCGGGCAGGACGACACCTATCTGCTTCGTGTCGAACAGCTCTATCCGATCCCCGGCCGGTCGCTCAGGACGGAACTTTCCCGCTTCCTGCAGGCCGAGTGGGTCTGGTGCCAGGAAGAACCGCGCAACCAGGGCGCCTGGTTCCACATCGAGCCCGAGCTGGAGCTGATCCTGACCGAACTGGGCGCCAAGCACAAACGCGCCCGCTATGCCGGCCGCGTCGCCTCGGCCTCGCCCGCGACGGGGCTGGCCAGCCGCCACAAGCATGAACAGGAAACCCTAGTCAAAGAGGCCCTGGGCTGAGGCCCGGGTTTTCAGGAGCGTATGATGACTGACGTTATGGTCCCCACCCTCGGCGAAAGCGTGACCGAGGCCACCGTGTCCACCTGGTTCAAGAAGGTGGGCGATGCGGTCAAGGTCGATGAGATGCTGTGCGAACTGGAAACCGACAAGGTGTCGGTCGAGGTGCCCGCGCCGGTTGCAGGTGTGCTTGCCGAGATCCTTGCTCCGGAAGGATCGACGGTCGATCCCAAGGCGCGGCTTGCGATCATCTCGGAGGGCGCGACCGCCGCTGTGTCCACTGCGAAATCCGAGCCCAAGGCCCAGGCCGCCGCTGCTCCGGCACCTGCCGCCGAGAAAAAACCCGCCGCCAGCGCCTCGAAGGCCTCCGCAGCTGGTCCGCGTCTCCCGCAGGCTCCGCAGCACAAATCCCGCGCCGCTGCCGGTGGTGCCGCGCTGCGTGTCAAAGCCTCTCCTTTGGCCAAAAAGATCGCCGCCGAGCGCGGAGTCGATCTGAATGCCCTCATCGGCACAGGCCCTGGCGGACGTGTGGTCCGCGCTGATGTCGAAAACGCCCCTACAGGCGGTGCTGGAGCCCGTGTGGCCGCCACCCCGGCCATCCGCCCCACCTTTGGCCCTGAGGACGAACGCGTCGCCACCTCCACGATGCGCAACATCATCGCCGAGCGCCTGCTGGCCTCGAAGACGCAGATCCCGCACTTCTACCTCCAGATGGAAGTCGATGCCGGACCGCTCATGGAATTCCGCGCCCACTTGAACGCCACCAGCGAAAAGACCGGCGGCAACAAGTACACCGTCAACGACTTCATCCTGAAGGCCGTCATCCGCGCCGCTCAGGCCCAGCCCGCGATCAACGCCGCGTGGGATGGCGATGCCATCGTGAAATTCAAATCCGTCGGCCTCAGCGTCGCCATCGCCGTCGAGGACGGCCTCGTCACGCCGGTCATCAAGCAGGCAGAGAAGAAAACGCTCCTCGAAATCAGCCAGAGCGTCAAAGACCTCGCCGGTAAGGCCAAGAACAAGAAGCTCAGCCCCGATGACTTCGCCGGTGGCACGATCACCGTCTCGAATCTCGGTGCGTATGGCATCGACCAGTTCGCCGCCATCATCAATCCGCCGCAGGCCGCCATCGTGGCCATCGGCAGCATCCGCAACGTGCCCGTCGTGAACGACAAAGGTCAGATCGTGGCCGGTCAGCGCATGTGGGTCGGCCTCAGCGGCGACCACCGCGTCGTCGATGGTGCCGTCGCCGCCACCTTCCTCGCGGAAATGCGCAAGCTGCTCGAGAATCCGGCCCTGATGCTGGTGTAAAATCATCCGGTGGCGTGGCGTTTGCTCTCACGGAGGTTCGGTGATACCCGCCGGACCGCCAGAACCCCCACATGACCCCACGCCTCCAGTTTCCCTCGCTTATTTTGGGCAGCTTCGCTGTCGCCACGTCGCTCGTCGCGGCGGCGGACACAGCCTTTCCGCCGGAGCAGATCGAGTTCTTCGAGAAAAACGTGCGCCCCGTGCTCGCCGAGCGCTGCTACGACTGCCACGGCGCCTCGAAGCACCAAAACGGCCTGCGCCTCGACTCGCGTGAGGCCGTGATCCGCGGCAGCGACTACGGCAAGGTCGTGGAGCCCGGCAATGCGAGCGCCAGCAAGCTCATCAAGGCCGTCACCCATGCCGCCGGGGTCGAGCCGATGCCGAAAAAGGGTGACAAGCTCACCGCCACCGAGGTCGCCTCGCTGGAGAAATGGATCACGATGGGCCTCCCCTGGCCCAAAGAGGCCGCCGTGGCCGCCGCGCACAGCGAGAAGGCCGATCCGAAGCAGCACTGGGCGTTTCAACCGGTGAAAAGCCCGAGTGCTCAGTTGTCAGTGCTCAGTGCTCAGTTTCCCGGCGAGCACCCGATTGACCTTTTCGTGCTGCCAAAGCTGAAAAAGGCCGGTTTAGACCTCGCCCCACGAGCAGATGCCGAAACACTGATCCGGCGCCTTTACCTGACTCTCACCGGTCTTCCTCCAAGCTTCAAAGAACTGAGCACTGAGCACTCTGCACTGAGCACTCCAGCCTCGACCACCGCCCTCATCCAACGCCTCCTCTCCAAACCCGCCTACGGCGAACGCTGGGCTCGCGTCTGGCTCGATGTCGTGCGCTACGCGGACACGAATGGCTACCAGGTGGCCGGGCGCTCGAACTTCTACCCGTATGCCTACACCTACCGCGACTGGGTGGTGAAGGCCTTCAACGACGACATGCCGTATGACCAGTTCGTGAGTTACCAACTCGCCGCGGACCGCCTCACGGCCGCGACGCCGAATTCGCCGCACCTTGCCGCGCTCGGCCTCTACAATGTCGGTGAGCGCTTCATCAACGACCGCCTGCTCATCAATGACGACCGTATCGATGTGATCGGCCGCGGCCTGCTCGGGCTCACCGTGGCCTGCGCACGCTGCCACGATCACAAATTCGATCCCATCCCGAGCCGCGACTACTACGCGATCTATAGTATCATCAGCAGCAGCGACGAGCCCGAGGAGACGTCGATGCCCATCATCGGCAAAGCGGCCAACGAAGCTGATGCGAAGGACTACGATGCGAAGATCGCCGTCATCAACGCGAAGGAGCTCGACTACAAAAAGCAGGTCTATGACGAGTTTCGCAAGCCGGAGCGCCTCGCCGAGTATCTCGTCTTTGCGCAGGAGGTCATGGACATCACGGACCGCACCGTTTTCAACGGCAAAGCCGGTCAGGCCAAGCTGCGTGACAAGGTGGCCGACAAGTGGCGTGACTTCTTGAAGCGTTACGCGCTCGCTCCGAAGCCGCACGCCGCATTGATCGCGTGGAACCGCTTTGCGAAACTGCCCGCCGGTGAGTTTGCCGCGAAGGCCGCCAGCATCGCGCAGGAGCTCGCGAAGCCCGAGAGCGGCTGCACGCCGGAGATCGCCGCGGAGTTCACCAAGACCGCGCCGAAGTCGATGAAGGTGACCCGCCCGCCCGCCTGCACCAGGAGATTTCCGGGGTGGGGATCGGCGTGGTAGAGCCCGTCGGTGAAGATCTGCTGGCAGTAGGCATGGACCACGGTGCGGGCGAGGCGCGCCCGGTCGATGCCGAGCGCCTCGAGGCGGGACCGATCGCTCACCTTGGCCCCGTCGATCCAGGCCGTGGTCAGCACCTGCGCCGTCGACAGCGGTGCGATCACCTCGGGGAAGGCCACCGGGTAGAGCGCCGGATCCTGGCTGCGGGCGCGCTTGTCGAAGTTGCCGGCGATGCGGCTGATGCTCTCGGCCTCCCGTCGGAAGTCGAGCTCCTGCAGGATCATGTCGCGGATCTCGCGGTACACGCCGTCGA
>CALMTT010000717.1 GCA_937872615.1 uncultured Verrucomicrobiaceae bacterium | reverse complement strand
CGGTGTCACCAAACGCATCACCTGGGACATGGCGGCGGACTGGAGCGTGGACTACGCCCAGATCCAGGTGGAGATGCTGGCGAAGGACAATCGCAATCCGCTGGGCATCCACTGGATCACCCTCCCGGCGGAGAATGGCAACCCGGCCCTTCAGGTGAGCAAGGCTCCCATCACCGACGACCAGCTCCGTAGCCTGTGGTTCTGGTTCATCGCCAGCGGTCACTCCAAGGTAAGCAAGGCCAATGGCAGCGACACGCTTTACGGGGCGAACAGCGGCTATGCGGGGTTGGTGCTGGCGAAAGACAATTCAAACGGCGCATCGATCAACCCAACGAACTCCGGCCTCGCCTTTGCCTACCAGGAACTCGGCATCCGGGGCATCACGCTGGCGGAGATCGCGCGGGCGCAGGCGGGCAGCTACGGGTTCAGTTCAGTTACCAACCGCAGCGTGGTGAGGGAAGTCGGCACGCTGACGAAGGTGCTCGCGGGCTGGGGAAACAGCGCCTACGCCGAAGTGCCTGCTGCCGTGCAGATGGCCGGGGTGACGAAGTTTGCGGTCAAGGGAGGAAATGGCGCGGCGGTGAAGAGTGATGGAACGGTCCTGACCTGGAACAATGGGATTCTTAATACCTCGCCCAACCTGACGGGAGTGGCGTCAGTGGGAGCCGGGAGCAGCCATTACGTGGCCCTGAAGAGCGACGGCACGCTCTGGGCCTGGGGTAGCAATGGCAGCGGTCAGCTCGGTGATGGCACGACCACCGACCGAACCCAGCCGGTGCAAGTCGGCAGTGCGACTGACTGGGCATTCGTTGCCTGCGGTGGCTCTTCCACCTTAGCGATCAAGAGCAACGGCACATTATGGGCATGGGGATATGGCGGGAACGGAGTCCTAGGGGATAGCACCAGCACGAACCGCAGTTCGCCGGTCCAAGTCGGCACCGCGACCAATTGGTCGTCTGTCTCGACGAGTGGTTCCCATACGCTGGGCATTCGGACGGACGGAACGCTCTGGGGTTGGGGAAACAACGGACAAGGGCAGGTCGGCGATGGCAGCTACAACTCGCGGTTCTCACCCGTGCAGATCGGCGCGGCGACGAACTGGAGCAAGGTCAGTGCGGGTGGTTCCCATACCGTCGCCCTTCGCACGAATGGAACTCTGTGGGCGTGGGGAAACAACAGCTACGGTCAGATAGGCGATGGCACGACCACGACGAGCAACGCGCCGATCCAGATCGGCACGGCTACTAACTGGTCGGCCGTGGCGGCGGGTGACTATCACACCGTGGTGCTGAAGACCGACGGGACCGTGGCGGCCTGGGGACAGAACACTTCTGGCGAAACATCTGTCCCAGCCGGTCTCTCGGGCGTGACCGCCATCGGCGCGGGCACCTCTTCCAGCTTCGCCCTGCGTTCTAATCCGTGAGAAGCGGTTCTCTGCCTTCCTCAAGCCTCTGTGGCTCAACCTTATTCCTCAAGACGGATGAAACCGATCCCCTCTCTACCCAGCCATGCGGCCGCCGTGCCGGATGGCTGCCGCCCGGTGCCTCGGCCCAGGCGGGCTGGTCCCCGGCGGTTCCTGCTGCTCCTCGCCCTCGCCCTGCTGCCACCCGTGCTGGCCGAGGCGCAGAACGTGGAATTCCGCCAGATCTCCTCGCCCGCTGGCGTGGTGAACCAGACGACCTACCCCGTGCTGGGCAGCACGGTGAGCACCGTGACGGCTCCAACGACCAGCTCGAACTACACCTTCACCCATTGGACCCTCAATGGCACCCGCGCCAGTGACGGCACCGGCAGCGGGGCGAATCCGGCGATTTTCACCATCACCGAACCCGTCGAGGCCGTGGCGAACTACACGCTGACCAGTCTGGACAGCGATGGCGACACCCTGCCGGACTGGTATGAGATCCACTACTTTGGCAACCTGACCCAAGGTCCCAACGATGACTTCGAGGGAGATGGCTTCACCAACGCGCAGGAGATCTACTATGGCCAGCATCCGGGTGCCTATGACAACCGGGCGCAGGGCGGCATCAGCCGCCGACGGGGCGGGGAGCTCTTCAATGTGGTGCCGGGTGTTGGCGATCCCGCCTTCATCTACGGCGGCACCAGCCGGCGGCGGGCGGGCAGCCAGATCATCATCGTGGACCCCAGCCTCGTGAAGCTGGAGGAATCTAGCAGCCCGGTGGGCGTGCTGGCGCAGACACGCGTGCTGACGGTGGGCAGCACGGTGAACCTCTCCACCGCGCCTGACAGCTTCAACGGCTACCGCTTTACCGGCTGGATCGTGAATGGCGCGAGGTTTGACGTGGCTCCGATGAACCAGCCCATCCCCATCACGGTGACGCAGAACACCTCGGCGGTGGCGCGCTACATCCTCGAAACAGCAGACACGGACGGCGACGGCATCGCCGACTGGATCGAGTGGTATCACTTCAACGGCCTGCAACACCACCTGGCCTCTGATCCCGATGGGGATGGCATCGACATCGCCACCGAGAGCTTTCGCGGCTACTCGCTCGTGGCGGCGGATCAACTCGACCAAGGCGGTGTGAGCCGCCGCCGCAGTGCGCTGCAGGAGGTGGACACACAAGGTCGGGTGACTTACCGCCTGACCAGCGATCCCGCGACGATCCTGGAGCAAAGCCAGCGCGTGCTGCCCGGCACGCTGCTCACCGTGCCGGACCGGACGAACCACACCTTCGCCAATTACAAGTTTGCCTGGTGGGACCTCAACGGCACGCGGCAGGAAGACCCTTCCGGCGCGGCATTGAACCAGTTTTCCTTTGTCATCGCGGCCTCCTCGACGGCCACGGCGCACTACGTCGATCCGACCGTGGACACGGATGGCGACGGCCTGCTCGACTGGCACGAGCGCTACTACTACGGCACGCTGGCGAACAACGGAGCCAGCGACACGGACGGCGATGGGTTCACATATGCGCAAGAGGTGTTCTACGGTCAGTCGCCCCAGGCGGTGGACACGAAGGAGCAGGGCGGCGTCTCGCGGAGGCGCGGCGTGAGCATCGGTGTGAATGCCGTGTTGCTGAACATGCCGCCCGTGGTGGTGACCAATGCCTCGACGCAGATCACCACCGAAGGTGCCAAGCTCAACGGCCTCGTGAATCCCTTCGGCGATGCGACGACCGTGCAGTTTCAGTGGGGCCTGACCGCCAGCTACGGCTATACCACCACGACGCAGAATGCGGGTGGCGGGCTGCTCTCGCTCACATTGGAGTCCGTCATCTCCGGCCTGACGCCAAGCACGACGTATCATTTCCGCATCGTCGCCACGAACTCACGCGGCACCAGCTATGGGGACGATGTCACCTTCACCACGGCGGCACCGCCCTACACGCCGCAGCAGTCCTGGCGGCAGCAATACTTCGGCACGACCAGCAATGCGGGCAATGCCGCGGATGACTTCGATTACGACAAGGACGGTCTGATGAACCTCATGGAGTGGGCCTGCAACCTGAACCCGACGACAAGCAGCACGCTGAACACATCGGTGATCCCTGCGGGCAGTGTCTTTGAGTATCACTACCCCCGCAGCACCGCAGCGGTGAACGCGGGCGCGGTCTTCAGCGTGGAATGGAGTGACACGCTCACCAGTTGGAGCGCCTCCGGCGTCACGCAGCAGGTGCTCTCCGACAACGGCACCGTGCAGCAGATGAAGGCGACGATCCCTGCTGGCACCAGTGGTCATCGGTTTGTGCGGTTGAGTGTCACCGCGCCGCCGTGAGCCTCTCGGCTATAGGTGCAGCTGACGACACACCAGTAAACAATGGTTTCGAAGCAAGGCGTTTGCTCATTCCAAACAAAAGGGCCGGATCACCTCCGGCCCTTTTTTGTGCTCTGATTCATCACTTCTGCTTCAACCAGTCCGGCAGCTCGATCTTCTCACTTTGGATGGGATTCAAATTCGGGCTCCACGTGAAGCCAGCCTGCTCGAACGATTCGCGATTCTTCAACAGGAAGGCCAGCAGACGCTGACCGAGCATGCGATGCGGGCTGTCCTGACGCACCGCGAAAGGTTGAATGGCCTTCGCCTTGTCCGCCGGGAGTTTCACTGCGTCGAGATGCTCTTTCTGCGGCATGATGTTGTTCAAATAAACGACCGCGGCATCAAGCGAACCCGTGCGAAGCTGATTCACCAGCAGATCGCCGGTGGGCGACTGTGCGGAGGCGTTCTTGCTGACGGCGTCGTAGAGGTTCATCGACTTCAGCATCGCCTGCGTGAGGTAGCCGAGCGTGGACTGCTCCGCATTGCAGATGCCCACTTTGAGACCTTCACGAGCCAAGTCCGCGAGCGTGTGAATGCCTTTCGGATTGCCCTTCGGCACGGCGATGACGATCTCCGCCTCCGTGAGCAGCACGGCCTCGGGGAACTGCTTCGCCACCGGCGGGACGAAGCAGATGTCGCAGGCGTAATAGACATCGGGATACTTCGGGTTCGTCGTGTCGCCCATGGTCTTCATCGCGGCGCAAAGGATGCCGCAGCCGTTGAAGGTGGTGGTGACGCTGATGCCCTCGCGTGCTGCAAACTTCTTCAACAGCCCTTCGATGGCCAGACGGTTCACGCCGCCCGAGTAAAGGATCAAATCGGGCCGCAGAGACCACGCATCGCCCTTCACCGCTTCAAATTGATGCTTCGCAAACGTAGCCGCACCTTTCTCGGGTGCATTGAGATAGCGTGCAAAGCGCAACGCGGCTGCGGAATCCTTCGCTGAGGCCAGGATGGCGGCTGTGGCATGCTCCTTGTGCGCAGAAAGCTCCGGCACTTCGACGGCTTCGAGCTTGTCGTATTGCGGCACCGTGCTGTTCCAGATGATGGCGGCATCCACGCTGCCGAGCGCCAGATCAGCGGCCACGTCCATGACCGTCGGCTTCATCACTGCGGCCTTCGCGGCGAGCGCATCCCACTTCGCGCCGAGGAGCTTCTTCGTGATTTTTGAGATGCTGGCGGCCTCGGGATTGGCGAGTGCCACTTTCACATCACCAGAGAGAAGGCTGTCGATGCTGCTCAGCTTCTTCGGATTACCCTTCGCCACCGCGATGACCGGCCACTGCTGGACGAGACGGAGTTCCTCGCGCGTGAGATCCTGCTTCTTGGCATCCGCCAGCGCTCCATCATCCGCCGCGATGAAAAGATCGCCCTGCTTGGCCACACGGAGCTGGGTCAGCAGCGTGCTCGTGCCGCCAAACTGGAGCTGCACCGGCGTTCCGGTCTCTTTTTGATACGCCGCCGCGATCTCCTCGACCGGCTTCTTCAGCCCCGCCGCACAAAACACCGTCAACGGAGCCTCCGACGAGCCCTGCGGTTTCGTGGCAAGCCAAAGCAACACCGCAGCAGCGGCGAGAAGAATAAGGACGAGGATTTTGCGCATCATGGGGCTGATGAAAACG
The DNA here is from genome assembly GCA_937872615.1 of uncultured Verrucomicrobiaceae bacterium. GTDB lineage: Bacteria > Verrucomicrobiota > Verrucomicrobiia > Verrucomicrobiales > Verrucomicrobiaceae > Prosthecobacter. The sequence goes on along the minus strand of CALMTT010000717.1, from coordinate 1,668 downwards.
ACTCAAGGCGGCCATTCTTCCGCGAAGAGGGAGGTGATTGTCCCTCGCGGAAATCCTTTCGATCGCGGTGATTCATTGAGGTCCACCGCAAGAGGAAGGATTCCCGCGAGAGATCTGACCAAGAAAGTGGAACGGGTTTAGCGGCCCGGCAGCGTGCCGTGGCATCGTGGATAGGCCTGACATCCCCAGAAACGGTTGCCGGCATTGGGGCCCCGTTTGGCCGTGCGTTCGACCATGGGGCCGTGACAAGCCGGGCAGATGGGCGCAGCTACCATCGTCGGAGCTGGTGATGGTTTCGGGGCATGCCGTGGCGCTTGTTTTCGCCTACCGAGAGCTTCCAGGCCTTGTCTCAGCGCAGCCAGGCCTGCCAGTCCGAGGAAAAAGTAGCCGCCCATCCAGGCCATGCCGGGCAATCCCTTGAAGATGGGACCGACGATCATGTTCTCGGTGAAGCAAAGCGGAGCCACCCAGCGCATCAGGGAATATACAATTCCCGCCACGATGACACTGGCCCACCAAGGGGATTCATGAACAAGGATAGCGCTGATGGATTCGTTGCGGCGGGCCATGCGAAAATTTCCACACCCGCCCGGCACATGTCACGCTGAGGTTGTTCTGATGTTTGAGACGCGGATTCGTCACATCCCAGAAGGCGGCGAATCTCTTGCCGTGTCATAAACTATCCGTGGTCTTTGACGTGCCGTGCGATCATTTTTTGTCGGGAAGCACGGGCAATGAGATGGCGGATGTTCTCCATTGAATATGTCGTCCATACCAAACTAAAGACGGCAGGTGTCTGACGATGCACACCACTTCGACCAAATACACCACTTTGCTCTCAACAATGGTGTAGGCTGCCAGTTCGCAGGCCTCGTCAGGGCCGATGTGCATAGGTTCAAGTTTTGCAGGCATCCTTTTCCTCAGACCATAGGGGCGCAGCAGCACAGTATGGCACTTATCACATCGATCCCATGGTGTCCAAACCGCCTGCCCATCGATGTCGTCCTCAATCCGATCCCAGCCAAAGATTTGGCAATGGAATGCACCTGCGTAATCAGGTCTGCCACCGCGGAGCGGCGTGATTCGCGCCACGAGATCTTTTATGTGGAGACCTTCGCGGGAACCTTTGTCCAAACGCACTGCCAGTCGCAGGTGATCCGTCTTTTCATCGGCAGCTTCTCGATCAGTTGTCACGCTGACTGTTAGATTCGGCACCAACCAGCCGAAAACCAGACGATAGAATGCGACGAACAATGCACCCAATAGGGTAAGCTGGGCAGGCAACCATTCGATGATGTCTGAAAAGAAGTTCATCGGGTGTTATGAAGTTGGGAGTTGGGGGGGCTGGAGCAGTTAACGGTTAGACGGAGAAGGCCTCCCCGTCCACTCTCGCTCTTCCGAGGGCGGCGAGGGATTCGAGGATTTCGTGGAGGGCGACGGGTTTGGTGGAGGTGAAGTGTTTGGCTAGGTCGGCGGCGGTGACGGGGGCTCCGGCGGCGTGGAGGGCGGCTTCGACGGCGCGGATGCGCTCGGCGAGGGTTTTGGGCCTGGGCTGCTTCGTGGGCTGGGCGCGGGGCGCAGAGAGCCAGATGGGGCTTTGGCGGGCTTCTTGGGCTTGAGCGGCAGCTCTTCTTGCGCATTGCCACCTGCGCCTTGCGCCTTGCTTTG
>CALMTT010000716.1 GCA_937872615.1 uncultured Verrucomicrobiaceae bacterium | reverse complement strand
CGTCCGCGACCGAGAGCGTTCCCGGCGCTCTCTCGAAGTTGTTGTTGAGGATCACGCGCGTGCGCTCCTTCGGGAACCCGAGGTGTTCGAGCACCGGGAGGAGGCGCGCCGCTCCGACGACGTTTGGCACCGTGTTCTGCACGACGACGTACGCGCGGTCGCCCAGACGTCCTTCGCCGAGGGCGACGGGGGCATCCTCGTCGGGGGCACCCTGCTGCGCTCGCCCTTCGTCGCCGCGGGCGACGCGGCGCTGGCAGCACACGGCTTCGCCTACCTGACGCAACGGCTGTGGGACCCGGTGCATGGCGGCTTCTTCTGGGAGGTGAGCTGGCGCGACCACAGCCCGACCCTGGCCGACAAGCATCTCTACGGCCAGGCCTTCGGCCTCTACGCGCTGAGCGAGTACGCGCTCGCCACCGGCTCGGCCGACGCGCGCGCCTGGGCCGACCGGGTGGCGCTGCTGATCGACCAGCGCTTCCGCGTCGCGAGCCTGGGCAACTACCGGGAGTTCCTGAGCCGCGACTGGTCGCCGCCGCCCGCCAGCCGGCGCGGCTATCTCGGCTACCGCCCCGACGTGCGCACCCAGAACACCCGCATCCATTTGCTGGAGGCGCTGACCCTCTATGCCCGGCTCAACCCGACACCGACGAGCCTCGCCCGCCTCGCCGAGGCCCTGCGCCTGACCGAGGGGGCGGTGCGGCGCAGCCCGGCCTGTTATTTCCGCCAGATCGACCCGACGCCGACCACGCCCGCAACTTCCTCGACTGCGTCAAGAGCCGCCAGCCCACCGTCACGCCGGTCGAAACGGCGCATCACAGTGCCATCCCCGGCCATCTGGCCCTCATCGCCATGATGGTGAACCGCCCCCTCAAGTGGGACCCCGCCAAGGAAGAGATCATCGGCGATGCTGAAGCCTCGAAGCTGCTCGGTCGCGAGTATCGCGGCCCGTGGAAGTTGGAGGCGTGAGGTTGAGAACTTGCAAGCGTTGCAAGTCCGTGTGACGTGATCTGCAACGCAAAGTGTTCATCGACAACGAGGCAGCTAAGCGAGTGATTGCCGATGCTCCATCCCTCCATTGAGCAAAGCTCCGTGCTTATCCTAGTTTCCTATTTCTTGTCATTGGACGGGTAAACTTGCTCGGATGATATGGGAATGCCTGCGTGGTTGGTAAGCATTCCTGCAATCTGCGTCGCATGGTGCTTTAAAATGTCGAAGTTGATGAGAGGAAAAGTTGATGGATCTCCAACGAGGAGGGGCTCGATTGAAAACTCTTTCCGGCCTTTGAGCAGATACCCGATTGAGTGCCCGGATAGGGCCGCTTTTGCAGGCAGCGGCATGTTAAGATCCTCCTTGCGGTGAATGAGTGGAATTTCTTTGTTGCTCTCCCTCTCCACAACCATCATCCGCCCTTCGACAGTTGGAAGAGTAGATCCTCCGATCCTTCCAAGGCCATTTGAGTCGAAATCAACGGTGATGGTTTTTGGAAGACGTGCTGGGCTGTTGGCAATATCGAATTCCCGGCCAAAGATTTGTCCGCCTGGCATATTGAAAACCATGAGCAGCACGCCAGAATAATTCTTTGGAATGCTGAACACAATGTCGCACTTGGGCGGCGGCGCACACCAAATCGGGTTGGAAGCACCGAGCAAAAGGAAAAGGGTGACGACAATCAAACGCATGGAGTTCTTCTACCAAGAATTGGGGCTAAAAGGCAATGGAATAGTGCTCGCAGGGCCTAGGTTACAACCTGACGACTGTTGTCGTCTCAGCATCTCGATCAGTTGTGTCCGCACAGGCCATGAAGAATCCCATCACCAGGCAAAACGCATCATATTCCGACGTTTAGGCCACGCTTGAAATGCTCCGTCTTCATTTTCGCTGTCGCATGCGCCCTGCCCGCCGGGGCGGCGGTGGAGTTTAGTCGCGATATTCAGCCGATCCTCAGTGAGAACTGCTTTCACTGCCATGGGCCGGATGCGGAGCATCGGAAGGGAGATCTGCGGTTGGATGAGGAGAAGGCGGCGAAGGCCGGAAACATCATCAAGCCCGGCAAGCCGGAGGAGAGCGAACTGATCAAGCGCCTGTTCTCGCACGATCCGGACGAGGTGATGCCGACGCCGAAGAGCAATCGCAAGCTCACCGACACGCAGAAGCAGCTCTTGAAGCAATGGATCGCCGAAGGAGCGACGTGGGGACGGCATTGGGCCTTTGAGCCGGTGAAACGGCCGAAAGTGCCCGCGGGTGCAAAACACCCGATTGATGCCTTTGTGCGGCAAAAGCTCTCCGCGGCCGGCTTGAGGCCGAATCCGCCTGCGTCGCGTGAAACGCTTGTGCGGAGGCTTTCGCTCGATTTGACCGGTCTGCCTCCCGATCCGTCTGATCAGTCCGATCCGACCGCTCTCATCGAAAAGCTGCTCTCGAGCCCACATTTCGGCGAGCGCTGGGCTTGGGACTGGCTCGATGCGGCACGCTATGCCGATACGAATGGCTACCAGGGCGATCCTGAGCGCACGATGTGGCCTTGGCGGGATTGGGTGGTGAGTGCGATCAACGCGAACATGCCTTACGATCAGTTCACCGTGTGGCAGCTCGCGGGTGATCTTTTGCCGAATGCCACCAGTGAGCAAAAACTCGCCACCGGCTTCAATCGCAACCACATGATCAATGGCGAGGGCGGTCGCATCGCCGAGGAGACACGCGTGGAGAACGTCATGGACCGCGTGGAGACCACCGGCACCGTGTGGCTGGGGCTCACGATGCAGTGCACGAAGTGCCACGACCACAAATTCGACCCGCTGACGATGCGCGACTACTACGCGCTCTACGATGTCTTCAACCAGACGAGCGAGGACGGCAAAGGCCGCAGCGGTCAGGCAGCGCCCGCGATGGATTTAAGCACGCCCGCCGAGCTGGAGCGCAGCAAGAAGGCGAATGCCGCGGTGAATGCCATCGCGGACGAGGTGGAGGCCTTTGAACTGAAAAAGTTCCCGCGTCCGGCGGGCAAACCGCTCACGGAATCGGCCGCGTTTGATCTGCCGGGCAATCTTCCGGCCTACATCGCAAAGACGATCCCGCGCAATCGCGGCGTCGATCCGCTGCTGGAGGCCATCGGCTACTTCAAAGACAAGGATCGCGACTACACGAAGCTGCTGCTGCGTCTGCTCGCCGCGCAGCGCGAAAAGGTCGCTGCCAGCAACGCGGTGACAAAGGTCATGGTCATGGACACACTGCCGAAGCCGCGTGAGACCTTCCAGCTCGACAAAGGCGCTTACGACAAGCCCACGACGACGAAGGTGAGCTTCACCACGCCCGCCGTTTTGCCA
>CALMTT010000715.1 GCA_937872615.1 uncultured Verrucomicrobiaceae bacterium | reverse complement strand
GCCGCTCCGGTCCAAAATACCCGCTCATCGATCCAACGCATCACCGCCGCTAGACTCCACAAGGCGATGCCGAGGCTGCCCGTTACCCTCCCCCAGCACACACAGGCCCACCACGCTCCACCGATCAGGCTGCCGATGAGCGCCGCCCGGATCGCTTCTTGGGCCTCGATGAGCAGATGTCCCGGCCTTGTGCGCAGGTCCATGCCCAGCAGCGGCAGCGTCCAGTCATTGGCAAAGGCCGCCAGCATCGCCGCGACAGCTCCCGACCAGCCCACGAGCTGCCAAAACGAGGTGGAGAGAGACTTTTTCGGACGCTGCATCATTCACACGAGTGGCCCGCGATCTGCGCGGCACCGCGGCGGCATGATGGCGTGCTTTTGCGGGCTGTCTCCACGGACTTTCACCGCCTGCCGGTGCATGAAACTCTGGACTTTCCGCCCTTGTGTCTCATTTTCGCGGCGCTTTCGCCATTTGATAAACCCGACGCCACCTCATGATATTCAAGGTCCTCCGACTGCTCCTCCCCGCCACGGCCCTCATCCTGGCCTCCTGCACCACCGGTGGAGGCTCCCGCGGCCAGACGCAGTATCTCGAAGCCTTCAATCCGCAAAGCGTCCCGCATTCCGCCCTCTACGATGCGGACCAGGTCTCCTACTGGGATGGTGATGGCATGTCCGGCGCCCCGAGCGTGACGATCGACCTCAGCGACCAAAAGGCCTACTTCTACAAAGGCGGCCAGCTCGCTGGAGTGAGCGCCCTTTCCACCGGAGATGAAAAGCACCCCACCAAGACCGGGAACTTCAAAGTCATCCAGAAGGACCAGTGGCATAAATCCAACCTCTACGGCGACTTCGTGGACGGCGCGGGCAATGTCGTCATGGCCAATATTGACGTCACGAAAGACAAGCCGCCGGCCGGCACTCGCTTCGAAGGGTCCAAGATGCACCACTTCATGCGTTTCACCGGCGGCATCGGCATGCACGAGGGCTTCCTCCCCGGCTATCCCGCCTCGCATGGCTGCGTGCGCATGCCCGGCCACATGGCCGCGATCTTCTACAACAACGTCGCAGTCGGCACGCCCGTCACCGTCCGTCCGTAAACCCGTCACCCGCCATGGAACTCCCGCTCGAAATCGGCCCCACAGATGTGAGCTACCTGCTCGGCCGGCCGGGAGACAGCCCTGTGCGCCTCATCGACTGCCGGGAGAACGACGAGTGGCATATCTGCCGCATCCCCGGTGCCGTGCTCGTTCCCATGTCACGCATCGATGAGCTGGCGCCGCAATGCTTCACCGACCTGCAGGAGCACCTCATTGTCTATTGCCACCACGGCATGCGCAGCCTCCGTGTGGCCCAGTGGCTCCGTCACAATGGATTCGTGAATACCCAGAGCATGCGTGGCGGCATCGATGCCTGGGCTGATCTCGTCGAGCCTGACATGGCCCGCTACTAGAAGACCTGCAGGCGTCTTTGAGAAGGCCCTTTGAACGAAGCTGACGCCACCGCGTCAGAGCTGCCAGTCACAACTGGCACTCGTTATGCTAACCCTAGATGTCAGCACACGCCTTCTCACCATGACGCGCTTTCCCCGCCCCGGTTGCTGGTTCCGCTTCACCCCTGCGGATTGGTATTTCATTCGTGACACCCTCGCCACCAACGAGCGAGATCGAGAGGGCTTCAATGCCATCCTCGATGACCCGCAGGCCATCCCGCTCATCTTGGACAACGACAAGCTCTTCGAAGCCGTCGTCATCGCACGCCAAGGCCTCATGGTCTCGCCGGAGCTCTTTTTCTTCCTCGTCATCCGCCACACGCTGAAGGAACGCGGCATCAGCCAGATGGAGGTCGCCGATTACATGACCGTCGTGTTTGCCGATTTCGGCTGCGGTGCCCGCAAAGGGCCTAACGACATCAACCGCAGCGTGGACAGTCTTTACAGCGTGGACTACCTCGAGGCCATCCAGCAGGCCGGCGGTCATCACAAATTCTTCCTGCATGTGCAGTGCGCGAACCAGTTCCTCGTGCTCACCTGCCTCTACCCGGACTTCATCCATCATCGCGCCGAGCGTCGCGGCGCACCCGATGTCGATTACTACGAGCATGTCGTCGTCAGCCACCTCGAAGCCGCCAGCCGCCATGCGCTCGCGGATGAGTTCGAGCTCGAGGAGACCCTCGGCCTCGTCGCCGATGCCTTTCCCACCGCACGCCGTGCCATGAACCACACCGTGCGCGAGTATCTGAGCCTCGGCCAAAGCGGCACGTTTTGATTCAAAAGACGTTTGGGAGCCCTGCGCCACTGCGTAGATAGCGGCAGCATGTCTCCCGTCCTCAGCACCCTGGCCGACCTCGTCCGCATCAACAGCATCAATAGCTCCTACGAGGGCGGTCCCGGCGAGGCGCAAGTGGCGGCCTATGTTCGCCGTTTCTTTGAGCAGCGCGGCATCGAAACCTGGGAGCAGGAGGTCTTTCCCGGTCGCAACAACGTGATTGCCCGCGTGCCGGGCCGCGATGCCTCACGCCGCGTGGTCTTTGAGGCGCACATGGACACCGTATCGATCAAAGGCATGACGATTGATCCCTTCGATCCCGTCGTGAAGGACGGCAAAATGCACGGTCGAGGCTCCGTCGATGACAAAGCAGGCCTCGCTGCCATGATGCATGCCATCGCCGACATCCACGCCAGCGGTGAAAAGCCGCCTTGCGAGCTCTGGATGGCCGCGGTGGTCGATGAGGAGTATTCCTTCCGTGGCGTCGTGAAGCTCTGCGAGGACTTGCAAGCCCACGCCGCCATCGTCGCCGAGCCCACGGAGATGCGCTGCGTCATCGCGAGCAAGGGCTGCGTCCGCTGGCGCATCCGCACAAAGGGCAAAGCCGCCCACAGTGCCAAGCCGCACCTCGGCATCAATGCCATCACCGCCATGGCGCGAGTCGTTCTCGCCATGCAGGAAGATCACACACGCCTCGCCGCAGCACCGCATCCGCTGCTCGGCCCCGGCACCTGCAATGTCGGCGTCATCCACGGCGGTGTTCAGGTCAATTTCGTGCCCGACGAAGCCGTCATCGAAATCGACCGCCGACTCCTCCCCGGTGAAGAAGTCGAAACCGTCCTCGCCGGCTATCAAAGCATGCTCGACGATCTCGCGAGTCAGCATCCCGATGTCATTGCCAGCATGGAAAAACCCATGCTGCAGGACTGGCCCTTCCAAACCGACGCCAGCAGCCCGCTTGTCACCCTCTCGTGCAATGTCCTCCGTTCCATGCAGCGCGATGGCACCGTCTGCGGCGTGCCCTTCTGCAGCGATGCCAGCAAGTTCGGCCGCCTCGGCATCCCAACCATCCTCTTCGGCCCCGGCAGCATCGACCAAGCTCATGCCGCCGTCGAATACGTCGAATGCTCCCAAGTCGAAGAAGCCCTCCGCTTCTACACCGAGGTGGCGCGGCGTTTTGTTTGATCGACGATCGCCGCGATGGTGCTCAGTGCATTGCCTTCGAGTCGGTTGTTCACGAGGAGGAAGGACTTTCGCTTCTTGCCGCGCTCGGGCTTCTCTTTGGCTTTGTCGATCAACTTGCGGGCGGCCTCGCGCACTTCGGGATTTGCATCTTTGACCTCTTTGTAAGGCGAGAAGGCCTCCACGGCTTGTTCATAGGCTCGACCAGGTCTCAGCAGCAACCGCGCAGCCACGAAGTCGGTCGTGAAGCTGCCCGGCATGGCCATTTGCTCGGCGAGAGAAGGCATCCGCGTCCACGAGTTGAACACATGCGCCACGCGATGACTCGCCAGCATCTCGAAGTAGTCAGGCTGAAGCAGATTGCGATTCCGCACCTCGACGGCGTAGGCATACGAATCAGGCAACTTCGACAAAAACGCATCCAGCGCGTCCACAAACTCCCGCCCACGTCCAAAGTCCTTCGGGTAGAAGTGCGAGAACTCGAAGATCAGCACACCGATCTGATGCTGCCGACGTTCGCATGAGGCCAGAAAGGCCGATTTAAAGAGCTCCGCATTCAAGAAGTGCTCGTTGGGCTTGCCGCCCTTTTCACCGAAGCGCGGCAGTTGCGGGAAGTTTTTGATCGTGATGGTATCCGTGACCTTGAACGCGAATTGAAACGACTCCGGCACCTGCCTGCAAAGGCCTTCGATGTAAGCGGGCGAGGGAAAATTGTAGTAGCCCGCGTCCACGCAAACGGTCGGAAACACCTCCGAGAACTCTTCGAGGCATTCCTTCTCAAAACGGCTCTCCGAGAACTTGCCACGCGTCACATACCGCGACTCGTCGTAAAGCTGCCCGCACCATCCCGGATACTTCCACGACGAGGTGCCCACGAGCACGTCATCCGCCGCCAGGGCCTGCAAAGGCTCCCGCAGCCACGTCATCGTTCTCTCATCAAACAAGCTCACCAGCAGCCCTCTTTGAGATCCCGAATCGCAGCACCAAGATGCGCAGCCACATCGCTCGCGCACAAGCCATCACGCCCCGCGATCTCCGCGGCACGGCCGCAAAGCCATGCCGCAAGCCCCGCCGCCTGATGCAGACCGATGCGCCGCGCCGCCAAGGCCGCACACACACCCGTCAGCACATCGCCCATGCCACCGCTGGCCATGCCGGGATGCCCGGTGGAATTGAACAACGTCACCTCACCCGCGGTGGCGATCACCGTGCGAGTGCCTTTCAGCAGCAGCGTGCGCTTCGGATGCATTTTCACCAGCATCTCCGTGACCGTGCGGCGATCCATGCCATGCCAGCCGGGGAAGTTGTCGAGCAGGCGCTGAAGCTCCCCCGGATGCGGCGTGAGCAGTCGCGGCAGGCCATCCATCTCATCCAGCACCTCCGGATTCTTCGCGAGCATCGTGATGGCATCCGCATCCACCACCGCGGGCGTTTTCGACTGCCGCAGCACATCCAGCACCTCGTCTTCGGAGTCAAAACCGAGCCCCGGACCGATGGCGAGCGCATCCGACTTCATCTCGAGCAAATCGCGATAATCACCCACGCATTTCACCATGACCTCGGGCGGCACACGAGCCGCCAACAGGTCATACGCGTCCTTCTTCACAAGCAGTGTTGTAAGCCCCGCCCCAGCCCGCAAGGCACCGCGGCATGCCAGTTCGGCTGCGCCGAGAAAACCTCGCGATCCTGCGATGATCGTCACGCGGCCGGTGTCGCCCTTGTGCATGTCATTCGGTCGATGCGGCAGCCAGCCACGGATGTGCCGCGCGGTCATCACCATGGCGCTGGCATCTCCGGCGATGCCTTCCAACTCACGCAGCGGCACCAAGGCAATGCGTCCGACATTTCGATCTGCACCATCTTCAATAAGCACGTCTTTAATCTGCGCCACGCAGGCCGTCACATCCGCTTCCACCGCGTGTTTTGCACCCAA
>CALMTT010000714.1 GCA_937872615.1 uncultured Verrucomicrobiaceae bacterium | reverse complement strand
GGCGGGCCGCTGGGCCGGGGCCGCCTCCCACGCCGGCACCATCTCCGGGGTGATGCTGGAGCTCACCGGGGACGGCGCGTCCTGGACCGGCACCGCCAACCTGGGCGGGGTCCGGCTCCCGGTGCGCTCGGTCACGGTCACCGGGGCCTCGGTGGTCATCTCCCTGGCCGAGGGCCACTCCCTGAGCGGGACCCTGGGGCCCGAGGGCCGCACCTACAGCGGCACCTGGTCCTCCTCCGACGGGCCGGCGTCCTTCTCCCTCCAGCGCCAGTAGCCGCGGCCCCGACGCGACGGCGCCCCGGGGGGACCGGGGCGCCTGGTGGGGACGGCGAGCTGGCCGGGCAGCACCGCGAGGATGCCGCCGCCGACGCCGCTCTTGGCGGGCATGCCGACATTGTACAGCCACTCGCCCGCGGCGTCATACATGCCGCTGGAGGCCATGACGCTGAGCACGCTCTCAACGTAGTCGCCGATGATGGCCCGCTGGCCGGTGAGCGGGTTCACACCATCATTCGCCAGCGTGGCGCCCATGAAGGCGAGGTCGCGGCAATTGATGAGGATGGAGCATTGCTGAAAGTAGGCCTCGAGGCTGGGCATGGGGTCCTCGGTGAAGATGTCAAAATTCCGCAGCATGTAGGCGATGGCGCGGTTGCGATGCCCGGTCTCGCTCTCGGAGCGGCTGACCTCCTGGTCGATGGTGAGTTGCCGCCCGGCGTAGCGGGAAAAGGTGTCGAGGATGCGGTTCACCTTTTGCCGCGTGGTCTTTCCCTCGACGAGGCCGGTGGTGGCGATGGCCCCCGCATTGATCATCGGATTCAGCGGACGGCCGCTGGGATCGAGGCTGATGGAGTTGAACGGCTCGCCGCTGGGCTCCATCCACACTTTCGAGAGCACGGTTTCCTTGCCACTGTCCTGCAGCGCGATGCCGTAGGTGAGCGGCTTGGAGATGGACTGGATGGTGAAAAGCTGCCGCGTGTCCCCCACCTCATAAACCTGCCCGTCACAGGTGACCACGCAGATGCCGAACCAGTCCGGGTCCGCCTTGCCAAGCTCCGGGATGTAGGTGGCCACAGCGCCTTCGCGCAGCGGCTGGTATTTGGCGTGCAATTCTTCCAGATAAGACTGGATCGGCGAGGCAGGGCGTGAGGCGGCGGACATGTGGTTGGCACCATCTTCCCAAGCAGGAAGAGTGCTAACCGGCGCAAAACTTTGGCCGCAGGGATGCGGATCGGGCGGCTAGCCAAACAGCGGACGCCCTTCTTGAAAGCGGGACAAAATGCCCGTGAGCCCCAGGAACACCACCAGCAGCACAAACAGCATGCCGGGGATCAAAAACAGGTGCAGGTGCCTCCACGTCCGCTGCCAGCCGACAGCCTCCGCCTCGGCCACGGTGAAGCGGCGCAGCCTGTTGAGATTCCACTCCACGCCAAGGCCCGCGAAACCGATCAACGCGAAAAAGCCCGCCACGACGAAGGTGACCACCCTCGTCCCGATCGACAATTCCGGCCGGCATCCATCCCAAATCACCAACGCAGCGTCCGTGAAGGCGAAGGCACAGCAAAGCCAAGTGATGATCCGGCAGATGACTCTCAACATGCGGCCAGCCAACCGCTTTTGCGGAGCCAGTTCAAGCACCAAGACGGTATCCGGGCAGGAATGCCCCGGCTACTAGGCGGCGAGCTTGAACTCGGGCTCGGCGGTGGTTTCGCCCTTGTCGTTGAACTCGAGCTCTTTCTCCACGCGGAGATTGTCCACGATGTACATCTGCCGTTCCGGCGTGTTTTTGCCCATGTAGAAGGTGAGGAACTCCTTCACGCTCTTGTGCTCGCTGGGGATCGGATTGCCCTGCTCGTCCAAAGCGTGGTCACGGATGGTGACAGGCTCCAGACGCATGTTGGGGCCAATGAAGTGCTTGAACTCATCCGGCGAGATTTCACCGAGGCCTTTGAAGCGGGTGATCTCGGCGTTTTTGCCGCAGATGTGGATGGCGCGCTGGCGTTCCTCGTCGCTGTAGCAGTAGAAGGTGTCCTTCTTGTTCCGCACGCGGAAGAGCGGTGTCTGCAGGATGTAGAGATGGCCTTTGCGCACCAGCTCGGGGAAGAACTGCAGGAAGAAGGTGATCATCAGCAGGCGGATGTGCATGCCATCCACATCGGCATCGGTGGCCAGAACGATGCGGTTGTAGCGCAACTCTTCGAGGTCTTCTTCGATCTGCAAAGCGTTTGCCAGGAGATAAAACTCCTCGTTTTCATACACGATCTTCCGCGTGAGGCCGAAGCAGTTCAGCGGCTTGCCGCGAAGGCTGAACACGGCCTGCGTCTCGACCTCACGGCTCTTCGTGATGCTGCCGGAGGCGGAATCACCCTCGGTGATGAAGAGCGTGCTTTCGTCGCGGCGCTTGTCCTTCGTGTCGAAGTGGATGCGGCAGTCGCGGAGCTTCTTGTTGCAGACCTTGGCCTTGCGGGCGTTCTCGCGGGCGGCCTTCTGGATGCCGCTGATCTCTTTGCGCTCCTTTTCGTTGGAGTTGATCTTCTCCTGCAGCGCCTTGGCGACATCGGCGTGCTTGTGGAGGAAGTTGTCGAGCTGGGTGACGACGGTGTTGAGGATGTGCGTGCGGAGGTTGCGGCCCTCCGGCTCCATGTGCGTGCTGCCGAGCTTGGTCTTGGTCTGTGACTCGAAGACAGGCTCCTGCACCTTCACGCTGACAGCGGCAATGAGGCTGCCGCGAACGTCGGCAGGCTCATACTGCTTTTTGAAGAACTCGCGGCATTCCTGCACGATGGCCTCGCGGAAGGCGGCGATGTGCGTGCCACCCTGCGTGGTGTTCTGGCCGTTCACGAAGCTGTAATACTCCTCGCCGTAGCCATTCCCGTGCGTGAAGGCGATCTCGACATCCTTTCCGGCGATGTGGATGATGGGATACATCGGCTGCTCGGTGAGCTTCGTGCGGATGAGGTCCATCAAACCGTCCTTCGACTTGAATTTCTCCTCGCCGGCCGGATGGCGCAAAACGAGCGTGAGGCCGGGATTCAGCCACGAATAGAAGCGCAGCATCTCGCGGACGAAATCGAGGCGGAAGTGCGTGTCATCGGCGAAGGACTCCGTGTCCGCCCGGAAGGCGATGCGGGTGCCGTTGGGCTCGGTGCAGGGCTTGGGCTTGCCCATGTCATAAACGACGAGGCCCTGGCTGAATTCGATGCTGCGGGTCTGTCCCTCGCGGATGGCCTGGATCTCGAAGAACTCGCTCAAGGCGTTCACCGCCTTGATACCGACGCCGTTGAGGCCCACGGAGCGTTTGAAGGCCTCCGAGTCGTATTTCGCGCCGGTGTTGATCTGCGCGGCGCACTCCATGAGCTTGCCCAGCGGGATCCCGCGGCCGTAGTCGCGCACGGTGACGGTTTGTGCGTCGTCGATCTCGATCTCGATCGTGTTGCCGAAGCCCATGACGTGCTCGTCGATGCAGTTATCGACCACTTCTTTGAGCAGCACGTAGATGCCGTCCTCCGGAAGTGAGCCATCGCCGAGCTTCCCGATGTACATGCCGGGGCGCAGGCGGATGTGCTCACGCCAGTCGAGGGACTTGATGCTGTCTTCAGTGTAGTTGTGGGCGGGGGCGGCCATGAAAGAATGACGAATTTAGAATGAGGAATGACGAATGTGACGGCGTGAGATGGCAGAGAGGGGGGGCTGAGTCAAGCCCAGCACCCCATTTGGCCACGGCAAGGGTAACCGGGGCATTCTTGCCCCGCTGGAAGGGGCCAGGAATGGCCCCGTTACTTCGCCAGCGCGGCGTCGATGACCTTGCCGTCGGCGTCGGGGAATGGGATGCCGAGCAGGCGGGCCATGGTGGGCGTGATGTCCACGTTTTGGATGTCGTCGATGACTTTTCCGCTGGCGATGCCGGCACCGCTGATGACACAGCAGCCAAACATGTTGGGCATGAGATGATCGTGACCATGGGCACCTTTCGGCGGGTCGTTCGGAATGATCTCATTCGTGTCGGCGAGCGAGTCGGTGAAAGTGTAGCCGTCCGCGGCGAGCAGCACGAGATCGGGCTCGCGAGGGTCTGCAGAGGCGGTGATGTGGCGGAGACGTGTGGCGAAATCCTTCGCTTCAACGGCGCCGCTCACGCCTTCGAGCTTCGCCAGCTTCGGCGTGATCTCGGCGAGGATGCTGTCGCGGTTCGTATCATCGAGCACATACACGAAGCAAGCACCGCCCTCGGCCATCGCGAAGACCTTCGAATCGGGTGCGAGGTTCTTGCCGAGCACGCTTTTGACAAAACCATCCTTCTTGAGCGCCGCGTTGGCATTGATGGACTTCGTGTAAGTGACGAAGCCGTGGTCGGTGGTGATGATGAAGGTCGTCTTGTCACGGATGCCGGCTTCTTCGGTGGCGCGGATGAGATCAGCGACGCGGTTGTCGCTGTCATTCGCGGCCCAGTAGGCCTCCGGCACCTGGCGACCGTGCGCGTGCTCGAACGAATCGAGGCTCACGAGATGCAGCGCGAGGAAGTTTGGCTTCTTCGTGCGGATGATGTGCGTGGCGAGCTGGGTGTACATGTAATCACGCTGCGCCTTGCCCGCATTGCCGAGCTTGCACCATTCCATCTGCTTTTCGACGGGGATGCCGAGGGCGCGTGCCTCTTCGAGCAGTTGGGGCGTGCCATACTTTTCGAAGAGTTCCTGCTCAAACACATCCGGCACGGTCCAATCAAGCGTCTTCGCGCCGCGTGATGCGGGCCAGATGACACCGGCGGTGGTCAATCCGGCTGCCTTGGCGGCATCGTAGATAGTGGGTGTCTTGACGATCTCATCCTTGTTGAAGATCGGGTCCGGGATGAGCGGCACTTTTTTCCGCTCCTTGCGGTCGTAATACTCATTCGCCAACACGCCATGCCTGCCCGGATGCACGCCAGTGACGAGCGTAGTGTGATTCGTCCACGTCACGGTGGGAAAGGAGGTCTCCATGCGCTTCACACGCACGCCTTGGGCCGCGAGAGCCTTCACGGCAGGCATGTGGCACTTCGGGTCATCAAAGTAGTGATGCGCCCAGCCATCGATGCTGACGAGGATGACGTGCTCCGACGGTGCGGCGGCGTGAAGCGATGAAACAGCGGCGAGAAGGGCGAGGAAGGTCGTGCGCATGGTTTTTCCATACGCGAAGCCCCGGCAGGCACTCACTTCTTTTTCTTCGGCGCGGCTTTTTTCGCGGGCTCGGGCTCCTCGGGCACGGGAATGGCCGGAAGCGCCGGTTGCACGGGCGGCGTGGGCTTGGGACCATCCCACAGGAAGTGCTCAAGACGGATCTTCGTGGCGATCTGACGGGCGTCATTGGCCCGCGAGCCCTTCACCTGAGCGATTTGCTCGGCGAGCTTGGCCGCAGCCTCCCATTGATGCGCGTCTTCGAGCAGTTCGATGCCGAAGAAGCCCGCTTTCGAGAACCACAAGTAGTCCGCTGGGTTCGTGGGCGGCGCGGAATCAGCCGCGCGAAGCGTGTCGTAGCAGGCTTCGAGAGCCTCGGCATCGCTGTCCGCCTCATGCAGCACGCTGGCGAGCGTGAAACCAGCCCGCGCCCTCCACAGGAAGCTCAGCTTGCCATCCTGGTCCAAAAACTCGCGCAGGAGCTTCGCCGCTTCTTCGAGGCTTTGGCGTTCTTTTTTGCCCTGAAGCAGCAGCACCTCGGCTTTTTCGCAAAGCGTGAGATTTCGCGTTTCGGCATCGAGCTGCTTCACCGCGAGGATTTGATCAAGCGCCTTCAATGCCGAGGGCAGATCCGCCTGACGTCGATACGCAAGCGCCTGCTGACGACGCGACGCAATCGCCAGCGGTCCGCTTTTTTTCGCAAGCGTGTCCCAGATCTCCAGCGCACGCTCACGTCCTTCGGCGCTCATGACAGACATGGCGGAAAGCGCGGCGAAGTAGAGCGCGGTGTCCGCCTGGGGAGACTGGGCATGTTCTTTGGCCACGATCTCAAAACTCGTGCGGGCACTGGCGAAGTCCTCGAGCTGAAAGTGAGCGCCGGCCTCCTTCATGCGCACTTCCGCCAGCAGCGGGCTTTTCGGCCAGGCCTTCGCAAAGGCCTCACAATCCGCGATGAGGCCTTTCGAGTCACCGGCGATCTCGCGCATCCAGAGGCGCGTATGGTCGATGCGCTGCACAAGTTGATCGCGAGCGGTGGAAGCTTCGGCTGGCAGACGGATGTCATCGAGCTGCTTTCGCGCCTCATCCACACGCGGCGGTTTGCTCATCAGCAGGATTTCCGCCAGCGCGATGCGTGCCTCCGGCAGGCGTGGATGCCAGGGACGTGTAGTGATGAAGGTGCGCAGGCTCTCCTCCGCGTCATCCGCGTGCTGCGCGGCGGATTCGAGAGCTTTGTTGAGCTGCAAATCCGCCGCGGAATCGCCGGTGGCATCCTGACTGCCACCTGCAGCCTCCAATTGAGCAAGCAGGCCGAGGTAAAGCACGAGATCACCGCCTTTGAAGGCCGACACGGCGGCATTAAACAACGAGCGACGACGCTCCGGCAGCGTCGAGGCAACATTTGCCGCGGCTTGAAAAGACTCCTGCGCAGGAATGTAGTCCGCACGATTGAACTGGATGCCACCAGCGAGGAAATCGACCAGCGTGCCGCCTTGCTCGCCGCTGAATTTCGACCGCCACATTTCCACCAGTTGCATCACGCGGCCATCCGCCCCGAGGCCCGAGTAAATCTCCATCGCCATGCGCAATGCCGCGCTGAGGCGTGGATGATCGGGGTGCAATCGGATGAAGCCTTCAAGCATCCCCGCGGCCTCCAGCGGACGCTTTCCAGCCTGCAACCATCGCGCGATGAGCAGCTCGGCATGCCCGCGAAACTCGGCGGTGGCCGCCAGCAGCAAGGCGGAAGGCTGCGGCACCTGCTGAGCCTTGCTTCCCTGCCCTGCCCAGCGCATCACCGCCTCCGGCATGTCCCGTGGTTCCGGCAGCGCGGACCACGCGCGGTGGAGCGTGTCAAAAGCCTGTGACCACCATTCGCTCTGCACGCTGGCATCGAGCATCTTCACAAGGTGCTCCACGGCCTTCTGCGGTTGGTTTTCACGCATCCAGATCTCGGCGAGCGAGACCGTGGCGGCGTCTTGGGCATGGGCTCCGCCGCTGGACAGCTTCAAAACGGCTTCGAGCGCCTGTCGTGCCTCCGGCAAACGATCCGTGACCATCAGGCAACGAGCGCGAATCAGCCCCGCCGTGGCATCCGAGGGATCACGGAGTGCATCGAGGCGTTGCAGCGCGGCCTGCGCCTTCCCGGTGTTGAGTTCAATCTCCGCCAGCAGCAGCGTGGCGTGGCGGCGCAGGCCTTCATCCGGCTCCGTCAGCAGCGACTCAATTTCTTCGTGGGCAGCTTCTTGCTCACCGAGCGAGAACAGAACCTGTCCGAGCAGCAATCGCGCCCGCGGACGCAAGGCGGTGCCACCGCTGGCGAGTTCCTCGCGAGCCTCCGCCAACCGACGTTCCAGCACGAGTGCCTGAGCCCGCCAAAAACTCTCCTCTTCAAGGTCATGCGCCTCAGCGAGCGCGAGCACCTCGGCGGTCTTTCCAGTGCGAATCCAGGCCTCGGCCGCGAACGTTGCCAGCGTGCGCACTTCATCCATCGTCCACGCCTTGTTTTGCAAGAGCCTGCCCGCCTTCACGGCCGCCACTTCAGGCAAACCATCCGCCAGCGCCTGTCGCGCCCGCACAAAGGCCTCCGATTCCTCCAGTCCCGCGGCGAACAACGCGGCAGGCAGGCATCCGATGAGGGCAAGAATCTGGGAACAACGACGCATGAGCGTCCAGTCTAGGCCACAGCCGTGCGATGCGCCAGCCTGCGACGTGAAAAAACCAGTCTCACATGCCGCGTGACGCGGCCATGGCACCAAATCCGACCAGCCCAACGATCACCAGAATGTAAAGGCTCACCATTACGATCACCATGATGCCCGTGAACTTCCAAAAGCGGCGTTGCTCGTGCAGCGCCGCGTTTAAATCGGCCGTGGTAAGACTGTTTTTCAGCTTCCCGATGCGGCTTCCATAGGCCCAGAGCTTGATCGCGGGATACACATAGAACAGGGCCATCAGGAGATACAGGCCGCCCATGGCGAGCACGAAAGCCTTGTTGGCCATGGGATTAGTGGGCTGTGTTTTGGCAATCGTATCGGCCACCATTGTCCCTGCTGCCGCCATGCCGATACCTGCAATCACCATGAAGCCGACACCGAGCCAGAGAAGGATGGACATGAACTGCACCCATCCCTTGGTCCCGGCCAGCGGGGCGATGGTTTCGGCGGCGACGCTGCCTTCCATGCTGAGCGGATTGGAGCCGTAGGGGTTGGCGGAGGGCGTGGCGTAGGGATTGGCGGGTTCCATGAGATGGGGTGAGGTGAATTTTCGTCTGGAGGCTAGCGGAACAAATGAAGCCTTGTCAAAACTTTCCGGCCCGGCTTGAGTACGGATCACGAAAAAATGGCGGCGGCACGTCTCGACACTCTTCAACCTGTGGAACTCGCGGACGGCGTCGAGATTCAACTCCGCGTGGCGGGCCCGGCGGTGCGCAGCACGGCATGGTTGCTGGACCTGCTGGTGTTCCTCGTGGCACTGCTGGTGATCGAACTGGCTCTCGCCTACACAATCGCGCACGTGATCGGCGGTGAGATGACGCAGGGCATCACGATGCTGATCATGTTTGTGATGAACTGGTTCTATAACGTGATCTTTGAGTCCAGTTCGCGAGGCTGCACTCCTGGACAAAAATGGATGAAGCTCCGTGTCATCAGCGTGACCGGCGGTCCCGTGACGGTGTCGCAGGCCATTCTGCGCAATTTTCTGCGCGTGATCGACTTCATGCCCTTCCTCTACCTCACGGGCTTTTTGAGCTGCCTGTTCACGAAGCGCTTCCAGCGCCTGGGCGACCTCGTGGCAGGCACGGTGATGGTGTACACCGATCCACCACCGGTGACACTGCCGAAGACGACGGTGAATGCGGAGCGCCGTGCCCCGCCCATTCCGCTGAGCCGTGAGGAGCAGGCCGCATTGCAGCAATTCCTCGAACGCGCCCCCAACTGGTCCGACGAGCGTCGTTTGGAGCTCTCAGGCATCCTTCAGCCTCTCACCGAAGCAGTCGGCATGGAGGGGCTTCGTCGTCTGGTGGGCATGGCGATGTGGATTCAAGAGCCAGAGGCCCCGAAACCGTCACCCCCACCGTTCCGCTGAGTCATGACGCCCGCTCAATTCGAGAAACAAATCGAGCCGCGCTGGCAAAAGCTGGAGCGCCTCATGAATGATGCCGAGTCCTCGAAGCCGAAGGCTGACATCGTGGAGCTTCCCGCGACCTTCCGGCAGGTGTGTCATGACCTCAGCGTGGCTCAGCACCGCATGAGCCCGCAGCGTCTCACGCAGAAGCTCAACGACATGGCCATCCGCGGCTACCGCATCCTCGAGCGACGCACCGCGGGCGGCGTGGAGGCCTTTCTTAACATGATGCTCGTGACCTTTCCGCAACTGGTGCGGAAGGAATGGAAGCTGTTCTGGTGGTGCAGCGCCATCTTTTATGTGCCGGCCATCGTGCTCATCGCGATCACGCCGCACTATCCGGAGTGGTCGATGGCTCTGCTGGGCGCCGATGGCATGGCCAGTGCCGAGGAGATGTATGGCCACGGCTCTGACCTGGTGGAGACGCTGCGCGGGAAGTTCGGCTCGGACTTCGCGATGTTCTGCTTCTACATTTGGAACAATGTGGGCATCGACTTCAAGACCTTCGCGGGTGGTCTCGCGGGCGGTGTGGGCTCGCTCTTCGTGTTGTTGTTCAATGGACTGCACATCGGTGCCCTCGCTGGCTACATCCGCTATGCGGGTGATCCGGAGAGCCTGCTGCTCTGGGTCAGCGGTCACTCGGCGCTCGAGCTCACCGGCATGGTGATCTCCGCGGTGGCGGGTTTTCGTCTTGGGCTCACCGTTTTGAAGCCTGGCCGCATGCTGCGGCGGGATGCGCTGGTGCTCGCGGGCCGTCAGGCGCTGCCGCTGATGCTCGGCGCGGCGATGATGACTTCGTTCGCGGCGGTGATTGAAGGCTTCTGGTCGCCGAAGCAGTTCGCTCCGGTCATCAAATACAGCTTTGGCATCGTGCAGTGGCTGCTGGTGGCCTCGTTTTTGATCTTCGCAGGCAGGAGGAGGGCGCATGCGGCTTGAGGATGTGACCATCGCGCTGCGTCCGCGTCTTCCTTGGGAGGCCGTGGACCTCGGCTGCGCCATGGTGCGGCGTGATTTCGGCCGCGTGCTGGCGCTGTGGTGCGCCACCGTCTTTCCCGTGTGGGCGCTGATCATCGCACTGCTGCCGAATGATCCCACCTGGGCCTCGATGATCATCTGGTGGCTGAAGCCTCTCTACGACCGCGTGCCGCTCTACCACCTCAGCCGCCGTGCTTTCGGCGTGGAGCCGCAGTTTGGCGAAACACTCAAACAATGGCCCAAGCTGTGGTTTTCGAACTTCCTGCCCGCGCTGCTCTGGCGTCGCCTGTCCTTCATTCGCAGCTTTGCCATGCCCGCGCAGATGCTCGAAGGCCTGCGAGGCTCCGCGGTGCGGAAGCGTGTGAAAACATTGGCCGTGGATGGCGGCGGCAGCGGCATGATGGTGACCTATGCCTTCCTCAAACTGGAGATCGTGCTGCTCTTCGGCCTGCTTTTCACGACCTACGGCTTCCTGCCGGAAACCTGGGAACCGGACTGGAGTGCCCTGCTCGAAGCGCCCGATGCCATCGGACTCGACCGCACACCTTTCGTCTGGTGGTATGTGAGCTGTTACATGCTCGCCATGACCGTGGTGGAGCCGTTTTACGTCGGTGCGGGCTTTGGTCTCTACCTCAACTGCCGCACGCGGATCGAGGGCTGGGATGTCGAGCTCGCCTTCCGCAAGCTGGCCGCACGACTGACGACGCCGATCATGGCGCTGCTGGCGTTTGGCTTCTTGTTCACCAGCAGCGTGATGGCGGAAGATGTGGGCAAAGTGACCGAGGAAGTGCTGAAGAGCCCTGATTTCGAGGTTCACAAGGCGAAGACTTGGGAATGGGTGCCGGACAAACTGGACCTTGGCGATGCCCCCAAGGGCGATTTCAGCTTCATCGCCGCCATCGGCCAAATCCTCTTCTGGGGTGTCATCATCGCCGCCGTGGTCGCTTTGGTCCTTTACCTCGTGAAAAACCTCCAGGTGTTCTCCTTCCGAAAACAAGACGAGGTTCAGTTTGAGGCACCCAAGGTCGTCATGGGCATGCAGATCACGCGTGAAAGCCTGCCGGATGACATCCTCGCCGCCGCGATGGCCGCGTGGGATGCCGGCAATGCTCGCGAAGCGCTCAGCCTGCTCTATCGCGGCTCGCTTTCATGGCTCGTCACCCAGCGCCGCGTGCCCATTCGCGACAGCGATACCGAGGAAGACTGCCTCTCGCATGTCTCCAAGCATGCGCAGCAGCCCGAGGCCGCCTTCTTCCATCAACTCACCGGTGCCTGGGTCCAAACCGCCTATGCCACCCTGCCCGTCACTCGCGATGAAGTGATGCAACTCTGCGCCCGCTGGCCCTTCGCGGGGAAAGGAGGCGCGGCATGAAGGCCCTTCATCATTCGGAGTTCCTTGTTCGATATTCGATATTCAAAACTTCCGCCCAAACCGGAGGAATATCGAATGTCGAACAAGGAATCTCGAAGTCCGAAGTCATGCCCTGGCTCCGTCTCTTTGCCCTTTGCTCTTTGCTCTTCGCTCTCTGCTCCTGCGAAGGCCATTGGGAAGAAGTCGAAAAAGTCACCGGCTATCGCGGCAAAGCCCGCGTAAATCCCTTCCTCGCGGCGGAGCGTGTGCTCGATGAACTCGGGCACGACGCGGAGCGGAAGCTCTTCCTCTCGAAGATGCCGTCATACGATGCCGTGATGTTTCTCTCGGCCGAAGGCGGGCTTTCGGAAGGGCGCACGAAGCAGCTCTTGGAATGGGTGGAGAACGGCGGCCATCTCATCTACTGCCTCGGCGGCACGCGGAGCTACAATGACTACTCCACCGGCCTCGAGCTCGGCATGCGCGTGCTCAATGATGTGCTCGTCGAAGAAGGCGATCCCCTGCTCCGCGATCTCGGCATCAAGGTGAAGAAGTGGGACACCAAAAACATCGAAAAGGCCCTCCAAAAGATCGGCAAGCACTTCGACATCGAAAAGCCCACGAAAGACAAAACCGACGCCAAAGACAAAAAAGAGAATTCAAAGGCCGAAGAGGAGCTCAAAGAGCTCTCCGTCGATGGCAAAGAGGTCCGCGAGACGATGAAAAAGATCGGCGACCTCATCGAGCAGGTCGTGGACGACCAGATGGCAGAGTTCAACCTGCGCTGGCGGGGCCAGACGTTCCATTTGAAGCTCGCCGGCTTCCTTTCGATGGAGCTCGATCGCAAGCTCCAGCGCGATGAATTTGTCGTCGGCGATCGGAAGACCGCCGCCGCGCTGCATCTCACCCGCGGCGGAGGCCGCATCACCGTGCTCACGCATGCGCGGCCTTTCCGCAATCGCTGGCTCGGTGAGCATGATCATGCCCGCTGGCTCTCCGCCCTCGTCGGTGAGGACGATGTGCACGAGGTCCACTTCGTCGCCGCGGCCACCGCCAGCTTCTGGTCGCTGCTGTGGGATCACGGCTGGATGGCCATCATCACGCTGGCTGCCTGCATCGCCTTCTGGTTGTGGCGACACATGCCACGCTTCGGCCCGCTGGAAAAAGTCGAGCTCGGCGAGACGCGACACTTTGCCAGCCACATCGCCGCGCTGGGCCAGTTCTTCTGGCGCATGCACCGGCCTGAGGTGCTCGTGCAGGCCGCCCGCGAGGCAGTGTGGGAAAAGCTGCGCCAGCATCACCCCGGCATCGAGGTCCATACCCGACAACTCACCGACATCCTTGCCGCCAGCATCGCCGCGCGGTGTGAAATTCCCGTGCACCGCGTGCAGGATGCCTTCCACATGCCCGCGCCGCATCAGGCGCACAACTTCATCCCCCTCATGCGCGATCTGCAAACGATGCGCATGAAACTCTGAGTGCCCATTTCTCCAACACTCCACCACTCCCTTCGACTATGAACGATCCCGCCTTCCCACCTCCTCCGCCCTCCACGGTGCCGCCGCCTTACTCACCGCCTGCGCCGAGCTATGCGCCGCCGGTTGTACAGCCCGTTTATGTCCCACCGCCGGCCAGCTACGCCCCGCCCACCGTGCCCACCAGCACCTCCACGATGCACGCCATCCGTCAGGCGGTCGGCCAGGTCTTTGTGGGACAAGATGAAGTCGTGCATCAAGTGCTCGCCGCCTTGCTCGCCGGAGGTCATGTGCTGCTCGAAGGCAAGCCAGGCCTCGGCAAAACGCACCTCGTGCTCGCTCTGGCCCGCACCTTTGGCGGGAACTTCCGCCGCATCCAGTTCACGCCGGACCTGATGCCTTCCGATGTCACCGGCCACACGCTCTTCGATCTCAGCAGCCAGACCTTCCGCGTGCGTCGCGGCCCCGTGTTTGCCAATCTCCTTCTCGCCGATGAAATCAATCGCGCCCCCGCCAAGACGCAGTCCGCTTTGCTCGAAGTCATGCAGGAAGCTCAAGTGACCATCGACGGCGAAAGCCATGCGCTGCAGCCGCCTTTCATGACTTTCGCCACGCAGAACCCCATCGAACAAGAAGGCACCTACCCGCTGCCCGAGGCCCAGCTCGACCGCTTCCTGCTCAAAGTGCTCATCGACTACCCCGAAAGCCAGCATGAGGCCTGGATCGTCAAGGCCGTGGCGTCGAAAGCCGGTGGCAGCGGCCTTTCCGCGGGCGATGTACAGCAGGTCTGCACACCCGAGGACATCCTCAATGCGCAAGCAGAAGCCGCCGCGGTGCAAGCCGTCGAGCCGGTGGTCGATTACGCCGTGAACCTCGTCCGCGCCACGCGACAACACAGCGCCATCAGCCTCGGTGCCGGCACTCGCGGAGCCATCAGCCTCGTCCGTGTGGCCAAATCCTACGCCCTGCTCGAAGGCCGCGGCTACATCACGCCGAGCGATGTGAAACGCGCCGTCCTGCCCGTCCTCCGCCACCGCGTCCAGCTCTCCCCCGAAATCGCCATCACCGGCCAAACCGTGGACGACATGCTCAATGCCGTCGTCCGCACGGTCGAAGCACCACGAGGCTAAAAATCGAATGACGAATGCCGAATGTCGAATGCCGGCATTCCCCCATTCATTCGTCATTCCTCATTCGCCATTCGTCATTTTTTCATGCGCCCCACACCTGCCCTTCTCAAACTGCTCACCGCGCTGCTCGGCCTCGCTTTGGCCGCATGCGTGTGGGGGCAATTTGTGCTGCTGTGGCAGATCGCGGGCGGGGCGTTGGTGGTTGCCATGCTGATCGATGCCTTCACGCTGCCGAAAAAGACGCTGCTGAAGGCCGAGCGTTCGCTTCCGGGTCGTTTTGCGCTCGGCGTGCCATCGCAGGTCACGCTCACGCTATCACACGGGCTGCGCCGCAAGCTCACGCTGGAGGTCTTTGATGGCATTCCGACGGCTGCCACGGCTCCGGCCCTTCCGCATACCGTCACCATTCCACCCGGCCAGTTCTCCGCGATGACTTACGAGGCTACCTTCGTCGAACGCGGCCAGCATACCTTCGCCCCGGCGCATGTGCTCGCGGCCTCGATGTTTGGCCTGTGGAAGCGTCTTTACCTCGTCGGTGCTCCGCAGCAGACGCGGGCTTATCCGAACTACGAGCCCGTCGTGCGCTTTGCCTTGCTCGCGATGGCCAATCGCGTCGAGCAGATGGGCATCATTCGCCGCCGCCGCATCGGCGCCTCGCTCGATTTCCATCAACTGCGCGACTATCAGGACGGCGATGTACTTTCCAAAGTGGACTGGAAGGCCACCAGCCGCCGCCTCAGCCTCATCAGCCGCGACTTTGATGAGGTGCGGAATCAAACCGTGCTCCTCGTGCCCGACTGCGGCCGCCGCATGCGGGCGCTAGATGGATCACTCAGCCAGTTCGATCACTGCCTGAATGCCATGCTGCTCATTTCCTTCATCGCGCTGCGGCAGGGGGATGAGATCGGCGTGTGCGGCTTTGGCGGCACGCGGAAGTGGCTGCCGCCTGTGAAAGGCTCGCACAGCATGCCGAAGCTGCTGAACCACCTTTACGATTACGAGGCCACCAGCGAGCCGAGCGATTTCATCGAGGCCGCGGAACAGGTCATGGCCCGCCAAAAGCGCCGCGCCCTCGTCATCCTGCTCACGAACCTGCGCAGCGAGGATAGCAGCAACCTCGCCACGGCCGTGCATCTCATGCAAAAGCGCCACCTTGTGCTCGTCGCCACGCTGCGCGAGGCCGAGCTGGAAGCCCACGCCTCCGTGCCGGTGCAAAACCTGGCCGACGCCCTCGAATTCGGCGCGATGACGAACTACTTCACCGAACGCCGCCTGCTCCTCGAAAGCCTCCGCGCCAACCGCGTGCTCACCGTGGACGAACCAGCCCAAATGCTCCCCGTAGCGCTGGCGAACCGTTATCTCGATGTGAAGGCCGCCGGGACTCTTTAAAGCCTACGCCGAGCTATTGAAGGCCAAGATCGGCGTTGTGGCGGCGTTTACCAATGCTACTTGATTGCATGAAAACGCTCCTCGCCCTCCTTTGCCTCGCCTCGCCAGCCCTCGCGGCCATGAAAGTGGCCACGTTGCATCCCATCGTGGCCGATCTGGCCCGTCAGGTGGGCGGCGCGAACGTGGAAGTCGTCGAAATCCTCAAACCGGGCGGTGACGTGCATCACTTCGAACCCGCCACGAAGGACATCGCGGCCATGCGCGGCTCGAAGCTGATCCTCGCCTCCGGCAAAGGCCTCGAAACCTACCTCGACAAGCTGCGCGACAGCCTCGGCGCGGGCGTGAAACTCGTCGAAGTCGGCGAAAAGGTGCCTTCCATCCCCTACGTCTGCGATCACGACCATTCGGAAGAGCATGACCATCATCACGGCGAGTTTGACCCGCACTGGTGGCACAGCGCCGAAAACATGCAGCGAGCCGCCCGCATCGTGGCGGATGTCTTTGCGGAGGCTGATCCAGCTAACGAAGCCGCCTACGCCGCAAACGCCAAAACGGCCTCCAAGCGCTTCGGCGAGCTCAAAACCTGGGCGAAAATCGAGATCGCCAAGATCGACCGGGCGGATCGCAAGCTCGTGACGGCGCACAATGCCTTCGGCTACTTCTGCAAGGAGTATGGCTTCGAGCCCATCTCGATCCTCGGCGTCTCCCGCAGCGATGATTCGAGCCTGAAGCACGTCACCGAGTCCATCGCCACCATCCGCGAACATGGCATCAAGGCCGCGTTTCCCGAGGATCAGGCCAATCCGAAGGTGCTGGCGGAGATCGTGCGCAGCACCGGCGTGAAAATGGGCGATCCGCTCGTGGCCGATGGCACCGCGAAGCATGCGCATACCTTTGAGACGATGATCGCCCACAACGTCCGCGCCATCGTCGCGGCCCTCGGCACGAAGAAATAAGCCACCATGCGAGGTTCGCCGCCCATCCAGCTCTTTTTGCTCGTGCTCGCCTTCATCGGGCTGGCCGTGCCGCTGGCCTATCTCACGGGAAATGCCCCCGTTGAGCCTCCAAAGGCTGCGAAAGCCACCGCGAAGCCGAAAGAGGCTAAATCGCTCCTTCGCGTGCGCTTTGTCCACAAACCGGAAAAGCTCAGCGTGAAGCTCGGCGAGCGTGAATTGCTCGAAAAAGGCGACTGGATGGACAACGCGGTCGAATTCGAGGCCACGCTGCCTTTGAGCCTCGACCTGCTCGTCGCGGCTGATTGGGCTTATGGCGCACCGGATCAGGCTTTGACCCTCGAAATCGAGCCCGACGGCCAGGACACGAAGCGTGAAACCAACTGGTCAACGGCCGGCAGCCTCAACGAAGTGTATCATTTCCAATGGTGACAGCGCACGACCATGACCACAGCACCTGCGGGCACACGCACGCGGACGGTCACGTCTGCTGGGGCGGCGGTGGCGATGCCTCCACGCATCATCACAAGCTCGAGGTCTCGAACCTCCGCGTCACCTACCGCGAGGTGCTCGCCCTTGATGGGATTGGTTTCTCCACTGAATGCGGTCGCAGCATCGCCCTCATCGGCCCAAACGGCGCTGGCAAAAGCACGCTGCTCAAATCGCTCGCCGGCCTCATCCGGGCGGACAGCGGCAGCATCCTCTGGCGTGGCAAACCGCTCACCCGCAGCAGCCATGAGATCGCCTACCTGCCGCAGCGTGGCGACATCGACTGGAACTTCCCCATCACCGTGCGCGGTCTCGTCGAGATGGGCCGCTACCCAAACCTCGGCTGGTGGCGCTCGTTTTCCCGCCACGACAACGAAATCGTCGAACGTGCTCTCACCGCGATGAACCTGCTCGATCTTCAGGACCGTCAAATCAGCGCTCTCAGCGGCGGCCAGCAGCAGCGCACCTTCATCGCCCGTGCCCTGGCGCAGGAAGCCCATGTCCTCCTGCTCGACGAACCCTTCACCGGCCTCGACAAACCCGCCCAGGACAGCCTCGCCAAACTCTTCCGCGAACTCACCCACGAAGGCCGCCTCCTCATCGCCAGCCACCACGACCTTCAGACTGCCCCCGAGATCTTCGACGAGCTTCTTTTGATCAAACGGACGCAAATCGCCTTCGGGACGATGAAGGAAGCGTTTAAGCCCGAGGCCATCGCAAAGGCCTATGGGGAAAAATGACGAATTCAGAATGACGAATGACGAACGAATCCCTAACTCCCAATGATGAACTCTCGCGAACGCCTCTTTGGCCTTCGTGCTTCGTCATTCATTCGTCATTCTGAATTCGTCATTCGTCATTTCCCGCTCCGCCATCTCCTAAAGCTCCATTCCTCCCCATGCTCCTCTCCACCACGCTTTCAGACTGCCTCGCCGAGCCCATCGCTCAGCGGGCGTTGCTGGCGTGTTTGATGATCGGGTTCGCGAATGGATTCGTGAGCGCCTTTGTCGTGCTGCAGAAGTCGGCGCTGAAGATCGGCACGCTATCGCATGCGTTGCTTCCGGGCATCGCGCTGGCGGTGCTGGTGGCTGGATTGACACAGTGGAGTGCGCTCGCAGGCGCGGTGTTTGCCGCATTGATCGTCGGCCTTGGTTCGCTCTTTCTCTCCCGCACCTCGCGGCTCGATCAAGACACCGCGATGGGCATTCTTTACACCACGGCCTTCGCGGGCGGACTGCTCATCCTCACGAAGCTCGACATCCGCCAGCAACTCGATGAATGGCTCTTCGGCAGCATCGTCGGCATGGCCGACAGCGATTTGTGGATCGCGTTTGGCATCAGCGCCATCGCCGTGCTCGCCTTGATCGCCCTGCAAAGACCGCTCTTGATCTATCTTTTTGAGCCCAACATCGCCGCGAGCCTCGGCGTGCCTGTGCGACTGCTCAGTTATGCCTTGTTTGGCATCACCATCCTCGTGCTCATCTCCTCGCTGCAAGCTGTCGGCTGCATCTTGAGCGTCGGTTTGATGGTCGCACCGGCCGCGACGGTCTATTTGCTCACCAACAATGCCCGCACGCTCTTCTGGGGCGGCGGCATCATCGGCGGCCTTGGGTCCGTGGCGGCCTTTTTCCTCTCGTATCCGCTCGGCTGGAGCGTCAGCGCCACCATCATTGTCGTGCTCGGCGGACTCTTCTTGCTCGCCTACATCTTCAGCCCGCGTTACGGCCTCTTCAGCGCTCGGAAGCGCTAGACCTCACCGGCGGCTCTGCATCCATTCAAAGAGCTGACGTCGCTGCACCGGCAGGCGTTTGTGAAACACATCCGCGATGGCCTCCGCGGCGAGTGATTCCTCCCCCTCGGGCACGATGCCAAGTGCCTCGGCGAGACGTTGTTCAAAGCGCAGCACCAGCGCGGGGCTGGGATCTTTTTCGCAAAGGTAGTCGAGAGCCTTCACCAGCAGCGGATGTGCCTCCGGCAGCGGTGCGTGACGCTCGGCCACGAGCGTGAGCAGCTTCACCAGATACGTCGCCGCCAGCACGCGGCCATAGCTGGTGCGCAGGCCGAGACGTGGATTCGTCCAGCGAGCCTCGGAAAGGATGCCGAGGTCCGTCGATTTGCCGGGCACGAAGCGCAACTCGCAGCTCACAAACAGGTCCAATTGCCCCGCGAAAGGCGACTTCGGCCTCAACGCACCCTTCGCGATCGTTTTGAAGATCCCCAACTCCGCGCAGCACCACTCGACGATCAAACTCGTCTCCGTGTGCCGCTGCCGGCCGATGAGGATGGCGTCTGTTTTTTGCATGAGGCGGCCAAGGCCTCTGTAGCCCTGACCGCGTCGCGGGCAAGCTCAAGGCGTGCGCCACGAGACCACATCATCGGCCGTGTGCGGCAGGCCATCTTTGCCACAACTGTAGATGACCATGTCCAGAATGAGGAAGGGGCTGACCGGCTTGCCACCCGGCAGCGCGATGGTCGGATCAGAGCTCAAGGCATCTGGATTCGGCACCTGATGATCCCCATCGGCATCGAGAATGACGCGCAGAGGCCGGCCCCACATGTCATGAAGCTTCAGCGGCCGCGATTCATTGAGCAAACCATGCCGCTGGTTCTTTGCGGGCGGGAAGTTCGCGAACTTGGTGCCGCGCGGGTTCAGGTTCACCGCGCCGGTTTCGGCTGGCAGACCGAGCACCGAGTCCACGATGGGGTTGGAGCCATCGGTGAACCACTCCTGGTCATCCTTGGCATCCGCCAGCGGCAGACGGCCATAGTCGGTCCAAAAGCTGGCGATGCTTTGCTTCAGTTCCAAGACCAGCGCCCGCGTTTTGAGGCGGTTGCCGTCATCGAGGATTTTGATCACCTGAGATGCGATGAGGGAGGAAAGCACGCTGATGATGACGATGACAAACAGCATCTCCACCAGTGTATAGCCCCTGCCCCACCGCCGAGTTTTGGCGGACATGATCCGCCCGTGAGGGAATGCGAATCGCGTTTTCATGGCGTGGTTTTACCAAATCACGCCACCCGCGGTCAATACCTCATTTTTACCGCATCACGTCCGGCGAGCGCAGGATGCCCCAGCACAGCATGCCGGCAAAGGCGAGCAACTGGACCCCGCTGATGGCCAGCAGCCGGTTGTGACCACGACCCGGCTCCTCAACCAAAATGCGCCAG
>CALMTT010000713.1 GCA_937872615.1 uncultured Verrucomicrobiaceae bacterium | reverse complement strand
GTTTTGATGACGGTAGCCATCGCCGCAGCGGCGGGCGTGCCGGAGATCGTCGTCTGCACGCCCTGCGGTCGCAATGGCACGGTGAATGCCGGTTTGCTGGCGGCGCTAAAACTGGCCGGTGCCACCGAGGTGTATCAGATCGGCGGCTCGCAGGCCATTGCCGCGATGGCGTTTGGCACGCAGACGATCAAGCCGGTGACGAAAATCTTCGGCCCGGGCAACAGCTACGTCGTGGAAGCGAAGCGACAGGCCTTTGGCGTGTGCGCCATCGACCTTCTTCCTGGTCCGAGCGAGGTGCTCATCCTCGCGGATGCCTCCGCGAAGCCCGCCTTCATCGCCGCGGACATCCTGGCGCAGGCGGAGCATGGCAAGGACAGCATGGCGGGCTTCATCACGGATGATGCGAAGCTGCTCGAAGCCGTCATCGCCGAGGTGGAGCGTCAATCGCAGACTTTGAGCCGTCAGGCACAGCTGGGCCCAGTTTTGGAAAAAGGCGTGTTTTTGATGCTGGCCCCCACTTTGGAGGAAGGAGCCCGTTTGGTGAATGAATTTGCGCCTGAGCATCTCAGCCTGATCACCTCGCGTGAGGATGCCATCCTGCCGCTGATCCGCACCGCGGGTGCCATTTTCCTCGGCAACTACTCACCGGTGGCCGTGGGCGATTTCCTCGCAGGCCCGAGCCACACGCTGCCCACCGGCGGCAGCGGCAAATCCTTCCCCGGTATCACCGCGGACATGTTTCAGCGTCGCACGAGCCTCATCCGACTCGACGCCGCGAGCTGCGCGAAGTCCGAGCCGATCGTGCGGGCCTTCTCGCAGGTCGAAGGGCTCGATGCGCACGGCCGCTCGGTGTCCATCCGCGGCGAAGCGTGAGTCATTCACCCCACCCAACCACTGTCATGAGCACCACCCACTGCCGCTGGGGCATCCTCGGCGCCGCTTTCATCGCCCGCAAAAACTGGCAGGCCATCCGCGATGCGGGCAATGCCACGCTGGTGGCCGTGGCCAGCCGTGATCTGGCCCGTGCGCAGGCCTTCATCGATGAATGCCAGGCCCAGGTGCCGCATCCCGCCGTGCCGCAGGCGATGGACAGCTATGAGGCGCTGCTGGCACGAACGGACATCGATGCGATCTACATCCCGCTGCCGACCGGCATCCGCAAAGAATGGGTGATCCGTGCCGCCCAGGCGGGCAAGCATGTGCTGGTGGAGAAGCCCGTGGGCTGCGATTTGAATGATGTCGCCGAGATGGTGGCCGCGTGTGAGAAGCATGGCGTGCAGTTCATGGATGGCGTCATGTTCATGCACGGCCGCCGCTTGAAGCACCTGCGTGATGTGGTGTCGCGCGAGGTCGGCCAGATCCGCCACATCGCCACGCAGTTCAGCTTTTTGAGCGATGATGAGTTCCAACGCACGAACATCCGCGCCCATGGCGCTCTCGAGCCTCTCGGCTGCCTCGGTGACCTCGGCTGGTATTGCCTGCGTTTCACGCTGTGGGCCATGCAGGAGACGGCTCCGGTCCAGGTGACGGGTCGCATCCATGCGGAAACGCAGCAAAGCGCCGACGCACCTCCCGTGCCGCTTGCCTTCTCTGGCACGCTGACCTTCGCGAATGGCGCGAATGCTTCGTTTTACTGCTCCTTCACCGCGGCGCATGCCCAGTGGGCCATCGTGAGCGGTGACAAGGCTCTGCTGCAGGTCTCCGACTTCGTCCTCCCCTTCTCCGGCAAGCAGACGCAGTATGCGCTGACACGCTCGGCCTTCGCTCTCGATGTCTGCCAGGCAAACATGCACGCCGGACGCGAGGTGGTGACGCTCGATGAACCGAGCAACAACGCCCCCGGGGCGCAGGAGGTGAATCTGTTCCAGGACTTCTCCGCTCTCGTGCTCTCCGGCCAGATTGATGCGTCGTGGGCTCAAATCAGCCTGCTCACCCAACGTGTGCTCGATGCCTGCCTGCTCTCCGCCCGCGAAGGATCGCGTGTGGTGAGCCTGTGACTACTTGCGGCGCTTCTTCGTGCTCTTCGGCGTTTCCACGATGGCACGACGGACTTCGATTTCAGGGACTTCAGCGCGGCGCACTTCCTCGACGGGTGTTTCTTCCGGCGCAGCGGCCACGAGGGCACGACGCACTTCGAATTCAGGCATGGCCACCTGCGGCTCCACAAGAGCTACAGCGGCAGGGATCGAGGCCAGATTGGCCGCGGAGGCGATTTCTGCCTGACGCCATGGCAGGACGTTTTGGGCCGTGGCGATGATTTCGCGCACACGATAAGGTTCCGCGTTCACCACGGCGATGGCGGTGGCGACGATTTCGCGGGCGCATTCCTCACGAATGACCAGCGCATCCTCCAGACGCACCTTCAGCGAGCTCGGATCTTTTTGCACTGACGCGGCCAGCGAGGCACAAACGTCCTCGCAGGTGATGCTGCGACTCTTTTTGCTGCTGCCCTTCTGTGCCGACACCTTCCCCACGCCGATGCCCGGCAAAAGGGAGAGAAAGAGCAGAAGGGCTACCGGGCGCATGGAATGGCACCGGAATTACCACGAACGCGGCTCGGAACGCCAGCAGGAATCCGTAACGAATTTATTTTTGCTTCGATTCGTAGCCGGGCAGCGGCTTGCCGTCCTCGCCGAGCTTGCCGCAGGCCCACAAAAGGCCGCGGGTGACAAGATCGAGGTAAACGGGGTCTTCCATCGTATGGTTTCCATGGCCGAGCGTGGTGCCGAAGACCTTCCCTTTGCCGTATTCGTTCACCCAGATCACGTGATGGTCCTTCTTCGTGTCCTCGCCGTAGGCGGTGGCGAGCGGTTTGAAGTTCTCCCAGAGCTTTTCGTTCTTGTAGAGCTCGTCCTTCGGGTTGTTCCACTCCTTCGGGAAGCCTTTCATCACCGGATGATCCTCGGCCACGTTGCGCACCTTCAGATCGCGGTTCTTCTCGTGGCTCATCGAGGTCTGCCCGATGCATTTGCGCCATTCGTCGGTCTTGGCGGTGCGGTAGCTGTGCGTGGAGCAGTGCAGCATCACGGCGGGAACGCCTTCGAAGTGCGGCTTGGCGATGCCTTCGACAAACGGCACATCCGTGACGGCACCGAAGCATTCGTTATGGATGACAACATCGTAGCCCTTGGCCCAGTCGGCCTTCTTGTAAATGCTGACCTGATGCGTGCGATCATCCTTCACCCGGGCTTCCTCATGCACGATGGTGAACTCGACATTCGCACGGGCGCTGACGCCCTCGGCGATGATCATTTTCTGGTTGGCGTAGTCGTGGCAGCAGCCGCCGCAGACCATGAGGACCTTGAGAGGTTTCACCTCCTGTGAAAAGGCGGCAGTGGCGGCGAGGGCGAGGAACAGGGCGAATTTCTTCATATCGGGAGCACAAGATGTTTGGCAGATGCCCAAACGCCCTGCAAAGCTCGTTTTCGATCTTTTCTTTTCTCCTGCATGTCTTCAACCGCCCTCGAAACCGGCAAAGCCTTCCTCGCTGAAAACACCACCAAGCCCGGCGTGATCACCACGCCCACCGGATTGCAATACCTCGTGCTCACCGAAGGCACAGGCAAGAGCCCGAAGGCCAAGGACACCGTCGTGGTGAACTACCGCGGCACCTTGCTGAATGGTGTGGAATTCGACAGCAGCTACCTCGCAGGCCGCGAGCCGGCGGAATTCCCTCTCAATCGTGTGATCAAAGGCTGGACCGAGGGTCTGCAGACGATGAAGGAGGGCGGCAAGACGCGCTTTTTCATCCCAAGCCATCTCGCCTACGGCAAGCGCGGCGCCGGTCTGGACATCGGCCCGGACGAGACGCTGATCTTTGAAGTGGAACTGCTCAAAGTCTGGGAAGACTGATCACACGCCATGACTCTCGACGAACTCCGCCAGCAAGTCTGCGATGCCAACCGTGCCCTGCCCGCCAGCGGCCTCGTGCGCCTCACTTGGGGCAATGTGAGCGGCATCGACCGCGCCAGCGGCCTGTGGGCCATCAAACCGAGCGGTGTCGATTACGATGCGCTGACGCCCGCTGACATCGTGGTGCTCGATCTCGAAGGCAAGGTCGTCGAGGGCAAGCTGCGCCCTTCGAGCGACACGAAGACGCATCTGCATCTCTACCGCGAGTTTCCACGCATCGGCGGTGTCACGCACACGCACAGCGTGCATGCGACGATGTTTTGCCAGGCCGGGCGGGACCTTCCCTGCCTCGGCACGACGCACGCGGATCATTTCCACGGCACCGTGCCGGTCGTGCGAGCCCTCACGCCGCAGGAAGTGGAGGCGGATTACGAGCATTTCACCGGCGTGGCCATCGTCGAGCGCCTGCGCGAGTTGAAACTCGACCCGATCGAGATGCCCGCCGTTCTGCAACTGCATCACGCACCGTTCACTTTTGGCAAAAACGCCATGGATTCGCTGAACAACAGCATCGCCCTCGAAATGTGCGCCCAGATGGCGATCGGCAGTTTTGCCCTCAATCCGGCCGCGAGCTCGATTCCAGAGCACATCCTCGAAAAGCATCATCTCCGCAAACACGGCCCGAATGCTTACTACGGGCAGAAGTGAGCCTTACGCGGCTGCTTCAGCCTCAGCAGGCGCGGTTTCGGCACTGCCTTTGAGCTTGGCGATGGCTCGGTTGAGCTTGCGAAGCACCACGAAGGTCTGGGCGCGAAGCGATTCAGGATTGTAGGCCTCCAAGTCGAGTGTCTGCCGCAGTTCGGGGCACCACTCGGCCTTGTAGCGGCAATCGCCGGAAAGCATGTCGTAGGTCTCCAGACCATGACGGGCAGCCGTTTCGAGGCTCCAATGCACGGCGAGATTCCCGATGGAGAGTGTTTTGAATTCCGGGTCCCATCCCTGTTGGAAGAGGCTGAAGGCATTGCGCTTAATCAAGCCCAGCGCCGCGGACACGACGCGATCTCCAGCCATCAGGAAAGTCAGCAGCGCATGGCCTTCCTCCAGCCATCGAAGGGCGTTTTCGCGATAAAAGGCCCAGGCGGCAGGTCGCAGGAAATTGCTCGAATCGCCCGGCCATTGCAGATAATGGAGACGGGCGAGATGGTCCAGCGCCTCTCCATGCGGCATGTCCTTGCCGGAGATACAGCGGCGTCCCTGATGCTCGTCGATGAAAGTGCTCCAGCGATTGCGCAGATTCCGTCGCCAGCGGGAGGAGCGAGCGCCTTCGTAGGCCTTCCAATCCGTTGGAATGGGCGTGAAACGGCAGGGGTGCATGTCGGCAATGCCATCGCTGGTGCCGACTTTGCCTAGCGCCACGCTAAGGTGCGGGAGGTTTTTCGAATCGGAAGGGATCGCAGGCAGCCAGATGGCATCCCATTCGCCCTCCAAGCGTGACAAAAACTCCAACAAAGCCGGCGCGAGCTCGTCCTCGCGGCCATTTGGCACGAGAAAATCCATTCGCTCGACCAACACATCCCCGACACCGCCCATCCAAGTGAGATGCTGCAACACGCGACGCGACCCAGACGCCCCCGGTGAGATCACACAGGGCGCGATGGCCACCACTTCACCTTCTCGCTCACGCAGGACGCCGATGGCGAGGCGCTTGCCTTTGCCAAAATGCCTCCACCAGCTCCGGCACCAGTCATAGCGCACAAACGGCGTGCCGACCTGCATCTGACTGACGAGGGCCTCCCACGACGCCTGCAAGGCATCGAAGGCCGCGTCCGAGCGGACGATTTCCAGACGGCCCGAAAAGGGCTTTTTCCGGTCTGTCGCCGTGGTCGGCATAGACAGGACATCCTCCACGCGGGTGGGGGAAAGCCTGAGATTCGTGATGGAGGAGGAAAACGACAAAAGGCGGCTTCTAGTTTATCCTGTATTTTTGAAATGATACAGTAAATTTTATTTGAGCCACCTCACGTTTGCAAATATTATTGTAATTGCATTTCGTTTTACTCAAAATAACTTACTTCATGCGCATCCTCGGCATTTCCGCCTTCTACCACGACTCCGCCGCCTGTCTGATCCAGGACGGTCAAGTGGTGGCCGCCGCTCAAGAGGAGCGTTTCACGCGACGTAGGCATGATTCTGCATTTCCTCGCCAGGCGGTCGAATTTTGCCTCAAGCAAGGCGGCCTGCGCCCGGAGGACCTCGATGCCGTGGCGTTCTACGACAAGCCCCTGCTCAAGTTTGACCGCATCCTCGAAACACACCTCGCCTGGGCTCCGCGGGGGCTGAAGTCCTTCATGATGGCCGTGCCGGTGTGGCTGGCGGAGAAGCTCTGGATGCCCTCGGTGATCTCAAAGGAGGTCGGAAACGGCCTTCCGCTGCTGTTTGCCGAGCATCACGAGTCCCACGCGGCCTCCGCGTTCTTCCCGAGCCCCTTCGAGAGCGCTGCCGTGCTCACCGTGGATGGCGTGGGCGAGTGGGCGACGAGTTCCTACGGCGTGGGCCGCGGGAACAAGGTCGAAATGCTCAAGGAAATGCACTTCCCGCACTCGCTGGGCCTTCTTTACTCAGCCTTCACCTACTTCACCGGCTTCAAGGTGAACTCCGGCGAATACAAAGTGATGGGCCTCGCCCCTTACGGCGAACCCAAGTATGCCCAGGCCATCTTCGATCATCTCATCGACCTGAAGGACGACGGCTCCTTCGCGATGAATCAGGAATACTTCGACTACTGCGCCGGGCTGAAAATGACCTCGCCGAAGATGGAGCCGCTGTTTGGCGGCCCGCCTCGCAAGCCGGAATCCAAGCTCACGCAGCGTGAAATGGACCTCGCCGCCTCCGTGCAGGCCGTGACGGAGGAAATCATCCTGCGCATGGCCCGCCATATCCGCAAGGAGACCGGTGAACGTAACCTCTGCCTCGCCGGTGGCGTGGCGCTGAATTGCGTGGCGAATGGCAAGCTGCTCCGCGCCGGCATTTTCGACGACATTTACATCCAGCCTGCCGCGGGCGATGCCGGTGGAGCCCTCGGCGCGGCTCTTTCCGCCTACCATCACTACCACGACAAGCCCCGCGTGACCGTTTCAGGCACCGATTGGCAGCGTGGCAGCTACCTCGGCCCGGAATACAGCGACGACGAGGTCGCATCTGCCATTTCCCAGTTCGGCGCCAAATCCACGCTGCATGCCAGCGATGAATCCATGTGCACCGAGGTGGCTCGTTTGATGACGGAAGGCAAGGTCGTCGGCTGGTTCCAAGGCCGCATGGAATTCGGTCCGCGAGCCCTGGGCGCACGCTCCATCATCGGCGATGCCCGCAGCCCGGAGATGCAGAAGATCATGAATTTGAAGATCAAATTCCGCGAGAGCTTCCGCCCCTTTGCACCGGCGGTGCTCGCGGAAAAAGTGAGCGAGTGGTTCGATCACGATCGCTCCAGCCCGTACATGCTCATCGTCGCCGATGTGCTCGAAAAGCACCGCCGCCAGCTCACCGAGGCCGATGATGCCTTGTGGGGTATCGACAAGCTCAACGTCCCTCGTTCCACCATCCCCGCGGTGACGCATGTGGACTACTCCGCACGCCTGCAAACCGTGCATGCCGATACGAATCCCAACTTCCACCGCCTCATCAGCGAGTTTGACCGCCTCACCGGCTGCCCCGTCGTCGTGAACACCTCCTTCAACGTGCGTGGCGAGCCCATCGTGGAGAATCCCGCGCAGGCCTACACCTGCTTCATGCGCACAGAGATGGATGTCCTCGTGCTCGGCCGCCATGTGCTGCTCAAATCCGAGCAGCCCGAATGGAAAGAAGCGCACGACTGGCGTGCCGAACACACCCTCGACTAACCCTTTTTCGCTCACACCATGGGACTCCGCGCTGACGTCGCTCACGAACTCTCCGCCCTCGACACTTCGTCGAAGGCGATGCGCAAATTCGGCCTCATGGTCGGCGGCGTTTTCGCCCTGATCACGGCGCTCGGCATTTGGAAACATTGGGCGCAGCCCGCGGTCATCACTTTTGGCTCGCTCGCGGCCTTTTTGCTCGTCTTCGGACTCATCGCCCCTGCCCTGCTGCGCACACCGCATCGCGTTTGGATGACCTTCGCCCTCGCGCTCGGCTGGTGCATGTCACGCCTGATCCTCACGATCCTCTTCGTCTTCGCCGTGATCCCCGTGGCGATGCTGGGACGCGTCATGCGCCTGCCCTTCATCCAGCTCCGCCGTCACACACCACGAGACAGTTACTGGATCGATCACCCTGCCCGCACCGCGCAGCATCACGGTGACATGTTCTGACCTCCCTTTTCTTCAACACACATCACCCCATGAAACTCCGCATCCTCGGCCAGTTCGCCACCTACCTTTTCCGCTCCGGGAAATGGTGGCTCTTTCCCATCGTCGCCCTGCTGCTCGTGCTCGGCCTCATCCTCGTCGTGGCAAAGGGTTCGGCGCTCGCCCCCTTCATCTACACGCTCTTCTAAAAGCACGGATGAAGACCTCCTTTGACCGGCTCCTGTGCTTCGTGGGAGCACTCGGCTGCGTGGCCGCGGCTGCCCTCCTGCGCTGGCGCATGATGACGCATGATGCCCAGCATTGGGCGGTGCCGTCCAGCGTGCTCGCCGTGCTCGGTGCCATCGCCTTGGCGGCTGGATTGCTCAAAGGCGGCCTGCTCCAGCGTGGCGTCGCCGGCTTGATGAAGCTCGCGCTCACCACCGCCATCACTTTCGGTGCTGCGGAAGGTGCGTGTCGTGTCATCGGCATCGACTTCAACGAGCTCCTCGGGGCTCGGAAGGCCAACGAAGCCTTCCCCATCTACTTCCGACTGCCCGCACATCCCTCCGGTGAAGTCTATTTCACCCGCGATCCCGGCAGCTCGTGGACTGGCAAGCCCCTGCAAACGCTGCTGAAGAACCATCGCAGCACGGATGTGGCCTACCAGGATGAGGCGGAGCTCACGATCAGCTACAGCCGCGAAGGCTTCCGCAATCCCGATGACCTCAACGATTGGGACATCGCGGTGGTTGGTGATTCCTTCACCGAGTCAGGCTACCTGCCGGAAAAAACCCTCTTCACCGGCATCGCGGCCGAAAGGCTCGGCAAACGCGTCAAAAACCTCGGCATCACGAACAGCGGCACCTTTGCGCAAACCCACTACCTCGAGGCCTACGGCAAGGCACCTTCGTGCAAAACGGCCGTGCTCGCTTTTTTCGAAGGTAACGACCTCGACGACAACCAGAACGAACTGCGCGACCGCGAGCGTTTCCGCACCAGCGGCGAAAAGCCCGATCACAGCATCGCACGGCAGTCTTCACTGCTGAAGACGATTATGAACCTCGTGCGCGACGCCAAAAAGATCCGCCTCAGCGATCGCAGCTACGTGAATGCCTTCTTCAAATCGGGCGACAAGGAAATCCCCGTCACCATCGCCGACGCGCCTCCAAGCAAGGCCGAGATGAGCGCCGACCATTCCAAGGCAATGCTCCTCGCTCTCGATGAATACGCCGCCGCGTGCACCAAGGCCGGCATGAAGGCCCACCTGCTCTACATCCCGTGCAAACGCCGTGTCATGCATGGCCACCTGCGGCAGGTAAATGACTATCCGCAGCCCGATTGGCAGCCCGGCGACCTTCCCGAGCACTTGCAGGCCGAGTGTGAGAAGCGCGGCATCGCCTTCATCAATGCCACACCGGCCCTCAGCGCCGCCGCAGCCCAAGGCCAGGCCTGCTTCAACACCATTTACGACACCCACCTCGACGCCACCGGCCATCAAACCATCGGTGACGTCCTCGCCAAGGCCCTCACGGCACCGTAGCAGGGCATTTCTGCCAGTAATGGGGACACTCCTGTCCCCTCTGGCGGGCGAGGAATCGCCCGGATACAAAAAACTTGTCCGGTTTGGCCGTTTGGTGCGGTATATGCGCTCCCGCCGTTTTTCCCAACCCATGAAGTACCTCGTCCTCTCTCTCGCCCTGCTGGTCTCCGCCGCGTCCGCGCAGGAATATCTCGAAATCGCCGCGAATCCGGGTTTGCCGGGTGGTGGGAAGAAAGTCGTGCTCGTCGCCGGGGATGACGCCAAAACGCTGGGCATCCCACTCGCGCTTGGCCTCTTCGATGCGGCGACGGGCGTTGTCGTCACCCACCTTGTGCACGTTGTTAATTGGGCTTGCACTTGTGCCAGTCCCGCTCATCTGCGCCAAAGTATTGACAGACAAGAAAAACAACATAATCACGACAAACGCTGGCACAACTGTCCAAAACAGTTCTAGCTTCATATTGCCATGATCTTGAACGGGAATCTCATTGGCATGTTTACGCTTGAATTTAGCAGCCGCATAAATTAACAAGCCTTGAACGATCAGAAAAACAATGACGGCGAGAAAAAGAGTTATGGAATAAAGCGAATTAATCGCAATTGCATCCGCGGTGACAGTAGGTACTAGCATCGTTTGCAAATTCTAACATGCAGGGTTAAGCGTCTTTGTGAAATCATACCCATTACAAGGGTGACAATTGTCATTTTTCGATCATTGCTAAGCACTCACTCACCCAGAGGATAATTAAAATATGAACACACCTTTTTCACAACCACGCGATGAAGATATCAATGCACGACACGTTGTGATTGCACTGGTGCTCTTGGCTACTGTAGGGCTGGCGTGTCTGTTGATGGTGGTCGTCAACGGGGCATTGCTCCTCGTCCCTGTCGCCACCCAATTGGGCCTGCCACGCATCCAACAGAGCTTTATTCAAGTGACTCTGATCGCAATCGCAGCGGCGCTTATTGTAGGGCTAGTGCTCTGGTTCTTTACCCACCGCCCACGCTTACGAGCAATGGGGCTAGCACTACTATGGGGCAGCCTGCTGGCGGTTCCACTGACACTAACCCGCCTCAGCTTTTCGCTCGACGATGTATTCAAACCAGCCTTGGTGCGAGTGCTGTTCGGTATCTTATTTAGTGTGCCAATTTTGTGGCGACATGGTCGCCCCAATTTCGCTACTGCTGTCGCCAAATTTCCCATCGCCTTGGTGGTTGGAACGGCAATGCTGGCCCCGTTTGCCATCAACGGCGCACTGGGCAGCGGGTTAGATACGATTCGAGCCTTAATCGAGGCCAAAGTGCTGGGCCTAATCGCCGCCAGTTTGGTGGTTTTGCTGCGCCCGGCCATCGAAGAAGATGCCTCTGGAGTCACATCACATGGCTTGGCT
>CALMTT010000712.1 GCA_937872615.1 uncultured Verrucomicrobiaceae bacterium | reverse complement strand
GCGCAGGCGATCGCGGCCGGGACCGAGGCGGGCGGCGGAGATGGCATCGGTGACGAAGATCACGCGGTTGAGCCCGGTGCTGCGCAGCCAGTTTTTCAGCACGAAGAAGGGCACGTGCACGCCGTCCGGGATGAAGCAGAGCCACAGGCGGTCGTGCAGGCTGAGAGCCCGCTGGATGATGTTGTCATGGCGATGCATCTGGATGGGGCAGCCATTGCCGACATGCGTGAACATGCTCAAACCGGCATCGCAGGCCGCGCGGAGCTGGTCGAGCGAGGGATCGCAATGCCCGGCGGAGACCACGACACGCTGCGAGGCGAGCCACGCGGTCGTTTTCGAGCCTTCGTCATGCTCGGGAGCCAGCGTGACGAGCCTCGCCAGACCGCCAGCGGCATCGAGGAGACGCTTCGCATCGTCCACATTGGCCGGTTTGACCGCGTGAGGCGGGTGGGCACCGACATAGCCTTTGATCGGATTGATGAAGGGACCTTCGATGTGGATGCCGGTGATGATTTTTTGGGCCAGCGTATCTTTTTCACGCAGCTCCACGAGCGTGCGAATGCGCCGCTCCAGCGTCGGGACTTCGTCGGTGATGAAAGTGGCCAGGATGGCATCGCAACCGTCCTCGACGAGGCACTCGCAGGCATGGTGAAGCTGCTCGGCGGTGAGGCCGTCGCGATTGAAGTCCGTGCCGGCGTAGCCATTGACCTGGAGATCGAAGGGTTTCA
Source organism: uncultured Verrucomicrobiaceae bacterium (assembly GCA_937872615.1). Taxonomy (GTDB): domain Bacteria; phylum Verrucomicrobiota; class Verrucomicrobiia; order Verrucomicrobiales; family Verrucomicrobiaceae; genus Prosthecobacter. The sequence goes on along the minus strand of CALMTT010000712.1, from coordinate 2,686 downwards.
TGGCCTGCGATGAGAGCGCCGCCCGAGGGAAGGTTCAAGCACGGGGCGTGACGGGAAGCGGTATCTTTGTGGCAAAACCGCAAATCCATGGAGGAACTGAAAATGGAGGAATTCAGCATGGTGGAACTGGCGGGCGCGTGTGGCATTTCCTCCCTTTTCAGTTTTCCATTCTCAGTTCCTCCATTCCCAAGCCCGTCGCCGAAAGAACCCCATCCTGGCGCTTGTCTTTCTCCCCGCCTCCGCCATCCATGGGCCGCGCATGAGTTCCATAGCCAAACCGCCTGCCAAAAAAGCCGCTTCCAAGGGCGGTAAGGCCGCGCAGGCGTGGTGGACGGCGCAGCTCCAAAAGTGGGAGCATTTGTGGAAGGGCCAGACGGCCGAGCAGGCGGCGGCTGCGGCCACGGCGAACACGATGCTGCCGGTGCTTATTGAGGTCTTCGCGGCCTTCAGCAAGCTCGATGGCAGCGTGGAGGAGGATGAAGTCGAGTCCAGCCTCGGTTACCTGCGTTACGATTACCCCGAGGCGATCTATTCGGACATGCGCCGCATCTATTTCGAGGCCTTGCAGCAGCCGCAGGATCTCGCGCAGCGGGCGAAGGAGCTCGCGAAATCGCTCACCTCCGAGCAAAAGGTGCTGCTCGGTGTGCAGCTCTACCTGCTCATCTCCCGCTCGCAGCAGAATCAGCGGCAGATGGTCGAGTTCTACCTCTTCATGACGAATCTCGGCATCGCCGCCCAGGCGATCGACATCGTCTATCAGCTCAACGCAGGCGATAAACCGCCGGAAGAAGGCTTTGCCACACGCGGAGGTCAGCCGCTGGAGACGCTGCGCATCGCCTCCACGCAGCCCACCGATGTGCTGCTGCGCTCGCTTTCCGCGGAGTGCTCCGTGGTGGCCTTCCGCTTCCAAAACATGGTGCTGCTGAAAAACACCGGCGGCGTGGACATCCTCGTCCGCAGCCGCAAGCAGCCTCCGGGAGACTTTTCCCGCCTCTACCCCGGCGAGCGTGTCGTGCTCGGCGATGTCACCATCGACTTCAACGACCTCATCTCCTACTTCAACGCGAAGAAGACGCTCACCGGCACGCAGATCTACCTCACACTCACCGAGGATGGCGATGCCGAAATTGCTCCGCAGCGCGGCCGTGGCACGCATTTGCGGCTCAGCTTTGGTCTCGGTGTCACCGTCGAGGCCATTCGCAGCACGCAGGCCACGGTGAATGGCACGCTGCTCTCCGCCGGCACCGTCATCGAGGCCAGCATCGAGGATAAAATCATCGCTCATGGCGAGGTGGAGATCGCGTTGCGAGATCTGCGCCTGCGAGCCCAGGAGTTCGGCGGCCAGTTCCGCCTCGAAGGCAGCCGCAACACCTACCTCGTCTCCAACAAACCCGAACTGCTCGACGAGGGCGACATCCTCCTTTCCGAAGACACCGACGGCGAGATTCTGCTGCGCATCGAGTGCAACTACGCCCAAAAGACCGGCGTGCTGGAGGTGCTCCGCGCCTCGCGTCCGATCTACGTCGGCCAGGTGCCCATTCGCGACCGTTTCACGCTCAGCGATGGCGACACCATCACGCTCGGTGAGGGCCAGTTCCTCCGCTGCCATTTCACGGACCGCATCATCGAGGAGGAGCGCAACACCATCCGCCAGCACCCAAAATGCGCCTTGATCGGTCACCCAGATCGCAACCGGCTGTGCTTCTTGCAAGGTAATGATAACTTGATTCGGTAGACGCGTCTGGACCTGCGCATCGGCGATATAGGGCAAAGCCATCAACCGTTGCCGGACGGTTTCCGGTTGCAACCAAAAAATATTCCACCCATCCATGCCGCTGGCCTGGTAAAGTTTTGCTGCGTCCAGATAATCGATACCGTTGAATTGCACATTCTCCCGGTAGATAAACCAATCATAATCTGTATGCACCCAATCAATGACGCCGGCAGCGCCCAGGAAAAGCACCAAACTCAGCACCTTGCTGGCCTGCCAGCCGGTGAAGCCAAAGCGGCTCAACGCAGAAAGCGACCAACGCTGCCGCCACCGTTCGAGCGAACGTGGCAAACTCACGACGGCTGCTTCAAAGCGGCGCACGCGTTGGGTCAACTGGCGCTTACGCCGCGCTCCTGCGTTTGGCCGGGGGCGTGTACGGAGCGGTGTTCGCTCCATGTTAGGCGGATTCGGCGCCATCGTTCGCTTAGGCGTGCGCAGTTTAGCCGTTTGCGCCATCTTTCTTCTCTCGCACGGTGCAATTTTGGAGTCGATCCTGGTGACGCTCCAACGCTAATTCCAGCAGACGGTTGACCAGGGCGGGATAACTGAGGCCACTGGCCTCCCAGAGCTTCGGATACATGCTGATGCGCGTAAAACCGGGCAGCGTATTAATTTCATTCAGATAGAGCGTCTTACTGACGTCATCCAACAGAAAGTCAACGCGGGCCAGACCGGCGCCATCGACCACCCGATAGGCCCGCAGCGCAGTCTCCTGCACGTGCGCCGTCAGCGCCGCATCCAACGGTGCTGGAATGAGCAAGCGGCTTGACTCATCCAAATATTTTGCTTCGTAATCATAAAATTCACGGCCAGGAATAATTTCGCCCGGCACGCTCACCAGCGGTTCGTCATTGCCCAACACGCTCACCTCGATCTCGGGCGATGCGACCAGCGTGGGGATCCAGTTGTCGGGGA
>CALMTT010000711.1 GCA_937872615.1 uncultured Verrucomicrobiaceae bacterium | reverse complement strand
GACTGGCGGCGACGCCTCGGCTCGCGCGTGAAGGTGACGCTCAATGGCAAGGTGGAGATTGACGCCGAACTGCCCGTCACTGCGCTCGGCGCGAAGGACTTGTTCTTTGGCCGACGCTGCGATGGCTTCGCGCCGCTGGAAGGGGACTTTTCAGATGTGGTTGTCGAGGGCGAGGCAGCGTCGTGGAGTGCGGTGGGAAGCGATAGCGCCACACCGCTGTCGAAGGCTGGAAAGTCATCGAACACCAAAGACCGCTCGACAGCGGTGTCGCCGATGCCTGGTGGCCCTGGCATCTCTGCCACCGCACTCCACGACGCTGGCGCGAAGTCGAAGGTGCCAACTGCAACACAACCCCTCTCGCCCGAAGAATCCGCGAAGAAGTGGCATGTGCGCGACGGTTACCGCATCGAACTCGTCGCGGCGGAGCCGGTGGTGCTTGATCCGGTGGCGTTTGATTGGGATGAGCAGGGCCGCTTGTGGGTCATCGAGATGGCGGACTACCCGCTCGGCATGGATGGCAATGGCAAGGCCGGCGGACGCGTCGTGCGGCTGGAGGACACGGACAGCGACGGTCGCTACGACAAACGCAGCGTCATCGTCAGCGACTTGAGCTATCCCACCGGCATTCTGACGTGGCGTGATGGCGTCATCGTCACCGCCGCGCCGGACATCTTCTTCATTTCACCCGATGGCACGAAGAAGGTGCTCTACACCGGCTTCAGCACCGGCAACCAGCAGCTCCGCGTGAACGGCCTGCGCTGGGGCATGGACGGCTGGGTGTATTGCGCGGCGGGCGCGCACCACGGCGGCTACAACAAAGGCACGCAGATCGAGTGCAAGCTCACCGGCGAGAAGATCGACCTCGGCAGCCGCGATTTTCGCTTCAAGCCGGACACCGGCGAGTTCGATCCGCAGAGCGGCCCCTCGCAGTTCGGCCGCGCCCGCGATGACTGGGGCCACTGGTTCGGCGTGCAGAACAGTTTCCCGCTCTGGCACTACGTTTTGCAGGATCACTACCTGCGCCGCAATCCGCACGTCATCCCGCCGGACCCGATTCAGCAGCTCTTCCCGCGCAATCCGCCCGTCTATCCCGCCAGCAGCATGGAGAAGCGCTTCCACAGCTTTGATCAAGCCGGACGCTTCACCAGCGCCTGCGGCATCGAGGTGTATCGCGATCAGGTTCTCTTCAACGACGGCAAAACGCACGCCTTCACTTGCGAGCCCTTCCACAACGTCGTGCAGCATCACATCCTCGAAGACGACGGCGTCACCTTCAAAGCCGTGCGCGATCCCGCCGAGTCGAAGATGGACTTCCTCGCCAGCGAAGACCGCTGGTGCCGCCCCGTCATGGTCCGCACCGGCCCCGACGGCGCGTTATGGGTCGCCGACATGTATCGCTACATGATCGAGCATCCGCAGTGGCTCCCGCAAAACGGCAAAGACGAGCTTCTGCCGCATTACCGCGAAGGAGACGACAAGGGGCGGATTTGGAAAGTAGTTCGAGCTTCAGCTCGATCTGGTTCAGCTAAGGTAGAAGTTACTCTTGGAAGCGCGAATGGGTGGTGCAGGGACAAAGCGCAGATGAGCGCGTTGTGGAGCGGAAAGCTCCCAGATCCACTTGTTAGCACTCTTCCACCACAATCAGTGGGCCAGTTGGCTTGGACAGCTTTGCTTCTCGGAAAGATTTCCCCGACCAACCACCTTGATTCGTTTCCAGTAGAGTCATCCCATCTTTGTGAACAGGCTCTCCAAATGGCTGAGAAAATCGAATGGAAAGGCGACGACTCATCGCCACTCCAAAAGGCTCTCGCCAAGCTCGTGAACGACAAGGATGACAAAGTGCGCCTCCAACTGGCCTGCACGCTCGGCGAGTTGAAGTTCGAATGGGCGGGAGATTTGCTGGCGGAACTGCTGAACAACGCTGAGCCGGGTTCTCCGCTTCAAGGCGCGGCATTGAGTTCGGTGCTGCCGCATCTGGAGCGTGTTTGCGAGCGGACGAACGCGAAACCCTTCGCGATGCTCCTGCGCTGCGCTTTGGCGACGAAGAACGAAAAAGCCATCGCAGCGCTCGTGACGCGGATGGATGAGCAAAAGGGCCTGGAGGAGCTTCTAGCCGTCCTGGACGAGAAAAACCTCTCGCTGACCGATTTCGCGAAGCAGGTCACGGACGCGAAGGCGAGGGCGGCGGCCGAAAAAATGACGGCGAAGCTGCAACAGGCCGCCGAATCGCTCAAAACGGCTCCGACGATCGAATCGCTGGCCTTGCTGGCGACAGATCGCGGGCATCGCGAGACGGTGAAAGGCATGCTGCCGGAGCTTTGGGCCAAAACGGGTGGCGCGGAGGTGCTGCGGCTCGTGGCGAAGCTGCAACCGAAGGGTGGAGAGCAGTTTTTGCTCGAAGGCTGGGACCAGCGCACGCCAGCGCTGCGCACGCAGATTCTCGAAACGCTGCTCTCGAATGACGATTGGGCTTTGGCGCTGCTGAAACGGCCGGAGGCGAAGGCTTGTGACGCGGCGACGCGGGCGCGGCTGATGAAGCATCCGAAGAAAAACATCGCCAAGCTCGCAGAGAAGGTCTTCGCGGATGCCACCAGCGCCACACGCGCCGCGGTGGTGGAGGAGTTCAAACCGGCGCTCAAGCTCCAGGGCGATGCAGCACGCGGGAAGACCGTTTTCGCGAGTGTGTGCATCAGTTGCCACAAACTCGACGGTGTGGGCCTCGAACTCGGCCCGGACCTGCGCAGCGTGGCGCAGCACGATGCCGAAAAGCTCCTCAACTCCATTTTGGACCCCAGCGCGATCATCGAGCCCGGTTTCATGGCCTACCACTGCACCCTGAAAAGTGGCGAGCAACTCTACGGCGTGATCGCCACCGAAACGAGCGCCAGCCTCACGCTGAAGATGGCCGGAAACATCACCAAATCCGTGCTGCGCAGCGATG
>CALMTT010000710.1 GCA_937872615.1 uncultured Verrucomicrobiaceae bacterium | reverse complement strand
CCCCTCCGCTATTCAAGATACCGATGCGCATGTGATGTGAGAATTGAGATGTGTGATGAAACTGGGTGAAGCAGGAAACATGCTAAAAGTCCGCGAGCATCTGCCGCTTGTCCGTGATCGGACGACCGGCGGCGAGCCAGCGATCGTAAGCCGCCCAGCCCTGCTGAAGGAGGCCACGGGCTTCGTAGAAGGGATTCGCGCTGCCGAGCACAACAACGATCATGCGATGGCGGTAGATGTGATTCGTGTTGTCCGCCTGCGGAATGACCGTGGAGGCCCTTTCGGCGGAAATCACGCAGCAACCGCCTGACATGGCCGTGTTCGCTGTTTTGATGCCGTCGATGTTATCGACACCGAGAAGCTGGTTCGTGTTCTTCACCGGCACCTTGATGGACTGGCCGTGGCGGTAGATCGTGACCTCGCGGGAGCCTTGATTCGTGTAAAAACGCATCGCTGGACGCGAGGCAGCATACACGGCGAGACGCGCGATGTCCGCCGCGGTCGAGAACGGAATGGGGCGTGAGTTTTCGAGGCCGTGCGGATTGGTGAAGCGAGTGCCTTTGCAGCCTTCACGCACCGCGAGCTGGTTCATCTGGCGCACAAACTCATCGATCGGATGGCCGCTGCGCTGGAGACGGGCCAGGTGGTCACGACCGACGAAGTCACCGAGCGTGATGGCGGCCACATTGTCACTGCCCATCATGGTCGCGTAGATCAGATCGCGAAGCGTCATCGTGTCACCAGCCTGCAGGCCGAGCGGCGAGGGCGAACCGGCAATGGTCGCCGCGTAGTCCGGCACAGGAGCGAGCACATTCACGCCGACTCGCGAGGCCTCCGCCCAGTCGAGCGTGACCATGCAGGTGGCGATTTTGGCAAGACCGCCCACGTGACGCTTCGCGTTCGCGTTTCCAGCGACGTGGACTTTCTTGTTGAAGGCATCCACGACGAGCACGGAGGACTGTGCCACCGCCAAAAGGCTGGTCAGGCACCACATGGCAAGGCCGAGCACGAGCGGACGCGTGAAACAGGAGCGGGCAAAGGCAGACGGGGGCATGGAGTGCCTTGCATTAGCGATCACTCCACGCGTCGCAACCGGCGATTTGGCCTTCATTTCTAGCTGTTCGTATCACCAGCATCCGCTCACGTCGCGATGATCTCCTTCGCCACGGTGCCGTAAACGTCAGTGAGGCGGAAATCGCGGCCGGCGTAGCGGTAGGTGAGGCGCTCGTGGTCGAGGCCCATCAAGGCGAGCACGGTGGCGTGCCAGTCGTGGATGTGCATTTTGTTCAGCACGGCCTCGTAGCCGTAATCGTCGGTCATGCCGTAGTTCATGCCGCCTTTCACACCGCCACCAGCCATCCACATGGTGAAGCCCTTGTTGTTGTGATCGCGTCCGTCATCGCCCTGTGAGTGCGGGGTGCGGCCGAATTCACCGCCCCAGATGACGAGCGTGTCCTTCAGCAGGCCGCGGGCCTTCAGATCGGCCAGCAGACCGGCGACGGGTTTATCGACCTGGTTGCAGTTCCGTTGCAGCGTGGCCTTGAGGTTGAAATGCTGGTCCCAGTTGCCATGCGTGAGCTCGATGAAGCGCACGCCGGCCTCGACGAGCTTCCGCGCCATGAGACACTGCTTGCCAAAGGTGTCCGTCTCGTCGTCGCCGATGCCGTAGAGTGATTTGGTGGCCTCGGTTTCCTTGGAGAGGTCGAGCACCTTCGGCACCTCGGCCTGCATGCGGAAGGCGAGCTCATAGCTCTCGATCACACCTTCCACTTCCGAGCTCACGCCGCCGCTTTGCTGCATGTTGGACTTGTTCAGCGCCTGCACGAGGTCGAGCTGCGTGCGTTGCGCCTCGGTGGTAAGGCGGTTGTTTTTGATGTTGGCCACCGTGGCTTGCTCATTGCCGCCGCCGAAGCGTCGGGCCAATGCGGCGGGCAGTCCGGGGATGCCGGAGCCGCCGACCTTCGTGCCTTGATAGATGGCGGGAAGGAAGGCGCTGCCAAAGGTGCGGGTGGCATTGCCGGGTGGATTAATCGTGACAAAGCCGGGCAGGTTTTGATTCATCGTGCCGAGGCCATAAAGCGTCCACGAGCCGAGCGAGGGCCGCACGAACTGCGTCGTGCCGGTGTGGAGCTGCGTGAAGGCCTGCGGATGCGCGGGCAGATCCGTGGCCATCGAATTGAGGATGCACAGGTTGTCCGCATGCTTCGCGACATTCGGCCACAGCTCGGAGATCCACAGGCCGCTCTTCCCATGCTGCGAGTATTTCCACTGCGGCGGCATCAGCTTTGCCTGGCCATAACGTCCCGCGGCGGAGGGGGCCTGCTTGCCAGCATCGGCGATCAGCTTCGGCTTGTAGTCAAAGGTGTCCACATGCGAGGGAGCACCCTGCATGCAAAGGAAGATCACATGCTTCGCCCGCGGCGCGAAGTGCGGCTGCTTAGGTGCCAGCGGCCCGGCGGGTGCGGTTTCGCCACGCAGCGCCTGCTCATGCGCCAGCGCGGCAAAGGCCATGTAACCAAAACCACTGCTCGTGGTCTTCAGAAAGCGGCGGCGAGAAGAGAAATCGGTGCTCATGGGAGGTGCGGGTGGGTTTCAGGCTGCCTTAACCCACCGGGGCGGGAGAAGTTTCGTGGCCTACACTCACTCGATACACCTTGGCGGCTGTTTCGAGGGTTGATCTGCTTGAAGCACCTCCTACCATCAACACATGAAATTCATGCGGACACGCTGGCTTCTCGCGGTGCTTTCGATGCTGTCGAGCATCTGGCTGATGAGGGCCGCACTCAAGTTGCAGGGCATCGGGGCTGCGGGGCCGGTGATCCTGAGCATGGTGGCGTTTGTGAGCACGGTGCTCTTGATCGCACCGGAAACGGCCTTCTGGCTGGCTGAGCAGATCGCCAAACCCTTCGCGAATCTCTTCTTCCCTTCCGAAACCTTCAAAAAGCCACCGGTCTCCTACCTGCTGGCACGTCGCTACCGCTCGGAGCGACGCTTCGAGGAGGCGGTCAGGCAATACGAGAACATCATCGAGTTCCACCCGCATGAGCGCGATGCGCATGTGGAGCTGATCGAGGTGGCGCGGCTGATGGGTGACGAGGAACTGGCGGAAAAATGCATCGCCCGGATGCAGCATCGTTTTGCCGCCTCGAATGGCGATCGGCACAGCGAGGCGTAAGAGCTCATTCGTCGGTCTTCTTCCCCTTTTTGCCCTTCTTCGGCTCTTCGGGAGGCAGCAGGCCTTTTTGGCGGGCTTCCCATTCGGCGTAGCCCTTCTTGGCTCGGTTGCCGAGGTATTGGTAGGTATCGAAGATGGCGGCGTTGCCGGTTTCGCGAGGGTCTTTCTCGGCTTTGAGCATCGCGTCGAGCTTCGTGCGCAGCTCCTGCTTCGTCGCGGCATGCCGTGGGTCCTTGGCGAGGTTTTTGAGGCACTGCGGATCGTTCACGATGTCGTAAAGCTCCTCTTCGGGGCGGTAGTTGAAGGCGAGATCGTAGAAGAGGCCTTTGTTTTCGACGATCCAAGTCTTCGTGGGGCCGTCGTCGCAGTTGCCGTAGCCGGTCTCGGGGTTGCAGGCGGGCCAGCGTTCGGGGTGGTAATTGTGGCTGTAGAAAAACTCCGGTGTGCGGATGGCACGCACGGGATAGCCCCAATCATTCGGACGGCCCATGTCGTGCCGCTCCTTGCCCGCGAGCATGACTTTGCGATCTTCGATGAAGCCGCTCTTCTCGCTGCGCAGGATGTTCACGAGGCTTTTGCCGGTCATCTGCTCATGAAGCGGCACGCCCGCGAGCTCGAGGTAGGTGGGGGCGAGGTCGCGCACGTTGATGAAATCTTCCACGACACGCCCTGGCTTGATGCCCTTGCCCCAGCGCATGGCCAGAGGCAGGTGGTAACCATCTTCATAGATCTGGCCCTTCACGCGTGGAAACGGCATGCCGTGATCGGAAGTGATCACGATGAGCGTGTCGTCCAGTTGCCCGCTCTTTTGCAGCACGTCGAGCACACGGCCGATTTGTGCATCGGCCCACTCGACCTCGATGGCGTAGTCAGCGAGGTCGCCACGGACGACGTCATTGTCCGGCAGATAGCCCGGCACACTCACCTCGCCGAGTTTTTTGCCCAAACGCACGCCACTGCCCTCCTCGTAGGCACGATGCGGCTCTTTGAAGCCCACCCAGAAGCAGAACGGCTGCCCGCTCTTCTGCGTGGCGAGGAAGTCGGTGAAATTCGCGGCGTAATCGCTCGGCTGGATGCCTTTGGCGGGCACGTCGATCTTGTGACCATCGAAGGAAGGCCCCGCCGGATTCCGCGTGCGGCCTTCCAGATCAAATTTGCCCGGCCCCCAGCCCTTGCCGGTCAAACCGACGACGTAGCCGCTCTTCTCCAACAGATCAGGATACACGGCGAACTTCGGCGGGAAGATGCCGCCATGGCACACGGCCTCTTCGAGTTGCCAGGAGTTGCGACCGGTCAGGATCGTCGCGCGGCACGGACTGCACTTCGGGTTCGAGGTGAAGGCGCTCTTAAATAGCACGCCCTCGCGGGCCACGCGATCAAAGTTCGGCGTCTTCACCCAATCGCAGCCATAGGCACCGGCATGCTGCCAGCCCCAGTCGTCGAAGATGATGAAGAGGATGTTCGGGCGCGGTGCCTGCTCAGCGGCGAAAACCGGAGACAGAGCGAGCAAGGCCGTGAGCAGCAGGAGGAGGCGGGATTTCATGCCCCGCGAGAACGCGAGCGCTTCGAGGCTTTTTCAGGCGTCTTGGTCTTTGCGGGCTTTTTGACCTTGGGGACCTTTTTGACCTCAGTGACGGGTTCTGCGATTTCGCCAAGCTCGATGCCGAAAAGGGCGCTGAGATCGGCACCGGCCAGTTCACCGGTGTTTTCTGTCACGCCGGTCACCGCCGCATCTTTGGCCTTCGCGAGCAAATCGGCGCCATCGACGCCACGCAGGGTGAAAAGCAGCTCCGGCTTCGTGTCGAGCAGCACGCCCACGCCATACAGCACGGCGGAGACGTGCTTGCACATGTCCGCGTGATCCGGGCAGGAGCAATCGAATCGAATCTCCTTCGTTTTGGGAAACAACCCCTGCTCCGCATCACTCAGCACGCTCATCACGCCATCGCCGAGCCGGCCCGCGAGCAGATCGAGCATCGAGCCGACCTGCCCCTCGCATCGCTCGACGATGTCCTGCCACTTCGAAGGTTTCAGCGGCTGGATGAAAACTTGCGTCTCATAAAGCTCCGATCCCGCCACAACCGCGAAGACCTTCCCCGGCTCGATCTCGAGGTTGTACACGTTCCCCTGCCGCAGGTAACTGCGACCTCGCGGCAGCCTCGACTCATACTCCTGGTAGGTCTCCAGATGGCTGCACCAGGCCTTTCCCCAGAAAGTCGTGCAGAGATGCTTTTTGCCCGCGGCTGGCACCAGCGCCTCAAATTTCTCCCCACGCTTCACCCGCTTCGCGATCTCGCGCTGCATACGTTCCTTGGCTTCCGCCGCATCTTGATAGGACCACCACATGCGCGGCATTCGAGCACGCGACACTGAGTTTTCCAATCTTGATTTCGCTTCGAGTCCGCGCACCCGAGCACGCTCACGCCGTGACCTTCTTCACAAAGCAGGCCTTCAGGCCGATGGCGAAGCCGTCCATCTTGCAGGAGATCTCGTGGTCGCCGTCCACGAGGCGGATGGGCTTGGATTTGGTGCCGACCTTCAACACGTCGGAGGAGCCCTTGAGCTTGATGTCCTTGATCATCGCCACGATGTCGCCATCGGCGAGCACGTTGCCGTAGGCGTCTTTGACCACGCGGTCGGCTTCGGGCGCCTCGGGCGCGGCCTCTTTTGACCATTCATGACCGCAGGTCATGCATTCATAACGTTCGGCATGGTCCAGAACGTCGTTCATCTCACACATCGGGCAGGCAGGTAGGCTCATCAGAAGACCAGAAGACACCATGCGGAGGTCATGCACAAGCCGCGGCCAAGATTGAGCGACTTTTTTCGCTGCCAGGCGCAGGATGTGGCTCATGCTGCGCCATGTCCCTGCTCGAACGCCTTTTCTCCATGCCTGCCGTCCGCAAAGCCATCTGGCGGCTTTGGTATCCTTTTCTCACGCGGCGGCTGCGTGGCGAAGAAGTGCTGTTTTTGAACTACGCCTTCGAAACCGATCCACCCGTGGGTTTGCCACTTGATGAAGCAGACGAGGCCAACCGCGGCTGCATCCAGCTTTATCATCATGTGGCATCACAAGTCGATTTGAAGGGCAAAACGGTGCTCGAAGTGAGCTGCGGCCACGGTGGTGGTGCGTCATGGATCACACGCACGATGCAACCGGCTGCCTATACCGGTCTCGACCTGAATCCCACGGGCATCCAATTCTGCCAGAAGCGCCATGCGGTGCCGGGACTCTCTTTCCAGCAGGGCGACGCACAGCGGCTTCCCTTCCCCGACGCCTCGCTCGATGCGGTGATCAATGTCGAGGCCTCGCACTGCTACCCGGACTTTCCCGGCTTTCTGGCGGAGGTGGCGCGGGTGTTAAAGCCCGGCGGGCACTTGCTGTTTGCGGACTTTCGTTTCGAGCCGGACATCGCCGAATGGGAAGCCGCGATCGCCGCCGCACCGCTGCAGATCGTGCAAACCCGAGTGATCAATCCCGAGGTGCTGCGAGGCATGAACATGAATGCGCAGCGCAGCCAGGACCTCATCGTGCAGCGTCTGCCGGGCTTTTTGCATGCGCTGGGCCGTGACTTCGCCGGCATCCCCGGCTCGCGAGTGTATGAGGCGCTGCGTGTGGGCGAGCTTTCGTATCGTTCGTGGTGCTTTCGCAAGCCGTGAATCTTCCACTGGCATGCGCCACGCTCCGGCATTAGGCAGCTTCTCATGATGAAACTGCAACAAGGCCAGCTGTGGAAGAAGGATGATGACTACCTGCGCATCACCCACTGGGAGCGTATGGCCATCGAATACAAGCTCATGCACGGCTCACCGGATCGAAAGGGCACGCTGAATCGTGTATCGAAGAAGGAATTCTGCCGTCTGCTGAAGGGCGCGGAACTGCTGCCGAATGTGAAAGAGACGGAAGACGAGCCTCTGAGCGAAGAAGCGTAACGGGGCAGGAATGCCCCGGTTACTTGCCGAAGGCCACGAGTTCCTTGCCGTTCGTGCCGTCCCAGACGCGGAGGAGGCTGTCCTCACCGCCGCCGATAAGCATGGCACCGTTTGGCGTGCTGGCGGTGGCCTGCATGTAATCGGGCAGATTGGCGATGCTCCGTATTTCACTGCCGTCGTCGGTGACGATGCGCACCTTGTTGTCTCCCGCGGCGGTGACGATTTGATTCGTGGCACCGATGAATTGCAGGGAGGTGACCTCCTTGGTCCAGCCTTCGACCTTCTTCTTTCGCTCACCAATGATCATGTCCCAGGTGTTCACGACGCCCTCAGCTCCCGCGGTGGCGAGCACGCGACCATCGGCACGGAAGGCGAGGCTCATCACATGATGCGTGTGACCTTCGAACAGGTTCACCTGCTTGCCAGACGCGATGTCGGTGACGCGAGTGATCTTGTCCGCGGCACCGGAGGCGAGCAGCTTGCCATCCGGTGAGAAGTCGAGGCAGAGGATGGTGTCGCTGTGTTTTTCCTTCCAAGTGCGCACCAGCTTCCCGGTGGCGACCTCGAAGAAGCTGATGTCGCCCGTGCGGGATAGCTCGCCGCCGCCGGTGGCGATTGTTTTGCCATCCGGGCTGAAGCGCACGGCATTCACGCGGTCGGCGAAGAGGCTTTTTTCATTCAAGGTGCGCTCCAAGGTCCACGCGGGCGATCCGCCAGCGCTGAGCGTGAGAGATTTCACCGCCGTGAAGGAGCCATCGGGTCCGGCGGCAATCGTCGTCGTGCCCGCGGAACTGCCGCTGGACTCCTCGATCACCAAACCGCTGGCCGCGGCCCACACGCGAAGCACGCCATCTTCAAACAACGCGGCCACGCGACCGCCATCGGCGGAGAAACCGACCGCGAGAGGCTTTGTAGTGGCTTTGGTGATCTGCTGCTTCAAGGCAGTGAGCTCGGCTGTGGCCTTGTCCTGCGCGGTTTTGGCCGCGGTGCCGGCGGCATTGGCATCGGCGATGGCCTTGGCGTTCTTCGCTTTCGAGTCGGTGATGCGTTTCACATCGTCCTCGGCGTCCTTGATATTGCTCTCGGTGGCGGAAACGGCTGCGAGGGCGGACACCTCGCTCATCTTCGCGGTGATGAGCTTGTCCTGCGCCGTCTTCAAATCGCGATCCAGCGTAGCGTCCGGCTTGCCGCCGGGCGCGGCTTTGATCTTCGCGTTCACATCGTCCACGGCCTTCTGCGCATCGTTCTTCGCGGTGGTGGTCGGTGGCACGGCTTTTTGCTTCTCCGGCAGCACCTTCTTCATCGAGGTGATGGCGTCGTTGGCCTTTTTGAGCAGTTCATCCAGCGCGGTGTTCTGCTTCGCGATGCGGTCGGCCTCGCTCTTTTGAAACGCCTGCTCAAGCGTGTTGCGGGCGATGGCCCATTCGAGTTCGGCGGTCTTCTTTGCAGCGGCCAGATGGCCTCGCAGCTCGATGACCTGTTTTGCCGTGCCAGCATCCCAAAGCCGCACCGAACCATCGGCGCAGGCCGTGGCGATCGTTTTGCCATCGCTGGAGACCGCACTGCCCAAAACGGCCAGCTTGGAGCTGTCGGCGATCTTTTTGACGAGAGCCGCATCGGCTGGTTTCGAGGCCACCGGAGCCGCGGAGGCTTTCGCAGGCTGCACATGCCAGATTTTCACTTCGCGGAAGCTGCCGCTGGCAAGGCGTGTGCCGTCCGGACTGAAGGCGAGGGATTGCACGAGGGCACGATGCGCATCCGGGATCTGCGCTGCGACGCGGCGAGAGGCCAAGTCGTAGATGAAGATGTCATTTGAGCGACCGCAGGCGGCATAGCGACCATCCTTCGACATCGCGACGCTGTAGATCGGGTCGATGCTGGCAGCGAAGGCCTTCAGCGCCACAGTGCGCTCGGCCTGCGTGGAGCTTTTCGCGCCGAGGTCGATCCACTGCTTCAAAAGCGCGATCTCGGCCTGTGTGAGCTTCACGGCGCCGGATTTGTTGTTCGGCGGCGGCATCTCCATGTCGTCTTTGTGCAGCGAAGCGGTCACGATGAGGCTCTCGGCGCTTTTGCCAGGCACGATCGAGGGGCCGGAATCGCCGCCTTGGATCATGAGCTCGGGCGTTTCCATGTTCAGCCCGGCCTTCGTGGTGGTCTTGTTGTGGCAGGAGACGCAGTTGGCCTTCAGAAAGGGGAACACATCGCGGTAGAAGTCCGGCTCCGCGAGGGCGGCACCGGGCAGGGCGAGGAGGCAAAGAGGCTTCAGGAGCGATTTCATGCGGTGAAACCTACGCTCCGAAAGGCCCGCAGCATGCAGGCGGAACCAAGGCCGAACAAAATTCGCACAAAGGCGTGCATCCCGCGGCGTTGTCCCATAGATTTCCCGACTTCAACCCACCCTGCCACCCATGCTTCGCCGCACTTTGACCGCCTTCACGGTCCTCTCCCTCGCTCTGAGCAGCCACGCCGCTGACCCGAAGCCCGAGCCCAATCCGCAGCCCAAGCCCGCGCCGTCGAAGCCGGAACCCAAGCCTGACCCCGCGAAGCCTGAACCGAAACCCGAGCCCAAGCCGGAGCCAAAACCCGAACCTGCCAAACCGGAGCCCAAGCCCCAGCCTTCTCCCGCACCATCCAATCCTCCGGCACAAACCTCTCAGCCCGCCGCCGCACCTGCTCAGCAAACCGCATCAAAGCCCGCCGAGGACAACAAGCCGAAGAAGAAGTCCGTGGCGGACTTCACGAAGGACTTCAAACGCATCGACGGCCTCTTCCGCATGTATCTGGACATGGAAAAAGGCGCTCCATGGCTCTACATCGCCAAATCGCAGCTCGGCCCTGAGTTCATCTACTTCAATCACAGCGTCGATGGCCCCGTGGGCGTCGGTCACAACCGCGGCCGCTATGGCGAGGAGACCATTGTCGTGCTGCGCAAGATCTTCGACAAGGTCGAGTTCGTCGAGAGCAACACCTCCATCTACTTCGACCCGCAAAGCCCGCTGGCCCGCGCCCGCAATGCGAACATCAGCCATGCCATTCTCGCCAGTGAAAGCATCGTCGCCGAGGACAACGACGGCCTGCTCATCTCCGCCACGAACCTCTTCCTGCGTGAGGCGCTCACCATGGTGAAGTTTGGCGAGCGCTCGATGCTCGGCCGCCTCTCCGAGTCGAAGACGAAGGTCATGCGCATCAACGGCTACCCGAAGAACACCGCCGTCATCACCGAATACGTTTACGAGAACCAGAACCCGCCCCACGAGTTCGAGGCCGACATCGCCGATCCGCGCTACATCACCGTGCAGGTGCAGCACACGCTGCTCGCCATGCCGGAGAGTGATTTCAAGCCGCGCCTCGACGACCCGCGCATCGGTTACTTCACCCACCAGATCACCGACATGACCAGCCTCGATGCCGCGCCCTATCGCGACGTCATTCACCGCTGGAATCTCGTGAAGCAAAAGCCCGGCACCGCTCTCAGCGAGCCGGTGGAGCCCATCGTCTTCTGGATTGAAAACACCACGCCCATCGAATTCCGCGACACCATCCGCGCCGCCGTGCTGAAGTGGAACGAGGCCTTCGAGACCGCCGGCTTCAAAGATGCCGTCGTCGTCAAACAGCAGCCTGATGATGCGAAGTGGGACGCCGGCGACATCGAGCACAACGTGCTCCGCTGGACCAGCAGCGTGAATCCGCCCTTCGGTGGTTACGGCCCCAGCTTTGCCAATCCGCGCACCGGCCAGATCCTCGGTGCCGACATCATGCTCGAATACAGCTACATCACGAAGCGCCTGCTCACGAAGAAGCTCTTCGACGACCTCGGCCTCGCCACCGAGCAGGGCACGCAGGACGCGAACAAGCTCGATCCGCATGCCTGCCTCGCCTGCAACTGCGCCCGCCATGGCATCCAGTTCGGCCAGACCATGCTCCGCCTGCAAAAGAGCGACCGCATCGAGGTGGACCGCCTCGTCAAAGAATCGCTCTACTACCTCGCCCTGCACGAGGTGGGCCACACGCTCGGCTTGAACCACAACTTCCGCGCCAGCCATCTCCACACGCCCGAGACCATTCACAATGCCGAGATCACCGAAAAGGTCGGCCTCACCGGCTCCGTGATGGATTACCCGCCGATCAATCTCGCGCCGAAAGGCGTGAAGCAGGGGCAATACTTCACCACCAAGCCCGGCCCCTATGACCACTGGGCCATCCACTTCGGTTACAGCGAGGCCTTGGAAGATCCCGTCGAGGAAGGCAAGCGCCTCGAAGCCATCGCCAGCCAGTCCCACAAGCCCGAGCTGGCCTTTGCGAATGACGCCGATGACATGCGGGCCACCGGCAAGGCCATCGATCCTCGCGCCATGCTCTTCGACATGAGCAGCGATCCCATCGTGTATGGCGAGCAGCGCTGCGACATGGCCAAGGGCGAGCTCAAGAACGTGCTCAAAGACCTCGCCGAGCCGGGCAAGAGCTGGCAAGAGGTCGCGCAGGGCTACATGTCGATCACGAAGGAGGTCGGAAATGCCCTCACCGCCATCTCGCGCTATGTCGGCGGAGTTTATGTCGAACGTGCCGTGCAGGGCCAGGCGGATGGCGTGAAGCCCTTCAAGCCCGTCGAGGCTGAAAAACAACGCCGCGCCCTCGCCGTGCTCGCGAAGCATGCCTTTGCTCCCGATGCCTTCGCCGCCCCCGCCGAGCTCTACGCGCACCTCCAGCAGCAGCGCCGCGGCTTTGACCATGGTGACGGCACCGAGGATCCGAAGCTCCACGACATCGCCTTCCGCATCCAGACCGGTCTGCTCGCCCACATCCTGCATCCCGCCACGCTCCAGCGCCTGCAGGACAGCTCGCTCTACGGCAACGAGGTCAGCGTCGATGAAGTCCTCACCGCCCTCACCGCCGCCATCTGCACCGGCGATGATCCTGCCAAGCCCGTCAGCACCCTGCGGCAGAACCTTCAGCTCGATTACATCAACCGCCTCCTCAGCCTCGCCCACAGCGGCAGCTTCTACCACGCCACGCAGAGCAGCGCCCTTCTTCAGATCGAAAGCATCAAAGCCCTCAACTTCGCCAACACCCCCGCCCACCAGCTCGCCATCAAATACCGCATCCGCCGGGCACTGGACGAGAAGTGAGCTGGAGTACGTTGTTCACGCTTGAGCGTGTCAGGGGTGTCCAGTGGCTTAACGACCCAAGCTCAGCGACGGCCTCGGCGGGGCGGGTGGAGCGCACGGCGCGCTCACGAACTCCCGCGACGCTCGCACGCACGGCGGAGAGGCCGTTCGCTGCAGCGCATGGTTAGCCGTTGTGCGGTTGGGGGAAAAAGCCCGCGGACTCATTGAGACTGAAACGAGAACGGTCGAATACCTCTGTAGCGTCTTGAAGTGAAGAGAACTGCTCGAACCAAGGCAATCCATAACGCGTGACCTGAGAGAGCGCGTCGGACATGGCGCGTGAAAGCGAGTCGTCGGTGTCACGATACGCCCACCAAAAATCGCCGGGAATGAGCTGCCACCAATGCCAGCCAGAACCGAACCAAAACCAGAGAACGAGACGACTCCAGAAGTGCTTCGGCATGACGTGCCCGAGGCGGATACGCCGGGCGCAGTGAATGGAAGCGATGTCGGTAGATGATGGACTTGGGGCGGTCGTGAACGATGGATGATACAAGCCAAGGTTGATGGTGAAAGTTCGGTGCGGGTGTTTGCAGGACTTCTGAATCTCGATGACCTCGACAACACCGAGGACGTTGGCTGCGCGATGAAAGACGTGTGCCGATGCTCGGCTAAATCCGTGCCGAGCAGCCCAAGGAACGGCAATGGTCTCTATGGCTTTGCGGTAAGGGCGCATGACTCGGAGCGCGTAACGGTGGCAACGGCTAACTTGAGGATCACTCACAGATCGTGAGGTTTGTCAGCACCTTTATATCCGACAGATTGTTGGGAAAAGTACGCAGTGTGGCGCTCATGGGTGTCGTTTTACCCTCCTATGTTGGAATCAGGCAACAAAAATGCGGGTTTACTCCAACATAGGAGGGTAAATTCCATGTGTGAATATTCCAAACCCTGCGCCGAGTCGGGCGGGAAGCCGTGCTGGAGGGTTCGACGGGAGTGACTCGGGATTTCCATGCGATCTTCTCCCTCCGAGAGAGGAGTCGGGCGTGGTCTTTGGACATAACGATGCAGTCGGAAGCGCGGAAAGTGGAACAGGTTTGCAACCTGTTCAGGCCCAGGAGGCGTCCAAGAGTCTGCGGCAGGCACCACCTCCGGATTTCACGCACACCTTGCCGCGCGCAGATTTTCCCCTTCGACGGCACAGGTTGCAAACCTGTGCCACTTTCTCTTGCCCGCGCAAAGCTCCAGAGGACTGGAGCACTCCAGGACGCTGACGCAAGTCTCCACCCACCGAAGATCGTCGAGAATGGATTCGACGGGATGACGCCCGCGGAAACTTGAAAGAGTTGTCCTGCGCGGGTGCTTTTCTGCCTTGATGCTCCGACCGCTTCTCCTTCCGCTCTTCCTCAGCTTTTGCTGCACCGCTTTGGCCCTCCAGGAAACCTGGGAAACAGGCTACAGCGGCGAAGATGCGACCGGGAAGCATGTGCTCGGGCATTGGAGCTTTGAAAAGGAAGAGGGGCTGAAGCTCACAGGTGCCGTGTTGAATCCGAAAGGGCGCTTCGGCGGTGGTTTGGAATCGTTTCCGGGCTTTCCAGTGCAGGACAAACGGCATGCGGCGCTGGTGAGCGTGCTGCCGGTGAAGGGGGCGTTCACGCTGGAGATGTGGATCAAGCCGAAGGCGGAGTTCAAACCGGAGCTGCGCTGCTTCCTGCTCGACAAGAAGTATGTCGATCACACGGACTACCAGTGGCAGATCGGCGAGGCGGACAAAGGCGGGCTGCGGCGGATGTTTGTGACGCTCGGCTTCGGCGCGGAGTCGCGGCAGATTTACTCGCAGCCCATCAAACTGGGCGAGGAGTGGCAGCATGTGGCCTTCACCTACGATGGCGCGGGCGAGGGGAAGTTTTATCGCAATGGCACTGCGGTCGGCGGTGCGAAGCTGGAGGGCTTTGGTGCGGTCACTCCGGGCAAAAAGGAGCTGAGCATCGGCGACCGGCTCGGCAGCAATTACGGCGGCTTTCCCGGCCTCATCGACGAGGTGCGCATCTGCGAGGGCATGCTGAGCTTTGAACGCGTGGCGATGCAAATCACCGCGACACGCGCCGTGTGGAAGCGCATGGAGACCGCGAAGCCCATCGACATCGTCGTCACGAATCTCAAACGCGACACGATGAAGGGCGCGAAGCTCAAAGCCTCGCTCGGCGGGAAGACGGAGGACTTCATCGTGCCGGATCTCGCGGCGGGAAAGAGCTTCACGGCGAAGTTTTCGCTCAACACAGCCCTCAAACCCGCCTCGTATGAGCTGCGGGCTCGGTTCGAATCTGGCGACTACGCCACGGAGCAGAGCACGATGCTGCAAATCGTCGCCCGCATGCCTCCGCGGATGCCGGTGATCATGTGGGGTGGTGGTGGCGATGAGATCGCGAGGTTGAAGGACATTGGTTTCACGCACTTCATCGGCTTCAGCGCCCAAAACACGGGCGAGATGTGGCAGCAGAAGAAACAACTGCCACCGGGCACGCCGGAATACATCGCGCGGAATCGCGCCTACCTCGATGAGGCATTGGCGAACGGCCTCGAAGTCGTCGCCAGTCTCTCACCTCACGACACCTTGGAGAAGGATCCGAAAAACCTGCGCGTGGACCGCAAGGGCGTGCCCTATGCTCGGCAGGACGTCATCGCCTCGACACCGGAGTTTGCGCCGTTCTTCCAAACACTCGGCATGAGCATCGGCAAAACCTATGGCGATCATCCCGCCTTCACCACGGCCTTGATTGACACGGAGGTGCGCGATTCATCGCAGCCTTCATTCAGTCCCATCGAGGTGGAGGCTTACAAGAAATTCGCCAATGCCGACATCCCCGCGGAGGTGGTCACTCGCGGCGGTGTGGACTGGACGAAGCTAAAGGACTTTCCGGCGGATCGCGTGATTGAAGACGAGCATCCCATTTTGAAATACTACCGGTGGTTCTGGACCGTCGGCGATGGCTGGAACGGTCTACATACCGCGCTTCACAAAGGCATCCGAAGCACCACATCGCGCGTGTGGACCTTTTTTGATCCCGCGGTGCGCCAGCCGAGCATCAGCGGCGCAGGCGGCGGCGTGGATGTGATCTCGCACTGGACCTATACCTACCCTGATCCGCAAAAGATCGGGATGTGCGCCGACCAGCTTTTCGCGATGAGTGCTGCTACAGGGAGAAATCAGCGTGTGATGAAGATGACGCAGCTCATCTGGTATCGCTCCCAAACCGCGCCGATGACCGCGAAGGCACCGGGTGAACTCGTGGCGTGGGAGGATCACGATCCGGAGGCGGCCTACATCACCATCGCGCCGATGCATTTGAAGGAAGCGCTTTGGACGAAGATCGCGCGGCCCGTCCAAGGGATCATGTATCACGGCTGGCAGTCGCTCGTGCAGACAGACAGCCCCAGCGCCTATCGCTTCACAAATCCGAACACGGCACCGGTCTTGAAACAGCTCATCCAGGACGTGATCGAGCCGCTGGGGCCGACATTGATGGAAATACCCGACGAACGCAGCGAAGTGGCTTTTTTGGAGAGTTTCACCTCGCAGATGTTTGCCCGGCGCGGTGGTTACGGTTCCAACAACGGTTGGGAGGCGGATGTGTGGCTCGCTTTGCAGCATGCGCATGTGCAGACGGACATTATCTTTGAGGAAACGCTGCTCAAAAACGGCCTCAGCGGCCGCAAAGTGCTGGTGATGCCGTTTTGCGATGTGCTGACGAAGTCAGTCGTGGCTCGCATCGCCGACTGGCAGAAGAAGGGCGGCAAGATCATCGCGGATGAATTCCTCTGCCCGGGCCTCAAAGCCGATTTCACGATCCAGAGCTTCAAACGCGAGAAAAAGGCCGCGGAGGACAAAACGAAGGTTCTCGCCCTCGCCAAGACCATCGGCGGCTTTTCGCTGCCGCAGAAGGCGATGTGCGACAATCCCGAGATCATCGTGCGCACACGGAAGTTTGGCGACGCGACCTACCTTTTCGTGATCAACGATCATCGCGAATACGGAAGCTACTTGGGCCAGCATGGTCTGGTGATGGAAAACGGCCTGCCATCGAAGGGTATCGTGAGCTTGCAGGCCGAATCCGCGAACGTGTATGAGCTCACCGGCACGCGTTTCATCCTGCCAAAGCGTGGCGACGACGGCGTGATGAGCTGGCCGGTCGAGCTGGGGCCTTGTGATGGCCGCATTTTCGTCATCCTGCCCAAGCCGCTGCTCGGCATCGAGCTGTCCGTGCCGGAAAACGCCACGCTGAGCAACACCGCGAAGCTTTCCGCCCGCATCACCAGCACTCAGGAAGGCCCCGTCAAGGCCGTGATCCCCGTGCGTCTCGACATTCGCGATGCGAACGGCAACCTCGCCGAGGGCAGCGGCTACTACGCCGCCGAAAACGGCATTGTCGAAACGGACATCAACCTCGCGCCAAATGATGATCCAGGCACGTGGGAGGTCAGAATCAAGGAACTGGCGAGCGGAATGGAGTCCGTAAAATGGATGCGAGTGGCAAAATGAGGCCTCCTCAGGTTGCACGCGGAAAATCCGGCCCTTATCGTTGCCGTGTTTTCGCATGCCCCCTGCCCCGTCCACGCCCTCTGACACCTCTTTGACCGCCCTCGTGCGGGACGCGGCATTTCGTTCGCCGGACAAGCTGTATCTCAGCGATGGTTCACGACATTTGACCTTCGGCGAGGCTTGGCAGCAGATCGAAACCATCGCCGCGAATCTCCAAGTCCGTGGCATCGGCCATGGCGACCGCGTCGTGATCGTGACCGAGAACCGCATTGAGTCCGTGTTGCTGTTTTTCGCCACCATCCGGGCAGGCGGGATCGCGGTCATTCTTCATCCGCAGCTCAAGCCCGAGGGCCTGCACCGCGTGATCGATCAAACGAAGCCCAAGCTCGGCCTGCTCGAAGCCTCCACCGCTTCGTTGAGCGCGGAGTTTGGTGAAACGCCCGTCGTTTGGGCTGAACAGGCTTCGTTCGAGGCATTGCTCGCGGCTCCGAAGTCGGAAGCGCTGCCGTTTCCCGGTCAGGAAACTGATCCGGCCTTCCTCGTCTTCACCTCAGGCTCCACCGGCACGCCTCGCGGGGTGATTTTGACGCACGCGGTGGTTCGCTTCGTGTCCGCGGCCATTCAAGCGAGGCTTCAATATCAGGCGGAGGATCGCGTGGCGGTGCTTTTGCCGCTGAGCTTTGACTACGGCCTGTATCAACTCTTCTACGCCGCCATCGCCGGAGCCTCCGTCTTCATCGGACGGCCGGAGATGGCAGGGCCGGAGCTGCCGCGCATCCTCGCGGCGCAGGAGATCAGCGTGCTGCCGGGCGTGCCGACCTTGTTCGG
This sequence comes from uncultured Verrucomicrobiaceae bacterium, assembly GCA_937872615.1. Classification (GTDB taxonomy): domain Bacteria; phylum Verrucomicrobiota; class Verrucomicrobiia; order Verrucomicrobiales; family Verrucomicrobiaceae; genus Prosthecobacter. The sequence goes on along the minus strand of CALMTT010000710.1, from coordinate 1,110 downwards.
CGGCCTGATCAAGATGCAACGCTATCGCCCGGTGCCGCTGCCAAAGATTCGCGTCATCACGAACACCGGCGATCATTTGCCGCAAAGCTACATCGCCAGCCTGCGCGAGCTCTTCCCGCAGGCCCGCATCTATCCGATGTATGGCCTCACCGAGGCGTTTCGCTCCACCTATCTGCCGCCGGAGCTGGTCGCTACACACCCGGAGAGTATGGGCCGCGCGATCCCGCATGCGGAAATCCTTGTCTGTCGCCCTGATGGCAGCCTGACGGACGATGACGAACCTGGTGAACTGGTGCATTGTGGGCCGCTAGTAGCGCAAGGCTACTGGAACGACCCGATCCGCACCGCCGAGCGGTTCCGGCCCGCGCCGCCGTCATCGAGCTATGATGGGCGAGCGGTGTGGTCTGGCGATACGGTGCGGCGCGATGCCGAGGGCTTGTTGTATTTTGTCGGGCGCGAGGATGCGATGATCAAATCCGCCGGCAACCGCATCAGTCCGACCGAGGTCGAGGAAGCGGCGCAGTCTGTTGAAGGCGTAGCCGAAGCGGTGGCGCTGGGCGTGCCGGATGCGCGGCTGGGGCAGGCAGTATTGCTGTTGGTGCGCATTGCAGAAGGGCATGCAGGGGTGCTGGACGCGCTGCATGATTATCTCAAAAAGGAATTGCCGAATTTCATGATGCCCGTTGACATCCTTGTGGTGGACCAGTTCCCGCGCAACCCAAATGGCAAGATCGACCGCGTGGAGCTGGCTAACAACTGGGGCTCTCTCACGGAAGGCCAGCCGGCATGAAGCCGATGGGGCCGATACCGCCATGGTTCGAGGCGGAAGAGGGTATGCTGTTGATAGGCGGCTGCGGTACGGCTGCGCTGGTGGATGAGGCGGGCGATACGCCTGTGTTCGTTTATGACATGGGTGTGGTCTGTGCCAAGGTCGCGTTGTTGCGCGAGGCGATGCCGGAGGGATTGCATCTGCATTATGCGATGAAGGCCAACCCCTATGCGCCCTTGCTCGCGGCGATGACCGAGCTGGTCGATGGGTTCGACATCGCGTCTGGCGGCGAGCTGGAGATGGCGCTCGGCGCTGGCATGGCAGCAGAGCAGATCAGCTTT
>CALMTT010000709.1 GCA_937872615.1 uncultured Verrucomicrobiaceae bacterium | reverse complement strand
GGCCGTGGCTTGATCAACCGGCCCGACGCGCCCGATCCAGGCGCAGCCATCCGGCACGCCGTGGTTCGCGTGGGCGGCCTTCAATGCGCCGCATGCGCCGCTGCATGTGCCGCCGTCCAATTTGCACACCTACGGCACACCGACGACGAATCGCGGCATGTATGAGGCGATGTGCCAGGCGCTGGACACGGAGGTGGGCCGCGTTTTGGCTACGGTGAACCTCACGAACACGCACGTCATCTTCATCGGCGACAACGGCACGCCATCAAACGTCATCCAAACGCCCTACAGCGCCGCGCACTCGAAGGAAACGATCTACCAGGGCGGCACGCGGGTGCCGCTGATCATCGCCGGGCCGAGCGTGGTGAGCCCCAACCGCAACAGCAGCGTGCCGGTGCATGCCGTGGACCTTTACAGCACGATTTTGGAGCTCGCGGGCATCAATGTGGCCGCGACGCAGCCTTCGACGAATGCGCTCGATTCACGCAGCCTGACGCCGATTTTGCAAAACAGCAGCGAAAGCAGCCGCGTGGTGATGAGTCAGATGTTTAGCGCGGATCTCGCCACGAGCGTGAGCGGTCGCGTGATCACGGATGCGGCGGGTTACACGCTGCTGCAGTTCGATGATGGGCATGAGGAGCTGTTTTATGTGCCCAGCGATGCCAATCAGGCCACGAACCTGCTCGGCACGAATGTCACGAATGCTCAGCAGACGGCCTACGCGGCGCTGAAACTGCAATCGGCGAGCTATTCGGCCAGCGGCGTGCCGAACGAGCCGCTGATCACCTCCTGGCACACGGCGAACAGCGGGCAGTATGCGCGCATTTTTCCCACGCTGGCTGATTTGAACTCGAACACCACCGCGACCACCTGGACGCGAGGTCAGGGCACGCAGGCCACTCCGGCCTACACGGACGTGCATCAGGTCGATTACAGCACGAGCTGGGTTTATGTGCATAGCACCGGCCTCGCGAGTCATGTGATGGGTCCGTGGTATCTGAATGCGGCGAAGACAAATCTCTTCCCGAACTATCCCGCGAATCAGGCCGTGAAATGGCGATTCCCGCGCACGCCGGTCATTCCGACGACGAAGACGCTCACTGGTCTCGGCGCGACGGGCCGCATGGTGAATGGCGTGAGCTTGTTTGATTGTCGCGATGCCTTTTCTTACTCGTTCGCGAACAGCGCCGATGCCACGCCGGGCGGTGCCTTCACCGGCGATGGCGTGTGGAATCGCGACGCGTATCACAATGAAAGCGTGACCTTTGATCCGGCCTACGCGCATCAGGCGGGCAGCAACTACCACTACCACGCGCAGCCCATCGCACTGCGTTACCAGCTCGGCGATCATGTGGACTACAATCCCACCACGAAGCTCTACAGCGAAAGCACCACGCCGGTGACGAAGCACTCGCCCATCGTCGCGTGGGCGCAGGATGGACTGCCAGTTTACGGGCCCTACGGCTACTCCTCGCCGATGGACGCGGGCAGCGGCGTGCGGCGCATGATCAGCGGGTTCGTGCTGCGCAGCATCAGCACACGCACCGCTTTGCCCGCCTGGGCCGCGCGGATTCAGACGGTCACGTTTCAAAACGGGCCGAATGTGAGCACCGCTTTCGCTTTGGGGCACTACATCGAGGACTACGACTACCGTGGCGATCTCGGGCATGTGCAGGGCACGCACTTTGATCTGAACGAGCAAAACGCCCGCTTCTGCGTCACGCCGGAGTTTCCTAGCGGGACGTGGGCTTACTTCACCACCATCGAGAGCGATGGCACGCCCGCGTTTCCATACACGACAGGCCGCCAGTTCTTTGGCACGCCCAGCGGCGGCGCGGTGACGACCATCGCCGAGCCGGTGAGCACCGCGAAGCTCGCCGGGCCGCTCAAAGCCGATGCGGAGCATGGTCTCGGCATCAACGGAGGCGATGTCACCCTCACCTGGAGCGGCGTCGAAGGCGGCACCTATCAAATCCAGGCCAGCAACGATCTCGCGAACTGGACCGCTTTGACTCCAACCGTCACCGCGAGCGGCGACGATGTCGTTACCGTGACCGAAACCGCCGCCGCGAGCAGCAACACACGCCGTTTTTACCGCACCGTGCGCTCCTCGCTGACCACGTATGATCGCAACGGCATCGCGGGCACCTACTTCACCAGCACCGCGCCCGTTGGCGGTGGTGCGAACACGGTGACGCCCAACAACGCCAACACCGGAACTGCGGTGAGTGTCGTCATCGAACTGCCCACACCTCTACCGCCAGCAAATGTCGGCGTGACGAGCATCACTTTTGGCAGCGGCACGGGCATCACCGTCAGCAACATCGTCCGCTACAGCCAGACGCTCATCACCGCCACCTTCACCGTGGCCGCGAGTGCCACCACGGGTGCCCGTAACGTCATCGTCACCTACAACGGCGGCGTGACCCGCACGATCACCAATGGCTTCACGGTCAATTGATCCTCACTTCTTCGCCGGCAATTCCTCGATCATGAGATCCTTGTAGCGCACGATGGAAGTCGCGCCGCCGTGGATCTGCACGGCGATGATGCCGGTGAGGTCGATGTTCGGCTCTGTCTCGGTGTAATCGACCGTCTGCACGCCATTGAGCCAGATTTGGATGCGATTTCCCTCCGCACGGATGCGGTAGTCGTTCCATTCGCCGAGCGGCTTCTGTGCCTTCGCGAGCACCTCCGGCGAAGGCTGCGCCAGCATCTTCTTGCGGCGGCTTTCGTCATACAAAGCACCGTCGTAGCCCTTGCCAAGATCGGCCTGGTAGCCTGAGACCTCGTGATGATTCGGAATTCGCACAGTGCGAAACTGCACACCGCCGTTCACAAAGCCCTCCGTGCCCTCCAGCTTCCATTTCAGCGTCAGCTCAAAGTCGCCATACTCCTTCTTCGTGGCCAGGAAGTTGTTTTTCTCCTGCTTCTTCTCCAACGAGCCCGCCACGAACGCCCCATCCTCGATGCGCCACACGCTGCCAATGTCCCCTTCCCAACCGGTGAAGGTCTTGCCGTCAAAAAGCGGCACAGGAGCAGCGTGAGCGATGGATGCGGCAAGGAGGCAGGCGAGGATCAGTTTCATGGTTTCAGAGGGCGCAAGTCAACGGCGATCAGGCATGCATTATCACAACAAGCTCACTGAAACAGCCTCGGCAAAAATTCGCTCAAATACCCGCGCCACACCGGCCAGGAGTGATCTCCGGCCGTTTCGTGCCACTCGTGCTTCACGTTCGCGGCTTTCAGCGCGGCGATCAGCGTGTGATTACGATCGAGGAGGAAGTCATCCTTGCCGCAGGCGATCCACAGGAGCTTCAGCTTCGCATTCGTGCCCGCGCTGTCATCCATGCAAGCCTTCACCGCCTCGGTGTCCGCCGCACCGCTGAAGGAGCCGATGTAGGCAAAGCGGTCCGTCGCATTCAGCCCGATGGTGAGCGATTGCCAGCCGCCCATGCTCAGACCGGTGATGGCGCGATGCTCTTGGCCGGGCAGCACGCGGTAGTTGGCCTCCACGAGCGGCATCGCATCCTCAAACAGCTCATTCCGAAACGCCGTGAGCGAGTCCGCACGCTTCGCCTTGTCATCACGCGGCACCATCCCGTGCGGATGACCGTCCAGCATCATCAC